>PMAM01000081.1 GCA_003152595.1 Acidobacterium sp.
TTCGCGGACGAAGAGCCAGAAGCAAAAAGCGATCAGAACGCCGGGGGCGGCTGCGACGTAAAACGGCACGCGCCAACCGAAGTGGCCGCCGAGTTCGCCACCCATGAGATAACCCAGCGCGCCGCCCACCGGGATGGTGACGTAGAAGATGCTGAGGATTTTGTTGCGGTCTTCTTCGGGGTAGAAGTCAGAGAGCAGCGCGGGCGCGAAGATAGAAAACGTCGCTTCGCCGATCCCGACTGCGGCGTGGCGGATGAGCAGCGTGTGATAGTCGTGCACGAAGGCGGTGAGCAGTGTGGCCGCGCTCCAGATCAGCGCTCCGGCGACGATGAGCGGCTTGCGCGGCAGGCGGTCGCCCAGCCATCCGGTGAGCGGCGCAATGAGCATGTAGGTGAAGAAGAAGGCGGAGGTCAGCAACCCGGCCTGCGCATCGTCGATCCGGAATTCACGCTGGATGAGCGGCTGCACGCCAGGCAGAACGTAGCGGTCGATGAAATTGAAGAGGTTCAGGCAGGTAAGGAGCAACAGCGCGAGACCAGCGGTGCGGATGGCGGCTGGGTGATGCGGATCTGCCTTGGCAGAGGCTGGCATGGATGGGTTGAGGATAGCAGGGCAACGGGCCTGGGATCCGAGCACCAGGCTCTCCGCGCCGCGAATGACCACAAGGGCTGCGGGTGAATTTAGAAGATGCTGCCGTCGTGGAGTTCCGAGTGCGTTTCCGGGAACTCGAAGCGTTCGTCCTCGGCTTCCTGGCGCACCGAGCTGAGAGCGACCGTGACCTCGCGAATGTAGTAGAGAACGCCGGCGAGGAGAGCAATCATAGCCGCGACAAACACGGCGGCAGCGCCCAGCGCAGCCGGCTTCCAGTAGAGGCCGAAGCCAAGCAGCAGGCACGAAAGCAGGGTGCCGACCAGCGCGACCAGGCTCAGCAGAAAAGTGCGGCGGATCATCTCCGCGCGCTGTTCCATCGATTCGATCTGCGCGCTGCAAGCTTCGGCTTCCGCCGTGTGGCCGTTCTTCACGGCCTCGTGCCGTGCCCGGACGTATTGCCGCAGCCGGCTCACGATCCCCATGAGACGAACATTGATGGAGAGGATGAAGAGAGCCGTAGCTGAAAAGAAAATGGCAGGAGCTACGAAAGCCTGAAACAGCCGGCCGATGTCATTCATGACGAGGTCAGGGTAGCGCTGGTCGGCATGAGGAGGATGTGTTTTCACTCACCGACGGAGTTACGGAGGCGTGCACATGGCGGCTTAGGTCTTGAGCTTATCCAGATGGCGGAACCAATCCGTCTGGTACAGGAGCCCCGAGAACAGCGTCAGGTTGTAGCAGGCGTGGACGACGACGCCGGCGGCGACCGAGTCCGTCATGAGGCGCACGATGCAGAGGATCACGCTGACACAGCCGATGAGCAGGACCGGCCCCCACGAGCCGGAGACCTGCGGGGAGTGCATCAGCGCGAAGGGGATCGAGGTGAGGACGATGGAGATTGGGATTCCGATAAGGCTGACGGTATCGCGACCGATGATAGTTTTGCGTTCAAGCCAGCGGAAGATGTTCACGAGGCTGGGAAGAAGGAATCCCCGGAAGGCGAGCTCCTCGGTGAGCGGAGCCAGCGTGACACCGAAAGCCAGCAGAGCCCATGCGCCCGCACGAGACGTCGTAAGGTCCTTCAGGATCTCCGGATCCTTGGGCATAGGGAGGAAGTTGCCGGCCAGCGTGATGGCGAGCCCGGTGAGGGCGCCGAGCCCGGCGAGGAGCAGAAATCGGCGCATAGCGGTGGAGAAGTTCCAGTGGATGCCTTTGAAGAAGGAGCGATGCCACCAAAGGGAAAAGACCAGAGCGGCGAGCGCCCACTGGAGGACGTACCAGACATCCTGCATGCTCACGGCGTAGGCTACGTTTTTCAGGATGAGAGGGGCGAGCGCCCCGGCGTTGCGAGGGTGAACGATCACCATCAGGGCGAAAAACGTGATGAGGAATCCGGCGACAAAAGACGGAATGAGCAGCAGCAGGAAGACCACAACGTGGCCGATGTTGGGGATCAGTTTCGGCGGAGCGGGAGGCGGAGGAGCCAGCTCCAGCTGCGGTACAGGACGCTCCATGGGATGCCAGAGATAGCCCGGAGGTTCCGGCGGGGCTGGCAGGATTTCGTGTATCTGTTCCGGATCGCGCGGAGCCTCGAAAGGGGTATCGCTCATTGAATGGTCTCTTTTCCTGGCTCTTTTCTGGCTGACTTCGCGCGCAGGCTCCGGCTTCCGTTCGCGGCTAGTTTTGCGCCATCGCTCGCGACGGGCGCATTCAATCCAGAATAAAAGGGACGCAGGAATTGCCCAGTATACGAATGGGGGATGCGGGCGACCTGTTCGGGAGGACCTTCGGCGACAATATGGCCGCCGCCTTCGCCGCCTTCGGGGCCCAGATCGATGATCCAGTCCGCATTGCGAATGACGTCAAGATTGTGCTCGATGATGATGACGGTNNTGGTGGGCTCGTCGAGCAGATAAAGGGTGCGGCCGGTCTGGCGTTTGGAAAGCTCGCGAGCCAGCTTCATGCGCTGCGCTTCGCCGCCGGAGAGCGTCGTGGCCGACTGGCCAAGATGGATATACCCGAGACCGACGTCGACCAGGGTCTGCAGCTTCTGGCGCGCCTGCGGGATGTCGCCCAGAACAGGCAGCGCGTCCTCAATGGTCAGGTCGAGCACGTCGGCGATGGAGTAGCCGTTGAANNCCGTTACAAACTTCGCACTCAACGTAGACGTCGGGCAGGAAGTTCATTTCGATGCGCCGCTGGCCTTCTCCCTGGCAGGCTTCGCAGCGCCCTCCCTGGACATTGAAGCTGAATCGTCCGGCCTTGTAGCCGCGCTCGCGGGATTCGGGCAGCATCGCGAAGAGATCGCGAATCGCCGTGAATACGCCGGTGTAAGTGGCCGGATTGGAGCGCGGGGTGCGGCCGATCGGCGACTGGTCGATGCGGATCGCCTTGTCGATCAGGTCGAAGCCCTTGATTTTGCCGTGCGCGCCCGGAGCCTCGCGCGAGCCATAAAGTTCCTGGGCGAGAGCGCGGTACAGGATGTCGTTGACCAGCGTGCTCTTGCCGGAACCGGAGACGCCGGTCACGACGGTCATGATGCCTACGGGGAATTTGGCGGCGATGTCTTTGAGGTTGTGGCTGCGCGCTCCGTCCACGGTGATCCATTTGCCGGTAAGCGGGCGCGGAACGAGGCGGTGCAGCGTGGAGATTTCGCCGGCGAGGTAGCGGCCGGTGAGCGAGGCCGGGGCGTGCATGATGTCGGCCGGCGTCCCTTCGGCAACCACCTGGCCACCGAGACGGCCGGCGCCGGGGCCAAGGTCAAGAACATAGTCGGCGTGTCGGATCGTCTCTTCGTCGTGCTCGACCACGAGGACGGTGTTGCCGAGATCGCGCAGCGCTTCGAGCGCCTGGATGAGCCGCTGATTGTCGCGCTGATGGAGACCGATCGACGGCTCGTCGAGGACGTAGAGCACGCCGCGGAGGCGTGAGCCGATCTGCGTTGCTAGGCGGATACGCTGGCCTTCGCCGCCCGAAAGTGTCGCGGCGCTGCGGTCGAGAGAGAGATAACTGAGACCGACGGCGTTCAGGAACTGCAGGCGCTCCACGATTTCCTTGCGGAGGCGTTCGGCGATGAGAGCCTCGCGCGCGGTGAAGGTGATGGCGCGTGCACGTTCGAGCGAGCGCTCCATGGAAAGCGCTGTGAAATCGGCGATGGACATACTATCGATTTTCACGGCGAGCGACTCCGGGCGCAGCCGCTGCCCGTGGCAGGCCGGGCACTCAGAGGCCGACATGTACTGCATCATCCACTCGCGATAGGTGTCCGATCGCGCCTCTTCGAGCGAATCGCGAAGATATGCGAGAATGCCGTGAAAGCCAGTGCGCGGCGCTTCGGATTGCGGCGGTCCGACGAGCAGCAGTTCCTGCTGCTTCAGCGTGAGTTGCTCGAAGGGGAGTTTCAGGTCGATCTTGTATTTTTGCGCCGCAAGATGGATGAGCCGGATCAGGTACTGCGACCCGGAGCCGGGGCCGAGGGCACCATCGAGCAGCGGCTTGGACCAGTCGGTGATGATCTTCGCCGGGTCGAAGTCGTAGATGCTGCCGAGCCCGTGACACTCCGGGCAGGCGCCATAGCTGGAGTTGAAGGAAAAGCTGCGCGGTTCGAGCTTCGGTATGTCGAGACCGCAGTCGGGGCACGCCATCGAGGAGGAGTAGATCTGCTCGGCTGTCCCGGATCCTCCCTGGGTGGCGACGAGGACGAGTCCCTGGGCCATCTGCAGCGCCTTTTCGACCGAGGAGAGGAGGCTTTTCTCGATGCCAGGCTTGAGGACGGCGCGATAGACGACGGCCTCGATGGTGTGGTTCTTGCGCTTCTCAAGATTCGGCGGGTCAGATAGGTCGCGAATTTCGCCATCGACGCGCGCGCGGAACCCCTGCTGATCGAGTTTGTCGAGCAGATCCTTAAATTCGCCTTTGCGTCCGCGAACGACGGGCGCGTAAATCGTGACCCGCTCGCCGGGCGTGAGAGCAAGAATGCGCTCGACGATCTGCTCGGCCGATTGCCGGGAGATCGGCCGGCCGCAGCGCGGGCAGTGCGGCACGCCGACCGAGGCATAGAGCAGGCGCAGGTAATCGTAGATCTCGGTGATGGTGCCGACGGTCGAGCGGGGGCTGCGGCTGGTGGTCTTTTGCTCGATGGAGATGGCCGGCGAGAGGCCCTCGATCGAATCGACGTCGGGACGCTCGATCTGATCTAAAAACTGGCGGGCGTAGGCCGACAGCGTTTCGACATAGCGACGCTGGCCCTCGGCGTAGATGGTGTCGAAGGCGAGGGAAGACTTCCCGGATCCGGAAAGACCGGTGACAACAGTAAGAGCGTTGCGCGGAATCTGGACGTTGATGTCGCGCAGATTGTGCTGGCGGGCGCCGCGCACGGTGATTTGGGTGATGGCCATAGCACAGGAGAGCTGGATTGTAAATCGGAAAGTCGGCTAAATGGACGGTTATGCGGATAGCACTGGAGTGCCAGTTGCAAAATGGGACATTCCATCTAGACTTCGGGAAAGCTGATTCCTTTCGTATCTTATTCGCCAACAGAAAAGCGGGTCAACGTGTCTCCCCTTCTGTTAGGAATGACATCGGAAGAATTTGTCGGGATGCTGATTTGGAGCATCCAAATCACCGGTTGTGAAGTGTCCCGCCCCGAACGGGAAGTGGATTGAGGATATGCAGGAAGCGATCAACACGTTGATGCTGGTTTGCGCGGCGCTCGCCTCGCTGGCTTTGGGAGTTCTGGTGGCTTACGGAATGTGCCGCGCCGCATTTGCGAAGTTGTTCCGCCAGGCGGGCGCAGTAGCGGCACAGCGTGCCAAAACCCAGATCGCTCCTCCGGTTTCGCAGCCGGATTCGCTCTAGCCTCTCCACCCTTTCACGATTCGCTATTGTCTCACCCCTTCGCGTGTGCGCATGATGCTCCGCTTTGCAGCGGACGCCTTTGGCGTCAGACCCTGAGCGCAGCGGCAGACTTCATTTCAATGGCGGCTGCGATCTCCGCCACCCGGCGATACGATTCCAGCCGGTCCGCATGCTCCCATGTATCGGTGACGACGATGACCTCATCGGCGCCCGTTGCAGCGACAAGGGAGTCGAGTCCATCCCTGACGGTCTGACTTGAACCGACGATGGCGGCGCGGAGCTTGCTTTCGACGACTGCCGCTTCCCAGTCCTGCCAGATCGTATCCATAGAATCGACCGGAGGCAGAAGCTCGACAGGCTGGCTGCGGATGAGGCGCANNAAGTGCGCCGCAAACGCGAAGGGCAGTCCAAGCTGCGCGGCGAGCTGCGCGCTGAAATCGCTCGAGCCCAGCAGAATGATGGGGACGTTCGTGTTCTGTCCTGGAATCGCTTTGACGGCCTGGCCGGGGCGTTCGGGTCCGAGATAGGCGCGTAGTTCTTCAAGAAGAGCAGGAAAGTCGTCGCCGGACTGGTGATGGTCGCGCCGCAGAGCACGCAGGGTGTGGAAGTCGCCGCCGGGCGCGCGGCCCAGACCGAGGTCGATGCGATCCGGGTAGATGGCGGCGAGGGTGCCGAATTGCTCGGCAATGACCAGCGGGGCATGATTGGGCAGCATCACTCCACCGCTCCCGACGCGGATCGTTTTCGTAGCCGCTGCGATGTGGCCAATCAGGACCGAGGTTGCGGAGCAGGCGATTCCGGCGATGGAGTGATGCTCGGCCAGCCAGAAACGCTGGTAGCCCCACGCTTCAGCGCGCTGGGCGAGGTCGACGGAGCGCGCGATGGCGGGTCCGGGCAGCTCGCCGGGGCGCATGCCAACCAGGTCGAGAATGGAAACCGGAAGAGACACGCTGCGTTAGATGAAGCAGCGACAGCGAAGGGTGCGAGAGAGCCTGAAGCTGGAAGCCAGTAGCCTGAAGTTGCTCCTGTTAACGCCGTTACTCGTCGCGGATCGCCTCCATGGGATCGACGGAGGCCGCGCGTCCCGCCGGGAAAATAAACGCGACGGTCAGCACCGCCAGCAACACCGCCAGCGTGGCCAGCGCAATGAGCGGACTGCCTGCGCTCACCCCAAAGAGCAGAGACAGCAGGAATCGGCCGGCGGCAGCAGCCAGAGTGGCGCCGGCGACGGCACCGATCAGGATACGCAGCGCGGCTGCGCGCGCCAGGGTCGAAACAATTTGCTGGCGGCGCGCGCCGAGCGCCATGCGGATGCCGATCTCGCGGCGCCGCTCGGTGACGGAGCGCGAGAGGATTCCGTAGAGGCCCGTGGCGACAAGGGCGAGGGCGAGCAGCGCGAATCCGCCGGAGACGCTGGAGAGCAGGCGTTGCTGGCTCAGGTTGTAGTTGATGGCGTCACGGAAAAGCCACGTGCGCGGCTGCGGCGTTCCGGGAAAAATATGGGCAAACGCCTCGCGAATGGCGGTGGCTGCCATTCGTGGACTCGCGGCGCGTACCGCGATGTTTATGTAGGACGTGGGACGCTTTTCGGCTTCCAGGGGCAGGTAGACGGTTAGCGGAGAGGGCTGGAGAAGGCTGGCAAGGCGCGCGTCTTCCGCGACACCTATGACCCGGCAGCCCACCCGGTCTTCGGGCTTTTCGGTTCCGTTGCCTGAGTTCAGGAAACGGCCGAGCGCGGACTGGCCGGGGAAGAAATATGCCGCGGCTCCGGCACTGAGGATACAGGTGGGGTCGCCGGAGAGATCGGCGGCGGTAAAACCATGACCCTGGAGGATGCGAGTGCCCATCGTGCGGAAGTACTCCATCGAAACAGGCTGCGGCCAGACTTGCTCATTGACGTGGAGATTTCCCTTCGTGTCGCGTGTGTAGTAGTCACTCACCGAAAATCCACCGGAGATGGGGGCCAGAAACATGAGAGCAGCCGACTGTACGCCGGGTGTGGCCTGCACCTGCTGGAGGAACTCGACGTTGCGGACCGTCTGATCGGCCCGCGCCATACCCACATTGCTGAAATCGAGTTCGGCCATCAGAACACGGTCTGCGGCAAAGCCCGAGTGCTCATGCAGGTACGTCAGTAACGTGCCGCCAAGCAGGAGAGCCGCGTTGAGCAGCGCCACGCCAAGCGCCACCTGCACGGGCAGAATCCAGCGGCCGATGTTGGCGGTGGATCGGCCGGAACCTGTCAGTCGCAGGTCGAGAGCGTTTGCACGGCTGGAAGCGCGCCATGCCGGCCACAATCCAGCGAGCAGAGCAGCGCCAACACCGATGGTCGCGGCGAAGAGAAAGACCGCCGCACCCGCATCGAGATGGACTTCTGTGGGGGATCCTGGTTCGGCAATCATATTGACCAGCAGCCGGGCCAGCTCCCGGCCGACCGCTCCACCGCCGAGAAGGCCCGCGATGCCGAGCAACAGAGTTTCTGTGAGCACCTGTGACATGAGCCGGCCGCGCGTCGCACCCAGAGCGTTGCGCATCGCGAATTCGTGCAGTCGTCCGCTGACACGCGAGAGCACCAGAAGAGCGATGTTGACGCCACAGAGGAGCATCATGAGACCGCAGAGGGCCTCAAGAGCGAGGAGGGGTTTGCTGAATCGAAAACGAAGCCAGGAACGGCCACTCCGCCCGGACTCGACGCCGAGCTGGTAGCCTGAGAAGAAGCCGCCGTTGAGGAAACGATGCGACGGATCGGCGGCCTCGTTGAGGTTCTCCCGGATGGAGGCCAGATTGGCCTGCGCTTGACGGACACTCTCTCCCGGGCGCAAGCGGCCCATGACGGTGAGCCAAAAGGACCCGGAAAGGTTGTCGATCATGGCGTTCTTGTGCAGCACATGCTCGAAGGAAAGAGGAAGCAGCACGTCCGGACTCTGCCCAGCCTGGACTCCCGTGAACCCCTGGGGCAGGACGCCCACAATGTAAACGTTGCCGCCCTCCGGGACAAAAGCGTCTTTGAGTTGGAGGGTCTGGCCGATGACCGCAGGATCGGCATGGAAGGCACTCTGCCAGTAATCCCAGGAAATCAGCGCCTCGGGCTGATAGGGCGCGCCGGGCTCGCCGGCCCGAGACTCGAACCCGCGGCCGAGCACCGGTCGAATGTCGAGAACGCTAAAGACCGGGCCGGTGGCCATGGCGATGGGAATCTTCTCCAACTGGCCCTCGCGCTGCAAAACAGCGTCGCCGTCGCTCCACGCGAATAATCCAGTTGCGACTTCCTGTCGCTGCTCCAGGGCTTGGTATTGCCCGTAGGAAAGCCCGATTTCGCTCTCGCCTTTGCGGAAGGTATAGCGGATCAGTTCGCCGGGATTCGGGACGGGGAGGCTCCTGAGCAGGATCGACCAGGTGAGCAGAAAGATGGCGGTGTTGGCGCCGATGCCGAGAGCCAGGGTGACGATGGCCACAACGGCGTATCCAGGCGATTTGCGGAGCTGCCGGAGCGCGAAGCGAAGATCCTGTGCGAGGGTGGACATCGTGGTTTCTCCCAATGTGTAACAACAGTGGTTACAAACGCACGGTTTATTCCGTGTGCAGGGCTTCGATAGGATCGACGCTCGCCGCGCGCCGAGCCGGCAGGTAGCTGGCTGCGAGTCCGCAAAGACCCAAGGTCAATACGACCAGCAGAATCGTGGCAGCGTCCCAGCCGGAGGCTCCGTAAAGAAACGAACGCAGGACGCTGCTGCCCGCCCAGGCAACACCGAGGCCCGCAGCCATGCCGACCGCCAGCAAAACGAGAGCGTGGCGCAGGACCAGCCAAAGGATGTTTTCGCGCTGCGCGCCCAGAGCAATGCGGAGGCCGAGTTCGCGGGTGCGCTGGCTGACCGAGTACGCAAGCAGGCCGTAGATACCCGCCACTGCGATGAGCAGGGCAACGAACCCAAAGATGGCCAGCAGACGGGCGGCCAGAGTCTGTCCTCCGAGGGAGTTATCGACCACCTGCTGCATCGTGGTCTGGTCGGCGAAAGCCAGGTTCGGGTTCAGCTCATGAACGGCGTCGCGGACGGCCCGGAAAGCCACTTCAGGAGCCAGATGGGTGCGCACCACGATATCCATGTGGAAGCCGGCGAGGATCGAGTACATGTCCTGTCCGGGGACGAGCTGCTCGAGATCGAAGTAGATTTCAGGGGCCGATGCGGCGCGCACGGAATCCTGGTGAACGTCGGCAATGGTCCCCACAATCGTGGCGGTGAGTGCCTTGTTGTCATCATCCCACTTGAGCCGGGTGCCCAGGGGACTGCGGCCGTGCAGCACACGCCGCACGAATTCCTGGTTGACAACAGCGGCGAGCGGAGCGCCGGCATGGTCGGTTTCCTGGAAACCGCGGCCGCTGGTGATGGCAATGCCCATGGTGCGGAAATAGTCGGCATTGCTGGCGCGCACGGCGGCACCCCCGACATCTTGTTTGGACGGCTGGGGTTGATCCGCGGGCCAGATATCGAGGGTGAAGTGGTTCGAGGTGAAGGGGCGGATGGTAGACAAGCCGACGGACTGAATGCCGGGCGTGTGGCGCAGCTTCTCCTGCAGCGGATCGTAAAAGCCGGTGACGATGCTCGGAGCCTTGGCGTCGCCGCCCGCCCACCAGGCGCCGTGGGTGGGCATGAAAATCGAAGTGGCATCGACCTGGTCGGGGGAGAAGCCGAGGTTCGTGCGACGGAGCTGCCAGAGCGTCTGGATGAGCAGGCCCGCCGCGATCAGCAGCGCCAGCGTCATGCCGATCTCGCCCACGATCAGGGCATCGCGCCAGCGCGCATGCTTCCTGCTGGTGCCCGATGCGGCGGCACCGTCGCGCAGGCCTTCCTGCATGGGCAGATTCGCGCCGTACAGACCTGGGCCGACGCCAAAGAGAACTGCCGAGAGACACGAGAAGAGAATCAGGACCGCGCAGACGGCGGCATTGACATGAATGTGTTCGCCAAACGGCATCGCATTGGCGAGGTAATGACTGAGGATGCGCAGCGAAACCCAGGCAGCGCCGAGCCCGGCAGCTCCGCCGGCGAGGCTGACCAGCAGGCTCTCGGTGAGGAATTGCCGGATAAGGCGCGATTTCGCCGCGCCCAGTGCACCGCGGATCGCCAGCTCTCGGCGGCGGGCGTTGGCGCGCGCCAGCATCAGGCCGGCAAGGTTCGCGCAGGCGATCAGCCACACCACGGCGACCGCGGCATCGAGCGCGTACAGGCCGGAGCGCACATTGTCGGTTGCCACGTCGCGCAGCGACTCCACGCGCACCGGCTCGGTCGACTCATTGGCATACTCGTGCAGCAGTTGCGCATGGATGGCCGAGATTTCCTCCTGCGCCTGCCTGACCGAGATGCCCGGCCGCAGCCGAGCCACGGCCGACAGCGAGGAGTTGCCACGATCCTCAAATGAGGGATCGTTGGGCAGAGGCGAGTAAATTTCATCGCCGGTGGTCTGGGGAAATTCGAAACCGGGCGGCATCACGCCGATCACGGTGTACGGCTCGCCGTTGATGGGCACCGTGCGTCCGATGATGGATCGGTCGGCATGAAAGACCTTGTGCCACACGGAGTCGCCCAGGATCACGACCTGGGCGCGACTTTGTTTCGCATCCTCGGGAAGAAAGCCGCGGCCGATGGCGGGCTGCGCTCCGAGAACGTCGAACAAGTTAGCGCTGGAACTGATCTGCGCGACCAGCTCCGGATTATCGCGGCCGCCCAGCGTGGGGACCTGGATCGTCCACCAGGCCATGTCGGAGAAAACGTGCGTGCGGCTCTTCCAGTCACGAACGTCGGGCAGGGAAGCGGGATCGAATCCGCCGCCATTCAGCGGATGCGGCGCGATCATGACCAGCTGCGAGGCGCTGCGATACGGCATGGGCCGCAGCAGAACCTGTTCGATCACCGAGAACATCGCAGCATTGACGCCAATGCCCAGCCCCAGCGTAATGATCGCCGTGACGGCGAAGGCGGGGGACTTTCTGAGTTGTCGCAGGGCGTAGCGAAGGTCCTGGGGCAGAGAAGACATGCGCAGCTCTCCGAAATTTGGATCAGCAATTGTAGCGCCGGTCCCGACGGCGGCCGGGCGCCGTCGAAAGATTGATTCCTGAGACGATGATGCCCTGCGGAGGGACTCGCCGATGTCCGGAATTGGCCCGGATTGTTCGGAAATGGGCAGTGGTTTCTTACGGCCGGATCGGAAGCCCTGGAGCCCGCAGAGAGCGCCCGATTCGCTAATTCGCGACGGAGGCTATGGGCTTAACGCTGCTCGATGCGTCGTCGTCCTCATCCAGCCGCGAACGATCGCTGGAGAAACCGAAGGTGCGCGCACGCAGAAGCTCGGAGCATTCCTGCGGGGGCAGAGCCGGGCTGCAGAGGTATCCCTGCATCTCCGGACACATCTGCTTCTGCAGGTAGTCGAGTTGCTGGTGGGTCTCAACGCCTTCTGCAATGCAGGTGAGGCCGAGGTTGTGACCCAGGTTGATGATGCTGCGGACGACGGTTTCCGCGGTGGGTTGCGAGGCCAGGTCGCGCATAAACGAGCGGTCGATCTTGATGCGGTCGAACTGGAATCTTCTGAGATAGCCGAGCGACGACCACCCGGTGCCGAAGTCGTCCAGCGACAGGCTCACGCCGAGCTTCTTCAGGTTGCGCATGGCAGCGATGGTGACCTCGGACTCGTCCATCGTCAGGCTCTCGGTGAGTTCAAGGTCGAGCCATCGCGCGTCGAGGCCCGTCTCGCGCAGGATGCTTTCGACGGTGCTGACCAGGTCTCCGGTGCCAAACTGCTGCGCGGAGAGATTGACGGCCATGCGCACCGGAGGAATGCCCTGGCTCTGCCATTCGGCATTCTGTCGGCAGGCGGTCCTGAGCACCCAGCTGCCCACTTCCGCCATCAGTCCCAGCTCCTCCAGCTGAGGAATGAACTGNNCCGGGGGGAATCGAGCCGAGTTCCGGATGGTGCCAGCGCAGCAGCGCTTCAACGCCGGTGATGACGCCGGTGGCCGTGCAAACGAGCGGCTGATAGTGAAGTGAGAACTCGCCGCGCTTCAGTGCGTAACGCAAATCGTTCTGTAGTTTCTGGCGNNAGGCGCCCCGGCCGGCAGTCTTCGCCTGATACATTGCGGAGTCGGCGTTCTGCAGCAGGACTTCCGGCTGCTCTCCGTCGGCGGGATACTCGCAGATACCGATGCTGCCGCCGATGTGAACCTCGTGACCCTCGATGCGGAACGGCCGGTTCAGCGTGGCCTGGACGCGCTGTGCGGCCTGATGGATCTCGTCGCTGGAACCGGCAAGCGGAATCGCGATCACGAACTCGTCACCGCCGATCCGCGCAACCGTATCGCTTTCGCGGAGACAGGCGCTCAGACGCCGGGCGACCTCCTGCAGCACAGCGTCCCCCACGTAATGTCCGAGCGAGTCGTTGATCGACTTGAAGTGGTCCAGGTCGAGCATGAGCACGCCAACGCGTTTGCAGTTGCGCGTGGCGAGCGCGATGGCCTGCACCAGGCGGTCGTGCAGCAGCGCGCGATTCGGCAAACCCGTGAGTTCGTCGTGCAGCGCCATGTGGCAAATGCGAACTTCGGCCTGCTTGCGGTCCGTGATATCGCGGGCAATGCCCATCGTGCCGATCGTGCGCCCAGCGCGATCGCAGAGCGGCACCTTGGTGGTGAGCACCCAGGCCTCGCGGCCGTCCGGCCAGGTTTCCTTCTCCTCGATACCCACCAGCGGTTCGCCTGTGGAGAGAATCCTTTGCTCGTCGGCAAAGGCCTGCTCGGCGTGCTCGGCGCTGAAGAAGTCGCTGTCGGTTTTGCCGATCAGGTCGGCGGCATCCGGCACGTCGAAACGTTTCGCCATTCCACGGCTGACGCGAACAAAGCGGCTCTTGCGGTCCTTAAAAAAGACATTGTCCGGAATGTAGTCAAGAAAGGCCTGGAGCAGGTAGCGGTCGAGTTCCCACCGGCGGCTGCGGCGCCCGGCAAGCCAGAACGTTGCACCGAGCATCAGGCAGCCGGCGGCAATTCCCACCGAACTGAGTTCGGAGAGCCCGAGCGTATGCGCTCCGTTTCCGGCAGCGAGTCGACCCGCCAGCAGATGGACGGAAAGAGCGATGCCCAGGAAGGCAGCCGAACTGGTGATGGCGACATTCCCCACCAGCGGCGATGTGATCTTGCGCTTGCGTTCCATAGAAGACCGACGACTCCACCGCACTCGGGTATCGGTGAACAGTAAAGAACGGCAGTTTGCGTCGCAAATTTAATGACGCGAAGGGGATATGGACTGATCCAAAGGTAGTAGGACAGCCGAGCGGTGCATGCGCCGGCGCCCGCGTTGGTTTCGCTCGTCGAACCGGTAGTACTGTGCCACCGCAGCCCGCACCAGGGTCCCTGGCCGTCAACTCGATTACTCTGAGATCAGGTGAACCGAACGATGGCGACGATCAGGCAGGAAGACCTCATTCAGAGTGTGGCGGACGCGCTGCAGTACATCAGCTACTACCATCCGGTGGATTACATCACCAGCCTTGCACGTGCGTACGAGCGCGAGCAGTCGCCGGCGGCGAAGGACGCCATGGCGCAGATTCTGGTCAACTCGCGCATGTGCGCCGAAGGGCACCGGCCCATCTGCCAGGACACCGGCATCGTGACCGTCTTTCTGAAGATCGGCATGGATGTGCGCTGGGACGCGACCATGACCGTCCAGGAAATGGCGGACGAGGGCGTGCGCCGGGCTTACAAAAACCCCGACAACACGCTGCGCGCGTCGATCCTAGCCGATCCGGCAGGCGCACGCCGGAACACGCGCGACAATACCCCTGCCGTTGTCAGCATCGAGATGGTGAAAGGCGGCGAGGTCGAAGTGATCGTCGCGGCCAAGGGCGGCGGCAGCGAGGCCAAGTCGAAGTTTGCCATGCTGAACCCGTCGGATTCCATCGTCGAATGGGTGCTGAAAACGGTGCCGACCATGGGCGCCGGCTGGTGTCCGCCCGGGATGCTCGGCATCGGGATCGGCGGCACGGCCGAGAAGGCGATGCTGCTGGCTAAGGAAGCGCTGATGGATCCGATCGACATGCGCGAGCTGCTCGACCGCGGTCCGAAGAACGGGCTTGAGAAGATGCGCATCGAGATTTACGAGAAGGTGAATCAGCTGGGCATCGGCGCGCAGGGCCTCGGCGGCCTGACGACCGTGCTCGACGTGAAGATCCGCGACTACCCAACGCACGCGGCGAATCTTCCAGTGGCGATGATCCCCAACTGTGCGGCGACGCGGCACGCCCACTTTGTGCTCGATGGCTCAGGGCCGGTGGCGCTCGATCCGCCGTCACTCAAGGACTGGCCAGAACTGACCTACGACGTCTCATCCGCGCGGCGTGTGAATCTGGACACCGTGACGCCCGAGGAAGTTGCGACGTGGAAGCCGGGCGAAGTGATCCTGCTGCGCGGCAAGCTGCTCACCGGGCGCGACGCCGCGCACAAGCGCATGACCGACATGCTCAACCGCGGCGAGAAGCTGCCGGTGGATTTCACCAATCGCTTCATCTATTACGTGGGGCCGGTGGATCCGGTGCGCGAGGAAATCATGGGCCCCGCTGGACCCACTACGGCGACGCGCATGGACAAATTTACCCGTCAGATGCTGGAGCAGACCGGGCTGCTGGGGATGGTTGGCAAGGCCGAGCGGGGCCCGGCGGCCGTAGAGGCAATCCGCGACAATCACGCCGTGTATCTGATGGCGGTCGGCGGCGCGGCGTATCTGGTGTCGAAAGCGATCCGCGCGGCGCGTGTCGTCGCGTTTGAAGACCTGGGCATGGAGGCGATCTACGAATTCCAGGTTGAGGATATGCCGGTGACGGTGGCTGTCGATGCGCAGGGAACCTCCGTGCACGAGACCGGCCCGCGGGAGTGGAAGGCGAAAATTCAGACGGAATTTGCGGGCGTGCCGATTCTGGCCTGAAAGGACTCGCCGTTCAGGCGGAGTCCGTCTTCGGCGGATATGATGGGGCTCTCGTCTAAGAAAGTTGACGCGAGAGTCAGATCTGTTTTCTGCTCACAACATCTATTAGGAGAACTCTCGAAAGAGAGGAAGGACCCAATGGGAAAGATTGCGCTGCCGGACGATCCCGGCTGCTGGCCGCCGCTGCCGCTCGACGATTGGAAGGACACCTGCGCGACCCTGCACATGTGGACGCAGATCGTCGGCAAAGTNNGCGCGCGGGCTGACGACCTCGCGCATTCCTTACGGCGCACGGGCCTTCGAGCTGCGCTTCGATTTTCTGGCCCACCAGTTAGTGCTTGAAACCAGCGAAGGCACCATCCGAACCCTCGCCCTGAAACCGCAGACCGTCGCCGACTTCTACCGGTCGTGCATGGCAATGCTGCGCGGCGAAGGCATCGACGTGACCATCTGGCACATGCCCGTCGAGGTGCCCGATCCCATCCCCTTCGATCAGGACACCGTGCATGCGGCCTACGACCCTGTGATGGTTGAGAAATTTTGGCGGATTCTGCTGAGCGTGGACGCGGTCTTCCAGGACTTCCGCTCGGAGTTCATCGGCAAATCGAGCCCGGTCCACTTCTTCTGGGGGAGTTTCGATCTTGCTGTGACGCGATTCTCGGGCCGCAAGGCCCCCGAGCGCCCCGGAGCGGACCTGATCACCCGCGAAGCCTATTCGCATGAGGTCAGCAGCGTAGGCTTCTGGCCGGGCGGCGGCAACGTTCCGGGTGCGGCCTTCTATTCTTATGCAGCGCCGGCTCCCCCGGGGTTCGCCGAGGCGCGCGTTCGTCCCGAAGCGGCGAAGTGGGACACGGGGCTGGGAGAGTTTCTGCTCATGTACGACGATGTGCGGACGAGTGCCTCGCCAAGCCGTGCGCTGCTGGAGTTTTGCCGGAGCACCTATCAGGCCGCGGCGCGTTTTGGGCAATGGGATCGTGGCGCCCTGGAGCGGTCGGCCTAGGTAATCGGTCCGGGTGAATCAAAAGGCGAAGGAGGATTGGCAATGGCGGAGGAATGTTCACATCTGGGAACCATCAAGATAAAAACTACAACCATTCATGTTTGTGAAGAGTGCGTGAAGCTGGGCGATCGCTGGGTCCATCTGCGGCTGTGCCTGGAGTGCGGCAACGTAGGCTGCTGCGATTCCTCAAAAAACAAGCACGCAACAAAGCACTTTCACGCGACGAAGCATCCACTGATCCGTTCGATCGAGCCGCGCGAATATTGGGTCTGGTGCTATGTGGATGAAATATCGCCGGGCGAGATCCAGCGAGGAGAGTTTGTTGCGGCGTAAGTTGTGAAACAAGTTTCTGGTGCGAAAGGGGGGACTCGAACCCCCATGGGTTGCCCCGCCAGATCCTAAGTCTGGTGCGTCTGCCAATTCCGCCACTTTCGCACGTTTAGAATCAATTGCTTACAGTCTATCCCTCTACCCCAGAAACTGCCGGTGTCAGTTGTGGTGCCAGTAGGCGATCCACTGCCGACGCGGTATGAGACGGAGCCAGGTGAGCGTAACGCATGGTCATCTGGATTGTCGCATGACCCGCCAACTCAGCGACAGTGCGGATATCGACACCCGCCACCACCAGGCGTGAGATGAACGTGTGCCGGTTGCAATGCCAGGTGTAGTCGGCCAGCTTCGCTCGTGTGACCGCTTCCTCGAACCAGCCACGAGGACCACTCACCGGCTCCCCAGACGCATTCGGGAACACGGGTGAGTGCTTCCCCTGCCCCTTCCCCTTCAGCCGCTCAAACGCGGCCACGGCGACGGCGTTAAGGGGTATGTGACGAGGTTTCCCGCTCTTCGTTTTGGGGAGGAAGACCACCCTTCGCCCAAGGTCCACCTGGTACCACTCCAGACCAAACTGCTCTGATAAACGCATCCCCGTGTGCAAGCTGATTTCGAACGCGGCCAACTGGCGGGGCTTCGTGATGGTTGCCCGCAGTATCTGCTCTTCCTCGTGCGTGAGGTACCGGATGACGCGACCGTTCTCTGCCCTGCGTTTGATTCGCGCGGCGGGGTTGCGCTCGATCTTCTCGTTATCCATGCCGACCCGGAAGATGAGAGAGAAAGCAGCCTGCCAGCGGTTGCGGGTTGCCGGTGTCCAGCCCCGCTCCTCGGCCTCGGATGCAAGCCAGCGGATGATGTCCTGTTTCGTGATGTGCTCCGCAGCCAGGTCACCGAACACCGGGAGCAGGGTGTTCATCTTGAGTTCGAGTTCCCTCGTGCTCTGCTCTGTGTTCGATTCCCGTGAGTGCTCCAGGGCATCGGAGCTGAGGGTGCGGAAGGTCACGCCCTTTGCGCGGAATCGCTCCGGGAGTTTCTTGCGTTGTAGGGTCTCAGTGCGCCGCTTGTCGATCAGGACGATTGCGTCACCGTGCCTGCCCGCCTTTTCGCGGCGCAGTTTGCCCGTCACATCCGCGTATCGACACCACCAAATCCCACTGCCGGGAAGCTTTTCGTAGACGCCCTTGATCTTCGCTATTTTCTTCGGCATGAGGGCAAGATGCACCAGACCGGGCACAGTTGTCAATCTGGTGCATGGAAAAGCTGGACGCCCCTCAACAGTAACTCCAGGACATGTGATGGCAGTGACCATTCTAAGTGACCATATTATTCTGTGCCCTGAGAGGCCGTGGGGTGTATAAGGGTCATAGCTGGTGCATGCACAAAGGTGCACTTTCAATGGAGTGAAGGCTGGCAGCCACGGAGTGAAGTATGCCAGTTTCCGCCGCGCCAGCTATCCCAACCCAACTTCTCTACGACCGCAGGACCGCTGCTAAGTTGCTTAGCATCAGCGTCCGCAGCGTAGACCGCTTGATCGGCAATAAGCAGCTCACCGTTCGCCGTGTCGGCAGGCGAATCCTGATCCCTGCTGGCGAATTGAAACGGTTTGCCCGGGCAGATCATGAGGTGATCCTGTGACCCCGACCGGCGGCGACCTCATCATGGACATCGCCCACGAGGTCGAGGACGCGACCAAAGCCGAAGCACTGAGCCGTGCTCAGGCGTCGGCTGACAACATAGAGGTGGAGTTCCTGCGAGTCGGCGGCTATCTGAAGCGCATCAACGACAACACTTGGTGGTCGAAGTTCGCATCCTTTGAGGCTTACGTGTTCGAGCAGTTCGGATTCAAGCTGCGCAAGGCGCAATATTTGATCGCGACGTACGACAGCCTGGTCTCGAACAAAATTCCGTGGTCGAAAGTGCAGCATCTGGGCTGGACTAAAGTAAAAATGCTCGCCCCGATTCTCACTCTTGAAAATGTGGGTGAGTGGGTTGCCATAGCCGGGCCGCTGACGGTGCTCCAACTGCACGCCATGCTGAACCCGCCTGTAGAGTACGTACCACGCAACGCCAAGACAACCAAAGAGACAATCCGATGGGCTGTGGACCTGCGGCCCGATCAGCTCGACAACGTGGTTCAGACCATGGCCCTGATGAAGGGCGTTCTGCATATTGAGGCCGATTCCGTGGTGCTGGATATCCTCTGTGCCATGGTCCGTACGGCCTACGACCCTGAGTATCGAACCACAGGGGCCACCGTGACCGGGTGCCATGCAAACCCGCCGATCAGAGCACTGTTAGGCCCTTCGCTCATGCCGTTCGACAAGAATGAGGAAGCTGCTTAGTGTGGTGCACACGTGTGCACCTGGGACAAAACGAGAGGAGTGAGAAAAATGGGGAGGAGAAAAATGGGAGGAAGAAAATGAGGAAGCCGATTGGGCCCATCACCCTCACCCTGCGGCGGCGGAGCGGTGGCCAACCCATCGTGCTGTGTGGCTGCACCTCCTTGGACCCGAGTGCTGACTACATGTATTTCACCGTCACGCACGACCAGGGACAAAGGTCGGAGTTTCAAACTGACACTCTGCTGAGTTGGAGGCTCGACTAAGACCAGACACACCAAGACACCTTCGCATTTTTCCTCAGGGGCGGTTCCTAACGGGCTGCCCCCTTTTTGCGCCCAGGAACTGAAGTGCGAGAAAAGGCGTTGACAATCCGTTTTATGCGACTACACGATTTACGGTTAGATTTGTGCAGGACCACAGAGCCCTCTAGCCATACACCCCTTGACCACTTGAACTATCCAACACCTAAAGAGGGCACCCACGACGGTGCCCCTTGGTGTGACTCCTCTTTTAGAGAGGTTTTCCATTGAACGATCTTACCAGCAAGCGTAGATACTCCAACCACGATGCCCTGGATCGGGCTCTGGACTCTCTGGAAGCCCTCAAGAGGGCGGGCCTGAGCAAGTCCGCAGCCTGGGTGTTCCTTGCCATTGCCAGACGCATCAACCGCACCACCGGGACGGCCTTCCCCTCTTACCCGACCATCGCTGCTGACGCCGGGGTGAGCCTCCGTTCCGCGAAGCAGTCCGTTAAGGCACTGGTAGCTGCTGGCTTCCTCGGGAAGACGGAGCGGGTTGTAGCTAAGAACAGGACTTCGAACGTTTATACGCTTCTAAATCCTGCGCCATCGGACAAGTTATGCACGACCCCTCGTGCAAGTTCTGCACGACCCCCTCGTGCAAGTTCTGCACCTGAAGTAGTGAACTTTTCTTTAAGTAGTAAATCTGAAGAAGTACCAAGTACTGGTGAGCCAGAAGCAGGCTCACAAAAACAGCAGCAGGAAAAAGTTCCTGAAAAACACCAGGACGAAGAAATTACAAAAACTGAAAATACAGAAAAAACAGAACTTGAGAAACTCTCTCCGGGATTGACAAACGTGAGTGAGGAGAAGGCCGTGAAAAGAAGTCCCTTGGCCGCCGCGTTCGCCGACAAACTCAGATTTCAAGTCGAGCCAAGCATTCAAATCCACTGGCGTTCGAAAAAGGCCAAGGCCCTGGGCCTGCCCACCTCCACACTGACTGACAAGGAAGCAGGCCAGCTTACCCTGTTTGCCCAGAAGGTCGCCGAGATAGACCCCAAGCTGAACGCGAATCAATTGGTCGATTGGCTCTTCGACATCGGCAGCTGGTGGACAATCAGCCATCTTGGGGGCGAGACAGGCCCGTCTGACCCCAACCCAGGCTTTGTCTTGACGCATGTGAACGAGGTGGTGAGCGAGTATCTTGCCTCCCAGGCAAAGCAGGCAGCCAAGGCGGCTCAGGCGGCTGCGTGGGAAGCCAAGCCCGTGTACGACACAGCACCAGACCCCGATGACGCGCCCCTATCCGAAGAGGAAATGTACGCGATTGAGGAAATGTACGCGACCGCGCCCAAGATTCACAGTTCTACACTTCCTTACTCTGGGCTGCCCTCTTGACAAACGGGTGATTGGTGGATACTTGCCAAGAGTAGTTCTGAGTTATAATTGGATTTGGGAGGACAGTTATGCCTGACGTCCAAGGTTCGCTACGCACGATTAAGGTTCTTTGGCGCGAAAGCCTGGGGCGTGAGTTGTCTGTCAAGGAACTCAGCCAGCTACAGGTATTCAATGTCAAAATGCACGGTCTTCACTATGATTCCGTTATGTTTACTGCTTGGTTGCTGCAACCAACGGCAACTGGGTGTTCTTCGCCCGAGAATCGGTCAGGTGCCGTGCGATGAGATCGCTGAATCCCAGACGTTCGTCTAACTCGCGCACCAGAACTAGACCACCATCGGAGGTGACCCGCGATCCCTGGAAATCCACTCTTAACGAGGGGTTGAAGGAGAGCTGAAAAGGCTGATTTTGATTCTCACCCACTGGGTGTGTACCTCCGGAGCGCCTCGGTCATGTTGAAACCCGCATGAATCAAGGCTTCCAGGGGCATCATAAACTCAGTTGCTCAGATTCAAATCGGAAATGTGGGATTACACTGGGGCTCACCGGCCTCACCAGACGCATACGTTCAAGGCCACCAACCCTTCACAGCCTTCGTGCAATCAATTGCAATTCCGTCTTCTCCCCAAATCCCGATACCAAAGAGGCATATTCTGCCGCCATGCGTTCCCTGACTGTTCACGTTCCCTTTCCCCATCCGGTGACAATAGCCCTCCCAAAAGGTCCCCTGGCCGCGGTGGCGCCAACTCAACGTGCTATGTAGATTCCACATGGATTCCACATGCGCTTGTGGATAACGTTCAAACGGGACTTCGTGCCCAACAAGAACGAAATCAAATGGGTTACGCCGGTTTTCGCCCGACGTTCGCGCCATTTACAAGATGTAGATCGGTGCACATTCGGCAACTCTACACTGCTTGCCGCCGGGGGGAGCCCTGCTCTGCGCGCGTGCACGCCGCGAGCGAAGTTGTCCGCGCTGCCAATACGCATTTCCCATTGACAAATGCAGGCTACACATTACTTTGCGACATACCTATGCGAGTCATCTTGTCTCGGCGAGAACTTCTCTCCAAATCGTCGGAAAGCTGCTTGGGCACACGCAGCCTCAGACGACCGCCCGATATGCGCACGTTGCAGACGAGGCGCTCCGAAACGCAACCGAGCGATTCGCTACGATTTTCGAAATGAAGTCCGAGGAGAAGTGATTTTCGACGCGCAAAGTTCATCATTCCTGCGCTTTACGCACTTCGACTCCCGCAGCACGGGGAGGCTTCTGTCCAGTGCAATCAATTGAAATTTTCTCCGGCCCGACTCGCGCGAGCCGTAATGTCCCACGGGATTTTGACAGAACCGGGGCGAAGCAAAGGTGGCCGGTTCCGGTGATATGAAGCCGCGCCGGAAAACAAGGCGTCTTTCGCTAAGCTCGAAGTCGAGCTACCCGCGTCCCACTCCAGGCCCGGGGCCGATTACTTCCGTATAGCCGACCAACCAGATATTACGGAACCCATGCCCGTTTGCCGATACCTATCCTGCTTTTCCCACCCAAATCACTCTCTCGATGAGCGCATTGGCCTGAAGTCTTCAATCCAGACGAGGCAGCTAGATTTCCCGCGCAGACTCGCTCGCATTTTCGTTCGAGTTGATTGACAGCAGTATGTCAAGACGATACGAGATTCGCCGCGATATACTCCCGGGATGCGTTCATTTCTGATTGCTGTCACCGGCCTCATGTTGCTGGGGGCCCAGGGACCCGGTGCACAAACCATCGCGTTCAACCGCGTGGAAGTTGGCCAGCCTGAGATTTTCGTGGCTGCATCCGATGGGAGCAACGAACATCCTCTGCTTCCTAACCCCGATCGTGACTATGACGCAATCTGGTCTCCGGACGGCAAATCGATCGTGTTCACGTCCGAGCGAAATGGATCCGCAGATCTTTTTCAGGTGAAACCCGATGGCAGCGGACTCAAGGCGTTGACAACAGATCCGGCGTATGACGATCAGGCTGCATTCTCGCCCGATGGTCAAAAACTCGTGTTCGTCAGCACGCGCGACGGCGGGAACGCAAATCTCTGGATCCTGGATCTGACGTCCCGCCGCATCCAGCGGCTCACCACAGGCGCAGGCGGAGATTTTCGACCGTCATGGTCTCATGACGGAAAATGGATTGCGTTCTCGTCAGGACGCGGAAAACCTATGCCGTTCAGTGAGGGCCGGTGGGAGCGCCTTCAACTGGCCGATCTTTACATCGTGCATCCTGACGGCTCTGGTCTGAAGAAGGTCCCCGGGAACCAGGATTTCTGTGGAAGTCCAAAGTGGAAGGGAGACAGTCGTCACTTGGTGGCGTACTGCATGACTGCCCAACAAACGCTCGCAAACCGGATCGCAAATCCTGGCCCGGGCAACGACACTCGCCTTATGTCAGTTGATACGATGACAGGCGCATCCACCGAAATGCCTGCTGTCGGCGTGAAGATCAATCCGTCTCCCCTTGACCAGAACGAGATCGGCTACATACGCAAGGACACGCCGGATGCCGGCATTTATTATCTGAGCGGCCGGCGGGGTCCACGAGGCCCCATCCGAACGGCGTCGTGGTCGCCCGACGGAAATCTCGTCGTCTTTCACAAACGTGTTCCAGGCACGCCAGTGCCCTTGCGAAAGGCTTTCAGCGGGGATTCGAACTACGAACTGCAAATCGCGAGCGGCGGCACTCTTCCATCGTTCAATCGGTCGGGGACACAGTTCATAACAACCGGTTTCCCGAATGGCCGTGCAAGCCTCTCTGCTATCACCGTGACTACGGTGGCGACAGGCGCAGCACAAGTCGTTTACCAAGACAAGACCAGCAATGCACTGGCGGGGTCGTGGTCATCCGACGGCCGCAAGATCATCTTCGGCATTGGTGAGTTTGCGGCGTTTTTTGATGGCTTCCATT
Organism: Acidobacterium sp.; assembly: GCA_003152595.1. Classification (GTDB taxonomy): domain Bacteria; phylum Acidobacteriota; class Terriglobia; order Terriglobales; family Acidobacteriaceae; genus Palsa-343. The sequence goes on from PMAM01000081.1 coordinate 23,651, forward strand.
CTGAGTTTTTGAAACCGGGCGATCGCATCGAGGGCGGGGCCAAGGTGGCACTCGTCAATGCAGATGGAACCGGATTTCAAGAACTCACAAGCGGCGCGGGCAATAATGCGTTCCCGTCATTCTCTCCCGATGGAAAACGCTTCGTCTATCGGACGTTCAGCCGCGAAGATAACGGTCTACGCATTATGGACCTGGACACAAGGGCCGTGACAAACCTCACCGATGGATATGACAATTTTCCACTGTGGTCTCCACGCGGAGACCTCATCATGTTTGCGCGCCTGTCTGGAGGAACGTACGACGTTTACACGATCAAGCCCGATGGCAGCTCTCTGAGACGCCTGACGAATGGGAAAGGCAATGACGCGCACATGGCATGGTCGCCTGATGGTGAGTATATTGCATTCGCAAGTTCAAGGATGGGTTTCAAGGATGAAGCAGCGTACACGGATGCGCCTCAACCGTACGGCGAGATCTTTGTAATGCGCTTCGACGGCACCGGCGTCGAGCAACTCACCGATAACCAATGGGAGGACGGTGCACCTGGGTGGCGGGGAGTTCCAGTGCGCCAGGTCGCAAGCGGGTCGCTGACAGCGCGGTAGGAACACGTCTGATGTGTGACGGACCGGAATGCGCCTTTCGGAAGCGATCCCAAACGGTCCACAACGAATGACAAATCGCCGATGCACTCGTCGACGGCCGATGTTGAAGTTGATCCGCGAGTTTCTGCGCCTCACTCGCCTCGCAGCGGATCATGGCAAAGCGCCGCGTAGACGGCGGATAGTTCTCGTTTACATATTTGACGCGGTTGCCGATTTCTTGTTGGTTTATGAGTCGTTAAACTCATCGCCGGAGCGGTTGGCGCACATTCGGAGCGATTCGTACCAGGCTGCGAACGATAGTGTGGGGTTAAAAGTGGGGGCGTCATTTGAATGCCAAAGCAGGCTGCGCCGCTCCCGCACAACCCTCTGCTCCCAAAGCATAACAGGCGATTTGTTGAATATTGTTGAAATCTCGTGATCGCAAGCCGTTTGGATGGAGCTATTTAGCTCGACCGGACCAGGCATGTTGCATCTTGTGGCTCTTTGGTGCACTGACCGCTACAAAATCGACTACACGCGAGTGGTTTTCCGCGCTACTTCCGTATTGGCGACCACACTCTCAGAACCCCTCAATTAGTGCTTTGGCCTGTTGGCAACAGTTGACAATTCCCGCTGCGGAAGCTCGCCGGACTGTGGCCGATTTCTCGTTCCTGACCGGGAATCAGCACTAGCGGGTCGGCGGCCGTCGGACATTGCGGCTCGCATCCGTTTGTCGACCTCTACGGCTGCACATCCCGTTCCGGAAACATGAAAACAAGCAGCACGATTCCAACGATTGTGAAAACGCGAAAGGCGGTTTCCTCGCCGTTCCACGCGTGCGACTGCCACATGAGGAACCATTCCCCCCCAACTGAGATGAACGCCACCAGCCACATGAGGAGCGATAGTGTCAGCGCGACTATGGGTATTCGCTTGGCCGCTTCAAATTTCGTGGCCGGACACCGGATGGCGCGTGATAGCGCCACGCAGCCCGACCACAGCAAAATCGCCGTTACGATCTCCCACACAATAATGGCGATGTAAAACGAATAGTCGGCGGATGATGACGTGAGCGCCCGCCACATTCCGTGGTTACCGGGAAAGGTTGTGTCCATCATGAGGACGTGGCGTACAAGCTGGTAATTCGAGTTGAAATCAGTCAGATTGTTGAACACGACGAACGAGTAGAAAAAAGCGACTCCTGCAAGGAGCAACAGCTTCGCGGTTCGCGTGATCACTTTCTGTCTCCCTGGATTGGAACTGAAGCAAGGTCGTCGGGGTTCATGCTAACTTGCAGTCCCGAACGATTCAACGACAGACTTCTCGCAAAACCGGCCCAGCAACGGCTTCTGAGCTCGTGTCCGATGTCGGTGAGTGCTAAATCGCCAATGCACTCATTGAAGTGCTGAGGAATTCCAGATCTTCCTGGTTGTGGATGGTTACAGGCCGGTTCCTGCGATACTGCCCGTAGAGGTTTTCAAAACACATGCTTTCCAACCATTTTTGGGACGGATTCCTGATGGGCGCGTTCTTGGTCCTCGGCGTATTCCTGGTGGCGAATCTGTTGAAACGTGCTCGCGCGAAGAGGGAATAGTGGACGTGTATTCAATCAACCCCAGCTTGCGAAACCGATTCATGAAGAAGCTGACGCGGGACCGGGTAGTGCCGATCATTTCCGCCAGGGTTTCCTGCGTGATCGGCGGGATCTGCGGTTCCGGTTCACCTGGCATACCAAATTCCGCCATCAGCAGGAGAATTCTCGCCAGACGCTTCTCACTGGAGTTGAAGAGCTGATCGACAAGATCGGCCTGGGTTCGCATGCTCAACACGCGTCATAGGGACTCATACCATGCTTCCTCTCTGCGGCAATCCATTTGGCGAACACTGTTCGGTTGGCGCCGGAGATTCTCCTGAAGCTTAACTCACCACCTCACGAGCAGGGCCTTGCACCGAGGGTCTTCCACCTCAATCTCCAGTTTCCTGCACCGAGGGTCCTCAATCTCAATCTCAAGCACCACACCACGGAGCAAGCTACTGCACCGAGGATCTTCCATCTCAATCGTCACACCACGGAGCAAGCTACTGCACCGAGGATCTTCCGTTCTAACCGCCGCGATCTTGCACCGAGGATCTTCCATCTGAGTCTCCATCATTGGGCAGAGTTCCTGGCCCCAATTGCGTGGATTGCGTCATGGCCGCCACCAATCCCGTGTCGCCGCAGGATTCAGCCGCGGGAAACCCGCCTGAGCCGCGCCCCCCATTGCCCTCGGGCAATGCTTCAGGGGTATCCGCGACAGTAGCGTCTGCAGCTCCGGCCTCGGGCAATTGATCGAGCAGCACCACATTGAGCAGGGACTTGTGGACGTGGATGCCGCCGCCGTTGTACTCAATGAATCCGAGCTTGCGAAAGCGATTCATGAAGAAGCTGACGCGGGAGCGGGTGGTGCCGACCATCTCCGCCAGAGTTTCCTGCGAGATCTTCGGGATCAGGGATTCAGGTTGACCCGGCTTGGCAAACTGCGCCATCAACAGAAGAATCCGGGCCAGGCGCTTTTCGCTCGAGTTGAAAAGCTGGTCTACAAGGTCGGCCTGGATGCGCATGCTCCGTGCCAGCAGAAACGACAGGAACCGGTCGGAGAAGGCAGGCTCTTCGTGCATCACGCGAATCATCTCCCCCCTCTCGATGCTGAGGGCCGTACAAGGAGTGATGGCAGTAGCGGTTGCCATTCTGAGCCCCGGCACTGCAGCGAGGCACTCCTCTCCGACGA
>PMAM01000235.1 GCA_003152595.1 Acidobacterium sp.
CGCGCCTGGCAATGCGAAAGCGTGCCTACTCTTATGCGCGCCACATGGTTTGGGAGCAGGCTGCGCATTCCTATATGCGGGAGTTCGTACGAGCTTGGGCGAATCGCACGCAACCTGTCCGTACGGTGACTCCTGCCCGCGCTGCAGCGAGGAATGCCATAAACCCGCTCCCGGGTTCACTACCAATGCTGGCTGGCGCCCCTCCCGGCAGAGGCGAATCATGAAGGAGATGCTCATTTGCCTCAAATTTTCCGACACCTGCCGGAGCTTCAAATACGCACTTTCGTCTCAGGGCGAGTGCGCGAGCTGGACGCGGGAGAAGCCAGGCCTGTCCATCATCTGGCGGAGAATCCGGCCATCGACAGACATCGAGCACATCGAAGACCTGCCATGACGGCACATGAGACAGCTGTTGGAGTATGTTGTTCAACAGCAGCAAGGCTGGTGTTTTCGTTCGTCCTGTCGATTCTGCTGCTTCTGCCCTTCGCAGGACTATGCCGGCCCGCGGGTGCACAACAATCGGTGGCCTCTGCCGTGATTGTGAATGGCCCGCTCAGTACTGAGCAAGTCGTGAAAAACCTGGTTTCGATGAACCGCGAACGGGCTCAGGCACTGCATGCTTATCGGGTGACCGAAACATTCCGACTGAAATACCGCGGCTTTCCAGGCAGCCGTACTGCGGTGATGGTCGTGGACGCAAAGTATCACTCACCCGGAACAAAGCAATTCACGATTCAGTCTGCGACCGGATCCAGGCTAATTATCAACAAGGTATCCAGAAAGCTCTTAGAGGCCGAACAACAAGTGCTTGGAGCGGAGGCCACAAAACGCACCGCTCTAAATACGGATAATTACAGTTTCGCAGGAGCTGGACATGACGACGACCTATCGAGCTTGGCGTACGTGCTCCGTGTGAATCCGTTAACAAAGAGCAAGTTTCTTTACCATGGCCGCATTTGGGTAAACTCAAACGACTTTGCCGTGGTTCGCGTAGAAGCAGAGCCCGCAAAGAACCCCTCGTTCTGGACCAGGGATGTTGAAATCGAACAGTCGTATATGAAAGTTGGCGACTTCTGGCTTCCCGCACGCATTCACAGCATCACCGCCGTCCGGCTGGGCGGGCATGCCGAACTGACGATTCAGTACAGCAACTACGTGATCACGAGCGCGGATCCGGTTGGCAGTCTGGCTTCGCTGGAACCGGCGAAAACGGCCGAGGCTACGCAGGGACAACGCAGGTCGCTTCATGCAGGATCGCAGAATTGGGGCGAACTGCCTCTTTCACGCGTGATCGCGCCTATCAAAGGCGGGACATTGGTTCAGCGGACCTCAGATGTTCGGCAGTAAATCAAAGTATTCCTGATCCTCATTCGATCCTCCCTCACCTTTGCCCAGGCTCTTCTCAGATTCGATAAATTCAATGCGCTCGATCCACTTGACCATCTTGTATCCCAGTTGGTTCTCGACACGCAGCCGAAGCGGCGCTCCGTACTCGACTGGAAGCGACACGCCATTCATCGCGGAGGCAAGCAGGCACTCGGGCTTCAACACATTTTCAAGACTCTGGGTGTCGTAGTACACGCCACCATAAAGGGATTCACCGAAGGAGTAGAAAGCTACCACCTTCGCCGATGGCTTCGGTTTCACCAGCTCGATCAGCCTCTTCATAGGCAGACCGTTCCATTGCGCGATGCCCGACCAACCCTGGATGCAGTGATGCATGGTGATGTTCTCTTCTTCTCCCAGTGAGTCGATTTCCGCTAACGACAACCTCATCGGGTTTTCCACTAGGCCGCCAACTTTGAGCCTGAAGTCGCGAAAGTTGTTCGCAGCCATTTGCTTCCAGTCCTCGCGTACCGGCATCTTGCCATTCGGCCAGAAATGCGGCGAGATCTGTTCCTTCGTATACCGGTTTCGCGGGTGAAGCCGATTGAGGGTAGCCAACCGCACAGGCAATGAGATCGCCTTCTGTATGTGCTGCAGCAGGCGCGGCGCCTTCCAGGAGATGTAGTGGGCTGCGATCCATGAACCAAGCACGACCGTAAGGCCGACAAAGCCAAGAAGCATTCCCAGTGGATTGTAATTGTCCGTTCCCAGCACGATATGGTTCATGTTCCGCACAAACCCGGTCAAAACCACCAGCGTGACGTGAACGACAAGAAATCCAACCCAGCAAAGCATCATCAGGAAGTGGATCGATCGGGCGCCTTGTCTTCCGCCAAATATGCGAGGGAACCATGGAAAGTGGTTCACCATAGCCGGCGACATTGAGGCACCCGCAAGAATCGAAATCGGCGCGAATACGAATACGACGAAGAAATATGCCAGTTGCTGAAGGGCGTTATAGGCATAGAATCCGTCGGGTTCGGGTGGAAAGTGGAAGTTCGCGTAGTGGACGAAGGTGCTCCATGCTGTTGGGAACACTGTCCACGAGTCAGGCACCAGACGCGCCCACTGTCCTGATACAAAGAGCAACGGAATAAAGATCAGGCCTGTGAGGATGAACCCATACACATCGATGAAGTGCCAGGAGCGCGCCACTCCCACGGTATGGCGATAGCCCGGCAAACCGAAGATCGGAGAAATGTACCGTGCATCGTCTTTTGCGGTCCACATGCGATCTGTCGGCACATGCAACGGAGTGAAGCGAATCCATTCCGAGCCGGGCGTGCAGTCGTTATTGAAATAAAGGCGTGGATGGTCTACGAGAATCGACAAGCCACTGCGTACCAGCATCATCAGGAAGACAAAATTAAAAAAGTGTGCCCAGCGCAGCCACCACGGAAAGCCATGCACTCCGGTGAAGGTGGCCGGATCGAATTTAGGAAGCGACGCGAGATGAGGCATTCCGAAGATTGCCGCTTGTCCCCAGGCCAACAACAAAGGAACGAGGCCGAGACAAATTGCGGCTGCAACAAACGACGGCTTGATCCAAATTCGACAACGACGGTCCGGAGGATGGTGAACAGCTTCGTGTGCTGCATCGAATTTAATCATGCGTTCCCTCGGCTAACTGCAGATGAGCCGACGGTCAGAACTTTGGCTGACTCCAGGATTTGCGAGCCCATGACCAAAACCTTTACAAGCGTACCTGGCAGTTCATCCTGCCGGCGATCAAGACAAAGGAATCTGCCGACAAGCTCCAGCATCTAGGCCACCCGATCCGAACTCTCGGTCGTCAGTCGATATCCGACTCCCGATTCCGTCAAAATGTGGCTGCGTAATTTCGGATCAATCTGCAATTTGTGGCGCAGGTGACTGAGCGTCACGCGTAACAGGTGTGCTGCATCCTGATATTGAGTTGTGCCCCATAGCTCATGGATCAGTTGGTGGTGAGTCCTCACCTTATCGGCGTGGTGGATCAGTATCTTCAGAAGATCGTACTCAGTGGCAGTAAGTCTGACCCGCGTGTGACCGATAAACACCTCTCTGCGGCTGAAATCAACTCTGAGGCTGCCTGATACAAAGATGTCTCCTTGAGTGACGTTCAGACTGCGCAGAGCTACGCGGATGCGCGCGAGTAACTCTCCCACGCCAAACGGCTTAGTGACATAGTCATCGGCGCCGATATCAAGAGAGCAAATCTTTTCGGATTCCTCGTCGCGGACCGAAATCACTATAATGGGCGTGAACGCGCGCGCTCGCAGACGCCGGATCACTTCCTTGCCGTCGATATCCGGAAGATCCAGGTCGAGAAGGACCAAATCAGGCCGCACCAGCTGGAAGCTTCGCAGCGCTTCTCCGCCGTTACCGACCTGATACATGGTATAGCCCGCTGGGCGCAGCCCAACACCAAGGACCTGCCGGACAGGTTCCTCGTCGTCAACCAGCAATATTCTTGGGCCCTGTTGTTCCACCCGTCCCATCCTCATTAATCGCCACACATTTCAGGCTCAATATGGAAAACTGCACCTCGATTGATTGAATCGTGTCGTCCGAAAAGGTTCCGAATCGGCGATCCGGGGCCGCAACGTCACACCGCTGCGTAAAGTAGGCGTCTACGGTGATGCAGTAATGCGATCTATTTCTCCAGCTTCGTCGAGACTTTTGAGTAGTAGGTGAAGAAAGATCATGCCACCATAACCCCTCCATCGCTTCAGAACCTGCTGAACACGCGCATAATCGAGCTTCTTTTTAAGATGCAGCCAACGTTCCAGGTTGTTTCGAGCGCCGACATCGTCGCCAGGAAATACATCGATCCTTCCCAGGCCGCGAAGCAGCACATATTCCGCCGTCCACCGTCCCACTCCGCGCAATGCGGCGAGCCGTTCCACACACTCTGGATTGCTCAATTGGGCAAGCTCTTCCAGATCGAGTTGCCCAGCAACAATTGATTGTGCGATCTCAACCAGCGCTCTTGCCTTGCCACTGCTATATCCCAGGGGCCGGAGATCCGCCGGATCCAGGCGCGCCAGATCCTGTGGCCGAGGAAAAGCATAAATCCCCGGGCTGAAAGCCAGCCCGCAGCGCTCGGCAAGCCGATTGAGAAAAATGATCCCGACCGTCAGACTCAACTGCTGGCAGGCGATCCCATTCACCAGACCTTCAAAGACTGTGGCGAAGCGCGGGGGCTTTACTCCTTGAAATCGCATTGCCAGTTCGTCCAGGCGCGCATAGAGGCGCGCAAACTCATAAAACTTCAAAAGATCCTTTCTAATCCCCAGCAATCGTTCCAGTGTGCGTGTGACGCTCTGCCTGACCGAAGGAGAGAGATCTTTGCCGGTCGCTGTGATGTCCAGCATCATCCCTCGTTCGGCCACACGAACCAGCACTGGCGTGTCATGAACGACCAGGACTCGCTGATACGTCTCACCGTCCCATCGGTCCACTGCATTCATTGAACGACGTCGCAATGCCCAAACCGTCAAATCCAATCGAAACGGCGGGATGGGTCGAACGGAGAAGCGAATCACGGGGTCATCCAACCATGTGCCTTCAGGAAACGAAGCGGACGACGCTGGCCGATCGATGCTCACTATCCGGCTCGCGTTTCAGTCAATAACCGGTGAACTCCTCAGTGCGAATATCGTCATCGTCGATGCCAGCGGCTTGAAGCATGGCGTGCAGGGCTTTTACCATGCCAGGCGGCCCGGCGCTGTAGTAGATCGGAGAAGGAGCAGTCTTCAGATGTTTGTCGAGCATCTCCTTATCGATGAAGCCCCGCTCCCCCTGCCAGGATGTTTTTGATTTTTCCATACTGGTCATGGTCCCGATGAACTTGTAGTTCGGATTCCGCTTTTCCAGCGATTGCAGCTCATCCAGAAACGGGGCGTCTTCCGGACGGTTGTTGGAGAAGAAGAGAAAAATGTGGTGAGGCAGCTTCCTCCTGGCGGCGTCTAACAGGATGCTGCGGAAGGGGGTAATTCCAATGCCCCCCGCCAGAAATACGGCCGCCCGCTTAACATCGTTGTGGAGCCGCAAATCGCCAAACGGGCCTTCGATCTTCACCTCGGTCTCCAGCGGCATGGTCTTCAGGACACGCTTAAACGCTGTGTCGCGAAGCCGGGTAGTCACCATGATGGTGTCTTCGTATGGCGCGCTCGATACGGAGAATCCGCGCGTGTTCCCCTCGGCATCCGTTTCGGAGGGATTCAGCAGATCCATGTCGATGAACTGACCAGGGGTGAAAACAAAGCTGGCAGGCTTCTCAAAATGAAAGGCCATAGTGCCTTCGGCTACGAGGTCGCGACTCTTCAGCTTTGCCTGAAAGATCGGCCATTTCGCAGCGGCAGCGCTCATGCTTTTACCCTCCCTGGTTGCGTCTTCAATGTCGCTCTTGTTCGCGCTTGCCCTATATTCCTTGATTCCTCATGCACGACTGAGTGCCTTACCCGAGTGGTGCACGACGGCCGGTTCGCCGGGGTGGTGGTCAGTCTGGCGCACACTGTACATTGTTTTATCTGCGTTGGCGCCCATCTCGGACACGCCGGTGACCGTGCCATGGCCGATGGCACTCCGGTAATGCCATGACACTTTGGTGCCAACGGGGATTGTCCTGAACGTCTTTTTTTCCGTAGCCATATCGTCTCTCCTTCGAGGTAGACCTATTCATTTTCCCAGCCAACCGCCCGCATGCACGGCTCGATCCGCCAGGCAACGGCGGATAAGGCGGCGCAACGTTGAAGCACAGCAGGGTCGCGCGAGGCGCCTAACCAGCCGTGCCGATGATGTCATCCAACGCTGCGTCGATTCCGGTCAAAAGTGCACACATCGTAAGGTCGATCTCGTGGGGCCTAAACCAGCGCGCAGACGGTCCTTCACGTATGCGTCAACTCTGCAAACATTGCATCGAATCGTCGTCTTTTCGGAGGTCCGAGAAATTTCCGCGTGTCTAACGATCTTCTTCCGATTCGCGATCTGACCACGAGATCGTAAGCAGGAATGCGCTGTCCTCCAGCGCCTCGACATCATGCTTGAGACCTGGCTCCAATGCGAGAATGTCGCCCGGGCCCAACTCGACAGCCTGGTCCTCGGGCAGACGCAGACGAATTCTGCCTTGAATTCCCTGAACGGATATTGGACCGTCCGCATGATGATGGCTCATGCGGCTTTCTGCCTTCATTACGACCAGAACGATCCGGAAATCCTCATACTTCACGAGGGTCTCGGAACTTCGACCTGTGTCCTGCTGCAAGGCGGAGGCGCTCTTGAGCTTCTCAATCTCCTGATGGATGTTAGCCTGGATGACTGCGTTCGCAAGTTGCGGAAGCCGTGTGAGAGTTTCGCGATATTCCTTTGAGTGGCTCGCTTCTTCATGTTTGGCCATGTCGGTGGAATGAACTCCTTTGTATAAAAACTCTGCGGTTAGCCCCAGGCGAAGAGTGAGATCATAGCGACTTAGATGCAGGCCCAGGTGAGGTTGGTTCCGACTCCTTTGGGGGAAGTTGGACCAGAGCACGAAGATATCTGCCACTCAATTATTGCCTATAGCTAGCTGCGCAGTATGAGCAAGATTGCTCACTCTACTTCACCTCGTAGCTTGAGGGTCGTCCACAGGCCGGGAGCCGCTTTTGACACGGTTGTGGCGGTGCCGTGCTTAGAGCGAAGTTACGGTAGAGCGGGTCAAGAGAAGCACCCAATCTCGGGTCTTCCATGTGGATTCATTTTACTCGAGCGTGGTCTATGGCGACAGTGTGGAGTGGCGCGGATTGGCTTCCAGATAGCCGCCAGCATAAGAAGCCCCGCCCGATGGGCCCATCAGGCGAACTGTAATAAGCATGGCCGGCACCAGAAACACAAAGGAGTTGAGCACCCACATGATGACTCCTCCCGCAACCTGGTCCGTCAATGCGGAAATATGAAAGGGATTCGGCCCGGAGATATAAAACTGGTAGACAGGCCGATTGCAAAAGGCGAGAAAAGCCGACAGGGCCGTATTCACGATATCCGCCAACAACAGGTACAGCAGGATTATCCAGTTGT
>PMAM01000382.1 GCA_003152595.1 Acidobacterium sp.
TACGCGGCGGAGTTCAGAATCACAGCCGGCTTGACGCTGCCGACGATCGCCCGAATCTGATCGGGAACGGTCAGGTCGACCACTTCACGATCGACGGCGACCATCGGGTTCGTGCCGGCGAAGCTGCGCTGCAGTTCCAGCCCCAGTTGTCCTGATCCGCCAATCACCAGCACACGCGGCCCGTCGCTCACGGAAAGACCTCAGCCTCGCGAAACGTGGCGGCTTCCGAATCTCTGCCGGAGACGATTGCGCTCGCCGGGTCAACAGGCCAGCGAACGGCAAGATCCGAGTCGTTCCATCGGATCGTTCGTTCGTCAGCCGGCGAATAATATTCCGTAACCTTGTAGGAAAACCCGACCTTCTCCGCCAGGGCCAAAAATCCGTGCCCAAAGCCAGGTGGGATCCACAACATCGCACTGTTCTCTTCATTCAACTCAACCGCAACATGCTTTCCAAAATGCGGCGAACTCCGGCGCAGATCCACGGCTACATCCCAAACGGCGCCGTAGACGACCCGCACCAGCTTCCCCTGGGGCCGCGTGATCTGGTAGTGCATTCCCCGCAGGACGTTCTTCTTCGAAACCGAGAAATTGTCCTGTACCCACTCCGTTGGCAGACCAGCGTCCGCCATCGTGCGGCGATTCCAGGTCTCCAGAAATGCCCCTCGGTTGTCCCGGTAAACCGTCGGCTTCAGCAGCAGAACACCCGGTAGTTCCGTCTCCTCGATCTTCATCCGATTCCGCTTTGCGCCGCGAAATAAGGCTCCTGCAGCAACCCGAGCAGATATTGCCCATATCCGCTCTTGCATACCGGCTCGGCCAGCTTCTCCAGCTGGTCCGCCGTGATGTACCCCAGACGATACGCAATCTCCTCCGGACACGCGATCTTCAGCCCCTGCCGCCGCTCGACGGTCTGGATGAACAGGCCCGCCTCGAAAAGCGAATCATGCGTTCCGGTATCGAGCCAGGCCATGCCGCGGCTCATGATCCTCACGTTCAGCGTGCCCGCTTCGAGGTACAGACGGTTCAGGTCCGTAATCTCCAGTTCGCCGCGCGCTGAGGGCTTCAGCGAGCCGGCCAGTTCCACCACCTGGTTGTCGTAGAAATACAGCCCCGTCACGGCATATCTTGATTTCGGCTTCTGCGGCTTCTCTTCCAGGCTTACCGCCCGCCCGTTTTTATCGAACTCCACCACGCCGTAGCGTTCCGGATCATGCACCGGATAGGCAAAGACGGTCGCGCCGCTCTTCACTGCCGCCGCTGCCTGCAGTTGCTGCGAGAAAGACTGCCCGTAGAAAATGTTGTCGCCCAGAACCAGGGCGCATGGGTCGCCTCCGATGAACTCCTTCCCGATCAGAAACGCCTGCGCCAGTCCGTCCGGGCTCGGCTGCACCGCGTAGCTCAGGTTGATGCCCCATCGGTGGCCATCGCCCAGCAGTTCCTCAAACCGCGCCGTGTCCTGCGGCGTTGAAATCAAAAGGATCTCGCGTAGTCCAGCCAGCATCAGCGTGCTCAGCGGGTAATAGATCATCGGCTTGTCGTACACCGGCAGCAGCTGCTTCGAGACCACATGCGTAACCGGATAAAGCCGCGTTCCCGACCCCCCGGCGAGAATAATCCCTTTCATTGTGCGAGTCGCTCCCCGTAATTCTGCTCTATCCACTGCAGGTAGGCTCCCGTACGCACGTTCTCCACCCAGGCGAGGTTGTCCAGATACCACTGCACCGTCCGCCGCAGCCCGCTCTCGAACTGCTCTGCCGGACTCCAGCCCAGCTCCCGCGAAATCTTCGTCGCATCGATCGCATACCGCCGGTCATGTCCCGGCCGATCCTGGACAAACGTCAGCAGTTTCCTGCGCGGGCCGATGGCCGGATTCGGACTCATCTCATCCACCAGATCGCAGATTGTATGCACCACATCCAGATTCTTCTTTTCGCTGTTGCCCCCGATATTGTAGGTCTCGCCTGCCCGGCCCCGCTCCAGAACCGTGCGGATCGCCGCACAATGGTCCCCGACGAAAAGCCAGTCCCGCACATTCGCTCCGTCCCCGTAAACCGGCAGAGCCTTCCCTTCGAGCGCGTTCAGGATCATCAGNNTAGGCCCGAACCAGATGATCCGAGCCAGCCTTGGAAGCTGCATAAGGACTGTTCGGCGCGTACGGCGTTGTCTCAGAAAACGCCGGATCGTCCGGACCCAGCGTCCCGTAAACCTCATCGGTTGAAACGTGCAGAAACCGGAAGTTCTCCCGGTCCGCCGAATCCAGCTCAGACCAGTACGCCTTCGCCTGCTGCAGCAGCGTAAAGGTCCCTGTGACGTTCGTGCGAACGAAGGCATCCGGGGCCACAATCGACCGGTCCACGTGGCTCTCCGCGGCAAAATGCACCACCGCCCGCGGACGGTGTTCCCGCAGGAGCGCACCGGTCAGCTCCCCGTCGCAGATGTCACCCTTCACCAGGCTGTGGGCAGTATTGCCCTTCAGCGATTCCAGGTTTGCCGCATTGCCCGCATACGTGAGCAGATCGAGATTGACCACCGGGGAGCCAACGCTCGCAATCCAGTCCAGAACAAAGTTGCTGCCGATGAAGCCTGCACCGCCGGTGACGAGAATGTTGTCCCGCATCTTCATGATGGATGGAAACCTCGTTGTATGGTACACGAGCCTTCTCAGCCTCAGGGCGTCGCTGCAGCCAGCCNNCCCTCAGCCTCCGCCCGCCTTCGCCATCAGCTGCGTGCTAAGCCCTCAACCTCGGCACGATCACTGGCCCTCCCGGGAGCGAACCTCCTGGGTTCCAGAGGCAGATCGTCAAAACCAGCATGTGCTTGTTACGCCAGTCACGGTCGGCCGCGGGCCGACCCGGTGCAGTTTCTGAATCATCGCCGGGTGAGTTCCTCTTTTGCCGCCACGCTGTTGCAGACCGACAGCTCAATCCAGTCGCAAAGCATGTGCCCGCAAAGAATATGGCCTTCCTGGATGCGGGCCGTGTCTCGGGACGGAATCGAGAGCACTGCATCGGCTACGCCCGCCATCGCTCCGCCGCCCTCGCCCGTAAACGCCACCGTAAAGGCGCCCATTCTGCGGCCGGCGTCCAGGGCCAGGCATACGTTTTGACTGTTGCCCGAAGTTGAGATGCCGACCAGAACATCTCCCGGAGCGCAGTGCGCCTCGACCTGCCGGCTGAAGATCTTCTCGTAACCGTAATCGTTACCAATCGAAGTAAGAACAGAGGTGTCGGTCGTTAGCGCGATCGATGACAGCCCCGGCCGCTCTCGCCGGAAACGTCCCACCAGCTCGGCCGCCAGATGCTGCGAATCAGCCGCGCTCCCGCCATTGCCGCACCACAGTACTTTGTTCCCCGCATGAACGGCGCGCGTCATCTCCGTCGCGATTTGCTCGAGAACCGGCCACTGAGCGCGCAGTTTCTCGATTACGGTCAGATGCTCCTCAAACGCGCGGTCAAATAATGTCGGATTCACAGGCATCGACATAGCAGCTTCGTGGAAGGAGGGCGGCCCGGCACGACATCCCCCGTCCCTGATAATCATATCGTTACACGGCCGACCGACGGCGCGTGCTTCGGACAGCGCCGGCTCAGCGAGTGTCGGTCTTAGACGATCTGGTGCAATTCTAAGCTGCCCTCCGCGTCACAACCAGTGGCCCTGTCCCGAAGCCGAAAACCGGAGTATCCGCCTGAAAACGCATTGGATCGAACCCGGGACACGACCGGTCGCCATGGGGCGCTTTCTCCCGATTCGGCATTAACTACGGGATTCCTGTGCACCCCTTGCTGTCTGCCGGGACCTCAGACACGATAAAATTCCAGTCAGCACGCTTTCTCTATCCAGAAGACGAACAGGAATGACCCAAATGAAGAGAATCCTCGTCAACGGCGCCGGGGGGTTCATTGGCGGCCATATGGTCACACGGTTGAAGTCCGAAGGCCATTGGGTCCGCGGCGTGGATCTTAAACATCACGAATTCTGCCCCTCGCCGGCCGACGAGTTCATCGTCGGAGATCTCTCCGATCAGCGCGTCATGGCGGATGTCATCGACGGCATCGACGAGGTCTATCAGTTTGCCGCCGACATGGGGGGCGCGGGATATATTTTCACCGGCGAGCACGATGCCGACGTCATGCACAACTCGGCAAGCATCAATCTCAACACGCTCCACTTCGGCGTGAAGGCCGGCGTGAAGAAGTTTTTCTATTCCTCCTCCGCGTGCATGTATCCGGAATATAACCAGACCGATCCGCAGAACCCAAAGTGTTCCGAAGAGTCCGCCTACCCGGCAGCCCCTGACAGCGAGTATGGATGGGAGAAGCTCTTCAGTGAGCGCCTCTACCTCTCCTGCATGCGGAATTATGGAGCTCAGGTACGCATCGCCCGCTTCCACAATATCTTTGGCCCGGAAGGCACCTGGACGGGAGGCAAGGAGAAGGCGCCCGCCGCTCTTTGCCGCAAGATCGCTCAGGCCCCCGATCGCGGAGAAATCGAAATCTGGGGCGATGGCCTGCAGACCCGCTCATTCCTGTATATCGACGAGTGCATCGAGGGCGTTCGCCGCCTCGTGGAGTCTGATTTCACCGGACCGGTCAACATCGGTTCCGAAGAGATGGTCACGATCAATCACCTCGCAGAGATGATCATGGAGATCGCGGGGAAAAAGCTCTCGATCAGGCACATTCCCGGCCCTCTCGGCGTTCGCGGCCGCAACTCGGATAATCGCCTGATCTCTGAAAAGCTAGGCTGGAAGCCCTCGCGCCCACTTGCCGAAGGACTTCGGAAAACCTACGACTGGATTCAAAAAAGAGTGGAGGCATCCAGGGAAGCCGAGCTTGCCACCAGGGCATAAACCCTGCCGTTGCGCGATTGCCCTGGCGTTCAGCTTCGTGGCGCTGAATCCCTCGATTATGGGCAAAGTCTTCACTTTCCCGCCCCGGATCGAACCTCCGGCAGCGCCACGACCGCCGCTTCGCGGCAACCTCCGCCTTCACGATTTTGATGTTCCGCACCTGATTCCTCCGCCCGGGAGGACGCGCGGTTCACCGGGACCAGGTTCCGGATTGCTCCTTTGCTATTCTGATCTCAGCTTTCCCGCGACAATCCCGAGACGCAGCATTCGCCCCACCTCTCCTGGGCTGCTCTCCGGCCCAGGATGCATTCCGTGAAGCGCCTCGGATTCACCGTCGTCAAGAATGCACTCGCCAACATTGTCCGCGGCGGCGCATCGGCTATTGTCGCGATCGCGCTGCCGCATTTCCTCACCCACGCCCTCAGCGTGGACCGGTTTGCCGCGTGGGTCCTGATGCTGCAGATCGCGGCCTGCTCCAACTACCTCGACTTCGGAATTCAGACGGCGATCGCCCGCTTTGTGGCCCAGGCGATGGAGAGGGGCGATGACGAGCGGCGCGACCGGATTGTCAGCACCGCGCTGGCCTTTCTCATCCTGGCTGCTGCCCTCGCGCTCCTCATCTCCGCGCTGGTGGTCTGGATCATCCCGCACCTGTTCCACGGCGCGCCCCTCCATCTGATTGGCGAGTTGCGCGGCGGTGTCATGGTGCTGTCTGCCGGCGCGGCCATACTTCTGCCACTCTCGACCTTCACCGGAATTCTGGTCGGGCTTCACCGCAATGAGTATCCTGCGCTGGCCATCGGGACAACTCGCCTGCTGGGAGCCGGGGCCGTGCTGATGGCCATCCACTTCACCAGCTCGCTGGTCGTGCTGGCCTGCTGCATCGCCGGATTCAATCTGCTCGGCGGCCTGGTGCAGTACCTGTTTTGCAGCCGCCTGCTGCCCGGCATGCGCATTCGCCCGGCGTTCGTCACTCGGGCCATGGCTGGCGAGTTACTGCATTACTGCATCGGGCTCACCGCTTTCAGCTTCGGCATGCTGCTCGTGGGCGGGCTCGACCTCACCGTGGTCGGCTACTTCTCCTTCGGTAATACGGGCTACTACGCTATTGCGTCGACGGCCATCGCGTTTATGGTCGGCATCGGCGGGTCCGTCTACTCCGCTCTTATGACGCCGCTGGCGGTGCTGCAGGAGCGCGGTGACCATGAGCGGATCCGGAACCTCATCCTCAGCAGTACAAGGCTGGGCAGTTACGCCAGCCTCGCGCTGATTGCGCTGGTGCTGCTGGCCGGCAGGCCCATGCTTACCTTCTGGGTGGGCCCGGTGTATGCGCAGCATGCGCTTCCTGTTCTCGAGGTCCTGCTCTGGGCGCAGGCGCTTCGCCTCACCGGCAGCGCCTACTCGGTCGCCCTGGTCGCCACCGCGCAGCAGAACTACGGAATTGGAGCGGCGCTCGCGGAGGGGCTTACCAATCTCGCCGCCAGCGTCCTGGGGGCACACTTCCTCGGCCCCATCGGCGTGGCATGGGGCACCCTGGCAGGCGCGTTTTGCGGCGTGCTCTGGGTGTTGCTGCACGTGATGACAAGGGTCAGGGAAATACCAGTGGATCGGCTCGCCTTTATGCGCGAGGCTTTTTTTCGGCCC
Organism: Acidobacterium sp.; assembly: GCA_003152595.1. Lineage (GTDB taxonomy): Bacteria > Acidobacteriota > Terriglobia > Terriglobales > Acidobacteriaceae > Palsa-343. The sequence continues at coordinate 6,496 of PMAM01000382.1, forward strand.
ACCTTCTGCCTGCTTCCCATTCTGGGCTACGCAGTTCTGCGGTCGCGACCGCATCTCTCGCTGGCGGAGGCGGGCGCGACCGGTTCGGCTGTGTTGTTAACAGCTCTGCTGCTGTTCCGCTTCGGACAGATCCCCCGCTTCTCCATCACCCGGGCCGCTCGCTGAAACGGGAGACTTACGTCGTGGTATTGTGGCCCTGAAAGCCCATGAACATCCTGATTACGGGCGGCGCTGGATTCATCGGCACTCATCTCAGCCGGCAACTGCTCGGCCGCGGCCATCGCATCACCGTCCTCGATAATTTTCTCCCCCAGGTGCACGGGGGAAAGCAGCAGCTCGCGGCCGAACTCGCGCCGCACGTCCGCCTTGTGCCCGGCGACGTTGCAGATGAGACCGCCATGCGCGCCGCGCTGGATGACGTGGAATGTGTCGTCCACCTGGCGGCCGAGACCGGCACCGGCCAGTCCATGTATCAGGTCACTCGCTACGGCCACACCAATCTCATGGGTACCAGCGTGCTCTTCGATCTGCTGGTCGGGGGAGCGGCGGGCAAGCTCGAGCGCATCGTCGTGGCATCCTCCCGCGCCATCTATGGTGAAGGAGCCTACCACTGCGAAAAGCATGGGCCAGTGTATCCGCCATCTCGCAGCACGGCGGAAAAGGAGCGCAGCTTGTTCGACCCGCTTTGCCCGGTCTGCCGCGGCACCTGTGTTTCGGTGCCCACCCCGGAGTCAGCTCCGCTGAGCCCATCTTCCTGGTATGGGCTGACCAAGCAGGTGCAGGAGCAGATGACGCTGATGTTCGCACAGGTGCTGGGGGTTTCCGCCGTTGCCCTGCGGTACCAGAACGTCTACGGACCGGGACAGTCGCTGAGCAATCCATATACCGGTATCCTCGCCGTGTTTTCCAGTCTGGCCCGCGAAGGAAAGCCCATCCGGATCTTCGAGGATGGGAAGGAGAGCCGCGACTTCGTCTTCATCGACGATGTGGTGCAGGCCACCGGCGCGGCGATCGAGTCGCCGCTGGCCGGCTGCCACTCCGTCAACGTCGGCTCCGGACAGCGGACGACGGTGCTCCAGGTCGCCGAGGGCATCAACGCGTTCTACGGCGGACTGTCCAGCATCGCAGTCACCGGGGCCTTTCGCGAGGGCGACATCCGGCATGGTCTCGCCGACCTGACCCAGGCTTCGCGGCTTCTCAGCTATAAACCCCAATGGCAATTTGCCGACGGACTGGCGCGCTTTCTCGCGTGGGCGTCGGACTGGAGCCCGTCCGACACCGGCTACGAGGGTTCGCTGGCCGAAATGCGGGAAAGAGGCCTGCTGCGCGGCTGAGGGCCGGTCCAGCTCCGTCGGCCGCCCATTTCCCCAAGCTATACTGGACCGAAGGATCAGCGTTACGCGTGTGCCTTCTCAGTGTGGGCGCCATGACTGCGGGCAATATCCGGTATGTCGATTACTCCGATTGGATGGGTGCTCATTCCCCTGGGGCTGGTTCTGTTTGTCCTTCGCCCCCGGTGGCTCTATGCCCTGACCATCTTCTTCGTTCCTTTTTCGGCCACTGCAGTGATCAATCGCGGATCCGGTGATTCTGCATCCGGGTTCTCTCCCTATCTTTTCTTCGGCTTTCTGATGTTGCTGAGCGAGTGCGTTGCTCTTGTCCTGCGTTTCAGAATCCGCTTTGCCCGCCCGCTGCACAAACCGCTTTATCTCCTTATAGGGTTCGTCTCGGTATGCCTGTTTTCTCTCGTCATGCCCATGCTCATCGGCGGACGCCTGCAAATTATGGACCGGCCGAGCATCGACTACGGTCTGGTTCCGCTCCAGTACAGCCTGCAGACCGTCAACCACGCTCTGAGTCTGATTTTTGATGCCCTCGTGGCCGCCGTGATCGCTCATCGCTCTCTCGAGGTAAAGCAGTTCTATTCGACGGTCCGGATCTATCTCGTCTCCGGTATCTTTGTCTGCCTGTGGGGCTGGTTACAGTTCGGGTGTTACCTGGCGGGCATCCCCTATCCGGCGGCGGTCTTCAATAACAATGCATCCCCCTATGCGCTTGGCTATGAATCGGTGCTCGATTCCCTTGGCATCGTCCGCGTCTCCTCGGTGGCCCTCGAGCCAAGCTTCCTGTCGCGAGTGCTGGTCGGCATGCTGGCCATCTGCGTGGTCGCAATCTACCGCAAAACTTCCATCTTCAGCAGGCGTTTCGATTACATTGTTCTCGCGCTGGTCGGCTCAACCATTGCCATCACCACCGCCTCGACCGGATATGTGGGCATCGCCATGCTGCTCGTGCTGCTGCCCTTTCTGCCCTCTGAGCACAGCCGTTCCAAATTCGCTCTCGTCGCCTCCGTGTTCGCGGTCCTTGGCGCCCTCGTCGCCGTCTACTTCACCATTCCCGCCGTCGCCGATCTGCTTAACTCGCAACTCTTCAATAAAGCCGATGCCGCCTCCGTATTGGAGCGCGCGGTCGTCATCTCCAACGACTTCCAGTATTTTCTGAGCTATCCAATTCTCGGCATCGGCTGGGATTGCGCTCCGACCCACGACGTCATCGTGGGACTTCTCGCTAACTGCGGCCTATGCGGCCTCGCTGCTTTCGGCCTGCTCATCGGGGGCGTGATGTTCGCTCTTCGCAAGTCCTCCGCCCTGACGGTGGCCGGAGTGCGGGGCGGCAGCCCTCCCGCGCTGATGCTCCTCACTCTGACCATTACCTGCGGTGTCTACATCATCAGCGGGGGAATCGAGGTGCCCGACTTCTGGATGATTCTCGCCCTATCCATCGCAGCCGTCGGTATCGGCTACAACCTCAGGCAGCAGGCCGCCGGTGGCACGGGGCTAATGCTCGAGCGCTGAACCGGATTGCTATCATGAAGGAGAACCCAGCAGGAAATTGCGTGCCTATCATGACGGGAAAGGTCGGAGTCGTCACTGTGACCTATAACAGCGCGACGGTCCTGGAGGAGTTCCTCGATTCCCTGGCGTCTCAGACCCACTCGTCACTGGTGCTTTATGCCGTCGACAACGCCTCGATCGATGCAACCGCCGCCATGCTGCGGCAGCGCTCCGGCATCGCGATCGTCGTCATTCCCAATGAGCAGAACCTTGGAGTGGCAGAGGCCAACAATCAGGGAATCCGCGCCGCTCTGAAGGACGACTGCGAGTACGTGCTTCTGCTCAACAATGACACCGTTTTTCCCCGCGACATGATTGCCGAGTTGCTCTCGGGACTCGACAATTATCATTGCGACATGACAACCGCCCGGATGTATTACCACGATCATCCTGACAGAATCTGGTGTGCTGGCGGGCGGATCTCGCCCTGGCGCGGTTACGACGTGGTTCACGATGGCGCCGACCAGTCTGACCTTGGCCAGTTCGATACCGCCCGCGCCGTCAATTACACCCCGACCTGCTGCCTCATGGCCCGGCGAAGTGTTTTCGAGGAGGTCGGGCTGATGGACGGCCGCTACTTCGTCTATATGGACGACGTGGATTTCCTCTATCGTTGCAGCAAACACGGCCTTTCCCTCTGGTACATTCCAGGCGCGCGGCTGTGGCACAAAGTGAGCTCCCTTACCCGCGGGGTCTCGAACTTCACACTTCGTTACTGCACGCGGAACCGGGCGTATTTCTTCCGCAAGCACTTGCCTTATCCCCTGGCCCTGGGCCTGTATCTCGGCATCCAGCTGCGCTCTCTGCTGACCCTGGTACTGTTGCGCAACTCGTGGGCGAAATTCCTGGTTCGCTTCCGTGCTGCGCGCGAGGGCTGGCGGCTGGGTAACGAAGTTTCCCCTGCTGCCGGCTGAACCGTGGGCGATGCGCTTCTGATGCAAAAACGGGACACCATCTTCATCAACGGTGGGTTTCTGGTCCAGCCGCTCACCGGCGTCCAGCGCTACGCGCTCGAACTGACGCAGCGGCTGCTCGAAGCCGCGAACGCCGACCCGGAACTCCGGCCAGTCACCGTCGTGCGCCCGCCCGACGGCACGCGCGGAATCATTCGCGGGAATCTGTGGGAACAGGGAACCCTGTGCCTGCGGGCTCGCGGCGGCATTCTCTTCAGCCCCTCAAGCATGGGCCCGTGGCTCCATCCGCGTCAGGTCGTCACCCTACACGACATGCGCGCTTTCAGCCCCGAACAGGCGGACTCGCTTCCCTTCCGCACCCGCCAGTGGCACCGTATCGCGCTCTCTCTGCTCGGCAGGACCGCGCGGCGAATCCTGACCGATTCTCATCATTCGCTGACCTGCATTTGCGAATACCTGAATGTCTCGCCGGCAAGGGTGCAGGTCGTGTATCCGGGCGCGGATCACATCCTTGCCTTCGGACACGATGACAGCGTGCTGGAAAAGCTCGGGTTGCGGCCGGGCGGGTATGTGCTGGCGGTCGGCTCCCTCTATCCGCATAAGAATGTCCGCATCCTGCACTCTCTCGACTGGGAGAAATACGATCTTAAGCTCTGCATCGTCGGAGAAGCCCCCGACACGCGCGCCCCGGCATTTCAACGCATTCTCGAAGAAGCACGTTCACAGCCGGCAAGCGTCTGCTATACCGGGCGGCGCTCGGACGCCGAACTGCGCTCCCTCTACAGCGCGGCCTTTGCCTTCGCGTTTCCCTCTCTGTATGAGGGATTCGGCTTCCCCCCCCTCGAGGCGATGTACTGCGGCGCTCCGGTTCTGGCTTCCGACCGAACCTCGATTCCTGAAGTCTGCGGAGATGCGCCGCTCTATTTCGACCCGCTCTCACCTGCGAGCCTGCGTGTGGTGGTGGAGCGCATTCTTGGCGACCCAGGCCTCCGTGCCAGCATGATCGAGAGGGGACGCCAACGGGCGGCCCAGTTTACCTGGGCTCGTGCCGCGGCCGAGGTTATGAGCGTGCTCCAGCAAGTCTGAGCACTCGATGACCCGCATCGCAGCGTCGATTGGCCGATGTATAATCGCCTTTCCTGACAGGCGCATCCGCTTCTTTCTGAGGCGTGCCGCCGCGACTAACCAGTTTCCACGTCTGCTCGCACTTTGATGCCGCATAAACCGGGGACCCCGAGGGACATGCCCAGGAAAGCACTCATTACAGGAGTTACCGGCCAGGATGGATCGTATCTGGCCGAATTTCTTCTTCAGAAGGGTTACCACGTCAGCGGACTTGTCCGAAGGAGCAGCTCGCTTACCCTGGATCGCCTCTCCAATGTCATCGATCAAATCGATCTGGTTTCCGGCGATCTGCTGGATCAGAACTCACTCTCCGCCGCCATCGAACGGACCGAACCGGACGAAATCTATAATCTGGCCGCCCAGTCTTTCGTGGCGACTTCGTGGCAGCAGGCGGACCTTACCGGCCAATTCACGGCCCTGGGAGTCTCGCGCCTTCTCGAGGCCGCCCGTCTCGCCAATCCCCAGGTCCGCTTCTATCAGGCTTCCTCCAGCGAGATGTTCGGCTCTACTAACCCTCCGCAGAACGAGTTGTCGCCGTTTCATCCCCGGAGCCCCTATGCCGTGGCCAAGGTGTATGGCCACTACATGACGCAGAACTACCGGGAAAGCTTTGGGATGTTCGCCTGTTCCGGCATCCTGTTCAACCATGAATCTCCCCGGCGCGGTCTGGAATTCGTCACCAGAAAAGTTACAAATGCGGCCGCCCGCATCAAGCTGGGTCTCCAGCGCGAGCTGCGCATGGGCAACCTGAACGCGAAGCGCGACTGGGGTTTTGCCGGAGACTATGTGGAAGCCATGTGGATGATGCTGCAGGCCGATTCTCCCCGGGATTACGTGGTCGCCACCGGCATAAGCCACTCGGTCGAGGAACTGCTCGAGGTGGCATTCCGTCATGTCGAACTCGATTACCGGGAGTTTGTCCGCATCGACAGCGCGCTGATACGTCCCGCCGAGGTCGATTATCTTTGCGGGGACTCGACCCGGGCTCGCGAAGCGCTCGGCTGGAGGCCCAGGACCAGTTTTGAGGAACTGATCGCAATGATGGTAGAGGCCGACCTCGAGAACAACCGCCGGAATCCGCACAGCGCCAAAACCACAGCTGGATTCTGACCTCTTGCCTCGAGCGCTCATTACCGGAATTGGAGGCTTTGTCGGTCCCTACCTGGCGGTGCATCTCCGTTCCCTCGGCATCGACTGCGTGGGTATCTCCCAGGGAGCTTCCGCAATCGGTCATCCCGTCGGTCCCGGGAACATCCCGCTGCACGATATCGATCTGCGCGACAGAGCCAGCCTCCGCGAACTTGTCCTTCGTGAGAAGCCAGGGCTGGTGTTTCATCTCGCCGCCATGAGCCATGTTTCCACCAGCCGTACCGACCCCGAAACAACCTTCGACACGAACGTGACCGGGACGTTCAATCTGCTGGAATCTGTGCGCCGGATGTCTTTTCCCTGCAGGGTTCTCTTCGTGAGCACGGGCAATCTGTACGGCGACATCGATTCTCCCGAAGGGGGCTTTTCTGAATCGGACGCCGTCCGTCCGGGCTCGCCTTACGCCTCCAGCAAGCTGATGGGAGAACAGCTGGCGCGCTCATACTACGACGATTATGCCGTCGAAGTGGTGATCGCGCGGCCGTTCAATCACACCGGCCCGGGGCAGGCTCCCTCCTTTGCCTGCCCCGAATTTGCGCGGGCCATCGCCACAGGAGTCGCGAACCGTACGCCTGTACATCTGCGAACTGGCCCTCTTGAGCCGCGGCGCGATATCAGCGACGTTCGCGACGTCGTTCGCGCGTATTCACTGCTGGCGGAGCGCGGAAAACCCGGCGAAGTGTACAACGTCTGCTCCGGCTCGATGGTGCGGATGGCCGATGTTGTGTCTCGGCTGGCTGAAATTGCACAGATCGCTGTCACCACAGAACTCGATCCCACGAAGGTGAGAAAACGGGAAATCATGCACTCGGGAGGGAATCCCGCTAAGATCCGGCGTGACCTGGGATGGATTCCGGAGATTCCACTGGAACGGACACTTGGGGACCTCCTGAAGTACTGGATAGATCGACTTTCCCAGGCGGGTGCGGCGCATTGAAGGCGGCATCGCTGCGGCCCGGCTCAGAATGTGCTTATTGCCCTGCCCCGTAAACGCCCTCTCCCTGGAACGACACTAATTTCGCGCCCGGGCTCTCTTCCCTGAGCAGCCGGTCCACCTCCGCCAGCACCATCTCCGGGGATATCTCCCGCATACAGCCCGCTGACTTGCAGGGCGCGAAGCTCCTGCCGTCGTAGCAGGGGCGGCAGGCATACCCCTGCCCCCCCCACAGTCCCGCCACACCGGGCCGCCGCGGCAGAAAATTTCCCGGGTTCGTCGGCCCGAACAGTCCAACCAGCCGCCCCCGGCTAAGCCCGGCCAGATGCATCGGCCCGGTATCGTGCGAAACCACCACGTCGCACGTGTCGCAGACGCTGATGACTTCCGGAAGCGACAGCTTCCCGATGCAGTTGCGAACTTCCATGTCCGCGAAGTACGGCAGGACCCAGGTGTCGTCCGGACCGCCCAGCAGCAGGATTTCCCACCCGCGCTGCAAAAGGATTCGTGCGACCGCTGCATAGGATTCCACCGGCCATCGTTTCAGTGTCTGCTGAGCGCGTAGATTCGACGCGCCCCCCGGAACCATGGCCAGCCGCCGCGCCGCCTTCTTCTCCGGCAGCGGCGACGGCGGCAGGCGGTCGGGCCTCACCGGCCCCAGGCTCGTGTCACGGCAGCCATCTGCGTATCCCAGCAGAATCCTTGCGAATTCATCCGTATAGCTTCTTGCGGAGAGCAGCGTCGTCTCCCTCGAATGAAGAGAAAGCGCGATCTTTCTGCGCGCCCGCACTGGAAGAGTCAGGGCCAGATACCGCCGGTCGTAATAGAGAGTCCCGCAAAGCTCATAGCTGCGCGGCAGAAGCGATCTCCAGACTGCTGCAACCGTGCGTGCCCGCTGCCATGCGGTTCCCGTCAGGATCGCCGCCTCGTTCACCGGGCGCGGAGTGATCCAGGAATAGCACTCGAGCAGCGACTGCACACCGGTGCCGCACAGCCATTCGACTTCGAATCCCTGGCGGAACAGTTCGTGGGCCGCCGGAACGGCCATGATCACGTCGCCGATGGCCCCCAGCCTAACGAGCAGCGCGCGCTTCCGACCCACGGTTCCTCCCTGCCACCGCCGACTACGCCCGATCCGGCCGCCCGTTGGGCATCACCGAACCGGCCGCTCGCAGCACATCCTCCACGCCAATGTCCCACATGCAGGCGCTCTCCAGCGCCGCGGTGCACCCCTCCGGAATGCTCCTGCGGTAGCTGTTGATACATGGACTACAACGCTGCCCGGTTGTATATACCCAGGTGGCGCGCAGCCCCACCGGCGCCCAGCATGCCGGCGTATTAGGGCCAAACAGGCCCACGGTGGGCACGCCCATGGCCGCGGCCAGGTGCATGATGCCGGTATCGGCGCTCAACAGCAGATTGCAGCGGCGCAGGAGCGCGCAGGTGCGCTCCAGGCCCCCCAGATCGGATGCCTCCACCGATTTTCCGGCGAACGCTTCCCGGAACTCGCTCATCAGTTCTCGCTCTCCGGCCGCGCCGGTGAGCACGACGGTAAGCCCCGGATAACGGGCGTCGAGAGCCCTGGCGCATTCGGCGAAGCGCGCGATCGGCCACCTGCGGTACTGCGCGCTGGGACCGACTCCCAGGTGCATGACCACCACCGGACCGCTCCGGTCCTCGCCCACATTTGCGCCCCACCAGTCGTCCATCCAGCTCTCCGCATCAGCCGAGGTCGGCACCGGCGTGGTCGTCAGCGACTCCGGAAGCCCCGGATCCAGTACCTGCCCCAGGTGAACGAACGCCTTCCACATGGATTCGCCCTCGCGCAGCGCCACCGCGTGCGTGAACATGCGATCCCGGTCGTTCGAGACCGACGGAAGGAAGCCCGCGCGCAGCGGAATCGAGGTCGCTCTGCAAAAAACCGCCGTCAGCAGCGAGTGCTGTTCGAAGTCCACAACTGCATCGTAGCGGTTGCGCCGCACGGCCCGCAGCACTTTCAGCGCCGCCCCCAGTCCATCCGTGGACGGCGAATACCGGAACACACAGCTATCGGTTCGGCCCAATGTCATCACCTCGACAGTGCGCTGTTCCACCAGATAGTCGATTGTGAGCACGGGATTTCGTTCCAGAAGCCCGTCCATCACCGAACGCGCCAGCACGGCTTCTCCCATGCCTCCGAACTTGAGCACGAGGATACGCCCCGGCTGCGCGGCCCGCGCTCGCACCCGGCCGCGCGGAATCAGCCGCGGGGCCATAGCCACCAGCTTCTCGGTGATCGCGTGGCTCAGCCGATATCGATAACTGAATACTCTCATTGCCAGGTTTCCGGGAGCGCCTTCTTCGACCGGTACTGGCCGGCAGAATGACTTTTCGACCGCCGCTCGCCTTCGCTCACAGCGCGCTGGCGGCTGAATGTACCGCGGTCCTGCCGTCGACTGGCTGGCGAGGAGCCTGAGAATCTCTCAGGAGTCGGCGAGTTGGCTGTAGCGTATCACAGGTAAATTCTGGCTGGCCGGACACCCCTGCCTCCCGGTCCACATCGCGCCGTGCTCTTTCTTCGGCCGGTCGGAACACTGCCACATTTTCACCTGCGGAAGAAATAGGCCTGCGCAGCCGTCCCGCCTTCAGACGGGCCGGGCAATCACTTCCATACAATCCCCGGCCCGAAACAGGTCGATGATCCTGGCGAGCCAGTGACCGAAAAGCCTGAGTGCCAGGCTTTTTACGACCCAGCCCTCCTCTGAACCCTTGCCGTTGTTGCGATTCAGCCAGATCTGAAGACTGCCGGTGATACCTGCAAAGGTCGAGTTATAGCTTATCTTCTCAACCTGAAAGCCTTCTTCCGCGAGCAGACGGCTGATGCTGGCCGGTGTATAGCCATAGGTGTGAACCGGCGCACCCAGATACCACCAGTAGGGGCCCCACATCTTCGGCATCAGCCCCGCAAGATTGGGAACGCCGATGAAGAGACGGCCCCCGGGGCGCACGATGCGCCGGATTTCGCGGAGAACCTCACGCGGGTTGTGGATGTGTTCGAAGGAGTGGTTGCTCCGCACGTAGTCGAAGGCGGCGGAAGGAAGCTCTGCGTCGTGGAGCGTGCCTCCGAAGATATCCAGACCTCCTTCCCTGCCGGCTGCGGCGGCATCGGAGTTCAGCTCTACGCCACGGACGGTCCAGCCCTTTTCGCGCATATAGAAAAGGAAATGTCCTGCGCCGCAACCGATGTCGAGCATGCTGCCCGGCCTCGGGAATTTCGGGTCTCCCGTCCAGCCGGAAGTGAAAAAAATCAGGTGGCGGATCAATCTCCACATCCGCTTCCGAAGAGGGCCTGGCGTCCGGGCAGCCGAAGGAACAGAGTAGGCATAATAATCCCGGGGATAAGCATTGCTCAGATATTCGAGCGTCGGCATCGGGTTCAGGAAATAAACGCCGCACCCTCCACAACACATCACCGGAAAGGTACCGGGATTGCCATAGTGCCGATCGCGCGCGTCGAAAGCTTTGCGAAAGCTGGTGGCCCCGCATAGCGGGCAGGCTGACAGGGATTCCCACAGCCGGTGGTCAGAGAAGTCCGGAAATGGCTTTTGCACAGAATCTGGCACTCAATCTCTCCATCGCCTGGCAGCTTTCCTCTCCTGATGAGTGATGCGGCGAGGCCGTTTGACGGTAACGCCCGAGCCTGCCTTCATACCGCGGGGCGGACGCGGGGGAAACACTCTTTCGAGGAGGGCGGCGAGCGTCATTGGGACCGTCACGACACGTTGTGCCAGGAATCCGAGGCGGCATCGTATTTCATGCAAACCTTTGCCGGCTTGCCATCGGCGACCGAATAGTCGGGAATGCTTCTGGTTACCACGGAATTGCTGCCGATGACAACGTGTTTGCCGATCTTTACGTTCATCATGATGACTGAGCCAATCCCGAGGAAGGAACCTTCGCCGATTTCGATCCGCGACGTCGCGCCGGTAAGTCGTGCACCGATTTTGACTGGACTGTGGACATCGAAGAATGGATGGGTGCCGCCGAGAAGGCTGCATCGCGCAGTGATGCTGACGTTGTCCCCTATGACAATCTTACCGGCGAAGACGATGTGAACATCCTGTTCGATATTGACATTGTTACCGATGCGGAGCTCGGGAGGATTGGCCGGATCGGAAACCACGGCTTCGAGTCGAACACCCCGACGGATGGATACCTCGTGGCCGATATGCATGAACCGCGGATTGATGAGCATCGTGGGTTTGTAGATAACGGAGCCTTTGCCAAAGCTACCGAAGACGTGGCGATAGTAGAGAACTGCCTTCAGGCGGTTCCAGACATGACTCAGAAGGTTGAGCTTGTCAGGAAGCGGACTGAGCAGAAGACTGCCGATGGTTCGTCGGATGGCGCGCGCACCTGGTGACATCTCCCGTAATCTTAAAGCCATTGTGCAAGCTCAGAAGGGGAGTCGTCGAACCGATTGCCGCCGGAGAAACACATGCGGGAAATGATACGACGAACGCTATCCTCGTCGAGGCGGCGTTCAAGCGGACGCGAGTTGTATACAACCGATGCCGGGGCGAGCACAGGGACGTCACAAGCGGTTGGGACTGGAAATCACCGCGGCCAGGATTGTACCTCGCGAATGACGGGCAACAGCGTTTCAAGCGGATCAGCGGTGTGCGCTGCAATGAGCGATGAAGTTTGATCTGTTGGCAGGCGCGGCAGGCGGCGGACCGTAATATGCGCCGGGGACAGCGATGCATTCATGTCGGCGCACAGCACTTCGCCGGCAGCTTTGGCCATTGCGTATTCGGTCATGCCCTTCGGTCGTTCCGCAACAAAGACCGAGGAGGGGTAAAAAAGGGATAGCCCTGGCTGATGAGTGCGCAGTGCCCGCGAGAGATCCCAGAATCCATCGACATACACAGCCAGGAATTCGCTCAGTCTTTCCGTCGCGAAGATTCCGGACGAAGGCCGAGCGATTGCCGGTGTCGCAAAATAGTATGCGTGCGAAGGCGTCTCAGTCAGGCGGGAGAGTTGATCCGCGGCTGGTCTTCGGGAATCGTAGGCAAGGGTTTCGCAGGATCCACCCGCCAGGCGGATTTCCTGGGCGACCTTCTCGGCATCCAACTGGCCGGTTTGCCAGGTTACGATAACGCGTCCGCCGCCGGTTGCGATCAGCTTGGCCGTCAACTCGCCGAGACCCCGCGAGCCGCCAATAATTAACGCGACAGAACCGGCAAAGTCGGCCGAACCAACGACACCGTGGAGCGACTGCATGCTGGCTTGCTGCACCGGCGGGGTGCGAAAAAAACTCTTTACGGTTCCGGTCAGCCCGCCGCCGCAGATTTCCTGGTCAACGGCCTGGAAACGAGGGTCGGTCCCAGTCACGCGAAAGGCAAGCGAATCCTGAAGGGAGGACTGCCGGAGGCTGGTGACCGAGAGTTCGCCATAGATGGAGTTCAGCCCGGGGCACACCATGCCTACAAGATGAGTACTTGCGGCCATCGCCTGGATTCGGGGGGCGCCGAGCCACTGCGTTGCAGCCGGAAACAGCGTGGCCGCATCCTGCGAATGCATTGCGAAGGAGATGCGCCCAGAACGGCCGGAGGCCTGTTCAAAACTGAGATTCGATGGCGTTGGCGAGAAAGGGATCGATTCCTGGATTGCGTTGGACCAGGGGGGACGATCTTCGATAGCGTCGCCAAAATCGAGGCTGACCTTCGCCCGCGGAGCCTCCCCTACGGAGATGTTCAATCGTGCACCGGCCGGAGTCAATTCCGTGAGCACGACATCGACTCGCTCCCCCAGATAGACGAACTTACTGAAACGCACACGGAGGCAGCGCAGAGGAGGAAGTTCCGGGTTGGCGATGGCAAGGGAATCGAGCGTCCAAAGCAGGAGGTTGATCCCATGAACGACGGGTTCTCCGGCCGGGGTGCGCCTGGCCTGGAGCGCATCGAGGTGCATAGGATTGTGGTCGCCAGAGACAGCAGCAAACTGCTTCTGGTCGGCATCGCTGAATTCTCGGCTTGCCAGCTTCATCGACTCGCCTCTCTCAGATTATGGCCGCGCCCAGGACCGCATATCCAGGTGAGAGCGTTGAGAACCGCACAGGCGCCAGCATGCCAGTCCGGGATGAGCCGGCGATGCTCGATTGCACGCGTCCAACACACATCCTGAAATTCAAAATCTCATGCGAATCACGGAAGCCGGCCTGGTGGGTGATTTTCTACTTGCGAAAGGCCGCCGGTTGCTGTCATGCCGGCAAGAATTGCGTGAACACAACCCGAGGGTTCACTCAGAGCGATTGCCCGACTTGGCGGCGATTGCATCCACGAATTGGCCCACATTCTGCATAGACTCGACCTCGGCAGTGGTGAACTTGACCCCGAAACGGGCTTCCGACGCGACGATCAGATTGATGTGGTTGAACGAATCCCACTCCGCGATATCCGCCGCGGTGGTTTCCGGTGTCAGCACGATGGACTCATCGTCGAAGAGCTCACGAAATATCTCAGTGAGCTGGGTGTAAATCTGTTCGCTGGTCAACGGTGCCTTTCTGTGTCTGGATGAAGGTGGTTTTTGGTTCGTAGGATGCAACGTTCAGCGACCAGATGGTGCTGCCGTCTTCCGCCGTTTGAGTGAGAGCGAAGCCGAGCCGGGCGAAATGCTCTTTGACCATGCCGTTCTTTGCGGTGGGAACGTAAAAGCCAACGATGCGCTCGAGGCCACCAGCGGCGGCGTGCTGCACAATCAGATTCAGCGTGGCTTCTTCCACCTGCCTGCCCAGCACCCGGCAGCTCATAAGCCATGTGTCCAGCTCGAGCGTGCGATCGCCGGCGATTCGGCCGATGAGAACCGAGATCATGCCGTTGTCGCCAAAGCGATCGATCAGCCTGAGCTGGAAGGTGACCCATTGGCGGTCTGCCTTCATCGCGGCGACCTGCTCCTGCGAGTAGCGCCGAGTCGTGAGATTGAACTGATTGCTCTTGTTGATGAGCTGCACGATTCGGCTGAGCCCAATGGAATCGAATGGAGTCCAGATCAGCTGCATTTCAAGGCTCCGCAGATAGGCCGCCATATCCGCGACGCCCTCGCGGAGCCGATCCCGCTCCGCGTTTGCCTGGTATTGCCGGTTGCGCTCCTGATCCTCGCCGGTAATGGCAAGGCCCTCAAAATAACCCGCCGCGGCAAGGCTGTTTGCAAACAGAGCGGGATCCTCGGGTAATTCCGGTACCGCGACTTCGGGCAACTCCTGGCGGATCAGATTCCGCTCAAAGGGACTGTCATCGGCGAACACCAGTGCATCGATCCCAATATTCAGCGTTCGCGCGATCTGCCGGAGATTCTCCGCCTTGTCCTGCCAGTTTGCGACGAAGCAGGCGATGTTCTTCATGCGGAGGACCATCTCCGGGTGCCGTTCGAAAACGGCACGCGCGGTCGCGTCCTCGTTCTTGGAGCAAACGGCCAGAATGATGCCGCGGCTTGCCAGCTGTGCCGCATAGCGCTGGAACGCGATATGCGCCTCCCCCACGGCATTCCCCTGCCCAAGCAAAATTCCGTCGATTCCATCGTCTCCAACAACCCCGCCCCATAGCGTGTTATCCAGATCGAGCACCAGGCATTTAAAGGAGAGGCCACGCAGCGCAGCCAGTATGCGCCCGACGTGATCTCCCCATAGCGGCGCTGCAGCGGGGTGGATTTCCTGCTTCGAGCGATGCCACAGAGCCGGATCGAAGAGTGCACGGCTTCCGAACTGCTGTGCCATGTCGTCCACGGCGAGCAGATGGACTCCGGCTTCGGCGGCGCTGACCCTGAGGGTTTGATTGATCTCGCGAACCATATTGGCGGGCGATGAGGACATCTCCTGTTCGTTGTTGCCCAGCAGATGCGGAAAGACGGGGAGTACCGTCTGCTGAATGACGGTTGCGCCAAGGTGGTTCCTTGCCAGATCCCAGCATGATCGGATCACAGAGAGAGAGACATCGCAACTGCGGGAATCCCCCGCTGCCAGATGATGAGCGTCCAGTGCAATCAGCACAACGTCGGGTTTGAACCGGCAGAGTTCCGAGTCGGCATCGGCGAGGTCCTGGTGGTAGGTTCCGAAGTGCCCCTCGCAGACTTCAACGCTGAATCCGCGGCGCAGGGCCGCCACGCGAATCGCCGGGACTAAATGGGAGAGGGTTGACGATCCCACGAGGCCGAGACGTACAGGCCGAGTTCTGTTGAGGTAAGGCTCAAGCTGTGAACCAAACTGCCGGAGGGCGCGGTCGAGCTTGATGGTCTGCACAAAGTCGATGCGGGAATTTGCCAGACTAATCAGCCCCCGCGCGGCTTCAGGAGCAGGCATTTGGCGCGCAACCGCGAGAGCGGCGCTCCATGCCGGAGACTTCGGTAGCCAGAACAATTCCATTCTTATGAACCAGAATCGAGGCGAGCATCCGCCACTACATGTGTTATTTCGCGGAAGGGAGGCGCGTTTTTAGCTTAGGAGGCGGGAAATTTCGCGTCAAGAAGCGTTTCCGAGCCAGCTCCTGAGCGACCTGTCACGGTCCCCAGGAACTGTCACTGCTCCCAACGCTGCCCGCACTGCGGCGCATCATGCGCGCCACCCTCACGTGACTTTTGTCGACCGCAATAGTGCGGGTGTAGACTTAGCCTGGCATCTTATGCAGTCTAGCCGATCTGCTTGCTTCAGAAGCAGAATCGCTGAGGAGCAGGGTCGATCCCCCCGTATGGACCGTCAACAAATTAACAATCAAAAGGGTGAGATTGAATTTCGCCGGAAACTTGTTCGCCAGCAAATCAAAGGTGACAAGGTCCTAAGCGATGAATATGAAGGCAGCGAAGGCGAAAACATCCTCAGGGACCGGATGAACGAAACGCTCGCCGGGATGAATCGCCTCAGAGAAGCGGGAGTTACTCTTTCTCCCTACCTCGAAATCGGTGCCGAGAGAGGCCAGCGCTCCCTTGTCATGGAAAACGATATGAGCGCTGTCGGAGCAGCCGCCGATATCTCAGCGGATATGTTGCTCAGCTGCGACCATTACAGCGCGGTATTCGACAAGCCCAGAATCCCGATGCGGGTATGTTGCGATGTTAACAACCTGCCGTTCAGATCCAACTCGCTTCCTTTTGCTTTCTGTTATGAAACATTGCACCACTTTCCGTCTCCAATACCAATTGTTGCCGAGCTTTATCGGGTGATACGCCCAGGCGGATATCTCTGGTTCGATGACGAGCCTTATCGGAGGGTTTTGCACTGGAATCTGTACGACGGCGGGAAAGCGTACTCTCAGGAGGCACGAAAGAGAGGTATTGTTCGCAGGGCCATCGACCGCCTTTTCGCCACGATGACGTGCAATGAGGTGGAACATGGAGTTATTGAGAACCACGAGATTTCCACTGCCGAGTGGAAGTCTGCACTCTCCCTCTTCTCCTCTAAAGATGTGTGGCTTCAGCCGACGGCTAAGGCCGGCCTCAAAGCGAGGCTATTCAACCGAACTTCACTGCGGTACTGGATCGCCCACCTCATGGGCGGCAGAATCACGGCCCTGTGTCAAAAACAGCCCGGATCGGCACCTGAGATTGCACCCATATCGGAGACCCTGATTTGCCCCTCATGCAGAGTCTCAGGGAAAGAGACTCCTCTCCATCAGGAGGACTCCTGCTTCGTCTGTTCAGAGTGTCTCAGGCGATATCCGATGGTGGATGGCGTAGCATTCCTGTTTGAATACACGAAATTCAGCGACCTGTATCCGGAGATATTTCAATCGGTTCGGTCCAGTGGCATTGAGGTATAGTGGCCGTCACGTTTATCTGGTGGACGCGGAAGGAATCGAACCTTCAACCTGTCGATTAAGAGTCGAATGCTCTGCCAATTGAGCTACGCGTCCAC
>PMAM01000251.1 GCA_003152595.1 Acidobacterium sp.
GCGAAGTGCGCCGGCCCGTGCTGCTCAAGCGCGGCATTGCGGCCACTATCGAGGAGTTGCTGCTCTCCGCCGAATACCTGCTCGCCGGCGGCAACTACGACGTTATTCTCTGCGAGCGCGGCATTCGCACCTTCGAAACTTATACCCGCAACACCATGGACATCTCCGCCATCCCCGTCGTCAAGAAGCTCTCGCACCTGCCCATCGTCGGCGATCCCTCGCACGGCACCGGTCGCCGCGACAAAGTCCCCGCAATGTCTCGCGCCACCGTTGCCGCCGGTGGCGACGGCCTGCTCATTGAAGTCCATCCCAATCCCGACAAGGCGCTCTCCGACGGTGCGCAGTCCATGTTCCCCGACAAGTTCGCCGCGCTGATGGATTCACTGCGCATCATCGCTTCCGCCGTTGACCGCACAATCTGACCATGCCCATCGAAAGCGTCGCGATCCTCGGCACCGGCCTCATCGGCTCCTCCGTCGGTCTCGCACTGCGTTCCCACGGATTCTCGGGGTCCATCGCTGGCTGGGACCCGAACCCCGGCCAGGTTCACGTCGCGCTCCGCCGCGAAGCCATCACCGTGATCGCCGACGACCCGCTTGCAGCCGCTGCCGAAGCCAATCTGATTCTGCTCGGCGGCCCGGTCTTCACGATCCTCGAATGGCTCGACCGCCTCGCACCTCTGCTCCGCAGCCATCAACTCGTCACCGACGTCGGCAGCGTCAAAGGGGCGCTCTGCGAGCACGCCCGCAGCAAATACAACGGCCCCGGCCAGCCAGGCTTCCTCCCCGGTCATCCCATGGCCGGCAAGGAACTCAGCGGCGCCGAAAACGCCGACGCCGGCCTCTTCGAGGACGCGGTGTGGTTATTCACTCCCTGCAATCAGGCCGAAGGCAGTTCGCCGGCCGCGCAGGCCTGGCGCACCTGGGTCGCGCGTTTCGGTGCTCGCCCCATCGACATGGATCCAGCGCGCCACGACATCCTCTGCGCATGGATCAGCCATCTCCCGCAGCTCGTCTCCACCGCGATGTGCGCTCTGCTCGAAGACGAATTCGCCGCCAACGCCGACCTGCTCCCCATCGGCGGCCGCGCCCTGCGCGAGATGACGCGTCTCGGCGCCAGCCCCTTCTCCATGTGGCGCGACATCGCCCACACGAACTCCGACGCCATCGCCCGCTCCCTCGACGCTCTCGAGCAGCGCATCGCGCACATCCGCGAGAACCTCAAAACCCCCGAACTGCGCGACCAGTTCGACCGCGCCAACCGCTTCCGCCTGCGCGATCCGCGCAACCCCTGATCCCCTCAAAGCCAAACGAAGCACGCCGGTCCCAAAAACATGGCCAACTTGTAACAACCCCGGGTAGACTTTCCCTTCACTACTTCTGCCATCGTGGAGGGCCTGTGTTTCGACACACGTGTGCAGTCCTGTTTGCGCTTCTCCTTCTGCCGTTCGCTTCCCACGCTGCCCCTCTCCTGCTGCTGCATCCTTCGCTCAGCAAGGATCAAATCGCCTTTCGCCATGCCGACGATATCTGGGTAGTCGCGCGTACCGGCGGCGAAGCCGTGCGCCTCACTTCCACTGCTTCCGTTGTCGGTGGACCGTTCTTCTCGCCCGATGGCCAGACCATCGCCTGGTCCGCGCGGATTCACGGCAACGTCGACGTCTACACCATCCCCGCGAATGGCGGCGTCCCCCATCGCCTCACCTACCATCCCGGCGACGACACCGTGGTCGGCTGGTCCCCGGACGGGAAAGACGTTCTCTTCCTCAGCGGTCGCGCGGCCTGGAATGATTTCTCTCAGCTCTACCGCATCCACGCCGATGGATCGGCCCTTCCCGTCGCATTCCCGCTCCCCTCCGCCGACGACGGATCGCTTTCCGCCGACGGAAAACAGATCGCCTACACGCCCTTCAACCAGTGGCAGGTCGCCTGGAAGCGCTATCACGGCGGCCAAACCGAGCCCATCTGGATCGTCGATCTCGCCACTCTCGATCTGACCAAAGTCCCGCGCGACAACTCGAACGACAAGAATCCCCTCTGGGTCGGCGATAAGGTTTATTTCCTGTCCGACCGCAACGGACCCGTCACGCTCTTCAGCTACGACACCCAATCGAAGCAGGTCGAGCAGGTCGTCGAGAACAAGAGCTTCGACCTCAAATCCGCCGGCGCAGGCCCCGGCGGCATCGTTTACGAGCAGTTCGGCAGCATTCATCTCTACGACCCGGCCACGAAAACCCAGCATCCGGTCGACATCACCCTCCACGGCGATCTTCCTGCCCTCGAGCCCGCGCTCACCGTGATCGATCCGCACACCATCCTTAACGCCGCCATCTCGCCCACCGGCCAGCGCGCCGTCTTCGAGGCGCACGGCGATATCTTTACCGTCCCGGCGGAGAAGGGTGACGCCCGCAACCTCACCGACACCTCAGCCGCCGCCGAGCGAGATCCGTCATGGTCCCCGGATGGAAAATCCATCGCGTACTTCAGTGACGCTTCCGGCGAGTACCAGCTGTTCCTCCGCGATCAGGACGGTATCGCAAAGCCGAAGATCATCGACCTTGGCCCATCGCCCTCGTTCTTCTACGCGCCACGCTGGTCCCCTGACTCAAAACGCATCCTCTACGCCGACAAGAAACTCAACCTCTGGTACGTCGACGCGGACAGCTCCCACCCGGTCAAAGTGGACACGCAGGAATTCGAGGGCTTCGGATTTGCGGGGAATTCCGTCTGGTCTCCGGACAGCAAGTGGATTGCGTATCTCAAAGAGCTGCCCAACCACATGAATGCCGTGTTTCTCTACTCGCTCGACACGCAGAAATCCACGCAGATCACCGACGGCATGAGCGACGTCGGCAGTGTCGCCTTCGATCGTAACGGCAAGTATCTCTACTTCACGGCCACCACCGACATCGGCCCATCGGTCGCCGGATTCGATCTGTCCAGCCTCGATCACGCCGTCAGCAGCAATGCCTACGTTGTCGTTCTCGCGAAAGACCTGCGGTCGCCACTGCCTCCCGAGAGCGACGATGAAAAGGCAAAGGAAGAGAGCAAACCCGCGGCCGACGATGCGAAAAAATCTGACGAAAAGGCCACCAGCGAAAAGAAAGAGGAGCCTGCCGGCAAAGAAAAGAAGGACGAGAAGAAGACCCCCATTGTCAAAGTCGACTTCGACGGCATCGATCAGCGCATCCTTGCCCTGCCCATCCCGGCGCGCAACTACGTCGACCTGCAGCCCGGCAAGGAAGGCGTGATCTATCTTGCCGAGGGCAGCCCGGTCGCCAATCCTTCGCACGAAAACGGCAGCCAGATCCATGCTCTGTGGCGCTTCGCTCTCGACAAACGCGAGGCGACCGAAGTGCTCTCCGGCATCGAAGCCTTCACCGTCTCCGCCAACGGCGAGAAGATGCTCTACAGAAAGGGCGACGCCTGGCTCATCGCCACTGCCGACGATGTGAAGACCAGTCCCGGCAAAACGCTGAACCTCGGCAATCTCCAGGCCCACGTCGATCCTCGCGCCGAATATCGGCAGATGTACAACGAAACCTGGCGCATCGAGCGCGACTTCTTCTATGACCCTAACCATCACGGCCTCGACATTGCAAAGGTCGAGAAGCGCTACGAGCCGTACCGTGAGGGCGTTGGCTCACGCGATGAGCTGAATTACCTCTTCGAAGAGATGCTCGGCGAAATCACCGTCGGCCACGTGTTCATCCGCGGCCCGCGCTTGCCCGATCATTCCCCCAAAACCGGCCTGCTCGGTGCCGACTACTCCGTCGACCACGACCGCTACAAATTCGTCCACATCTACAACGGCGAGAACTGGAATCCAGCCCTGCACGCGCCGCTCACGCAGCCGGGCGTCAACGTCAAGGAAGGCGAGTATCTGCTCGCGGTCAACGGCCGCGACCTTCACGCCACCGACAACATCTACAGCTTCTTTGAAGGCACAGCCGGCAAGCAGGTCGTGCTGCACGTCGGACCCAATCCTGACGGCACCGGAGCCCGCGACGTCACCGTGGTCGCCATCGACTCCGAACATGGCCTGCGCAACCTCGCGTTCATTGAAGGCAACCGGCGCAAGGTCGACGAGATGACCCATCACCAGGTCGCCTACGTCTATATGCCGAACACCGGCGGCCCGGGCTTCACCAACTTCAACCGCTACTTCTTCGCCCAGATCGATAAGAAAGGCGTCATCATCGATGAACGCTACAACGAAGGCGGCTCTATCGCGGACAACGTCATCGATACGCTGCGTCGCGTTCCCATGGCGCGTTACGAGACGCGCGAAGGCGAAGACGTCACCGATCCCGAAGGCGCCATCTTCGGTCCCAAGACGATGCTCATTAACCAGTCGGCCGGCTCCGGCGGCGACCTCATGCCGTGGTACTTCCGCAAGGCCGGCCTGGGCCCGCTCATCGGCGTCCGCACCTGGGGTGGACTCGTCGGCATCGGCGGCTATCCTGTCCTGCTCGATGGCGGCACCATCACTGCCCCGCGCACCGCGCTCTACGGATTGAAGGGCCAGTTCGAAGTCGAGAACCACGGTATCGCGCCCGACATCGAGGTTGAATGCCTTCCGAAGGAAGTCGCAGC
>PMAM01000301.1 GCA_003152595.1 Acidobacterium sp.
GCGTTTTGCTTCCTAAGACCCTCCAAAAATAGGGGCAAAGAAATCTTTTCCGCCCTGTCGAGATCCAAAGAAAGGCCGCCGCGCGCGGCCTTTTCTCTTGTCAGAAAGGAGGTCGTCCATGCCGCCGAGCGCCACCCGTGCCATCGCCCGCCAACATGACTTAGGTACCGCCCCGCCGTCGGTGCCAATGTTGTCAAATTTGTCAACAGACGCAAGTGCCCCAAAATCAATTACCTGTAACTTGTCCCCTCGGGAAAATACAAAACGCCCCGACAAAAAGCGCACAACAGGCGAAACCACGATCTCCCGCCCACCCCGCTCCCAGGACAAATGCGCCCCGGCCCAGCGCGGCCGCAAGAGCAGCCGGAACTATTAACTCAATCGACAATAGAGAGGGGGTTGACCCCTCCGCAAGCTCTTGATTCTATGAAAGCCGGAGGGGTCGAACCCCCCCTGGTTCCGGAAATCCAACGGAACCCCGGAGCCCGGTGCCCGGTCCTCAACCCCGCTGGCACGAGATCGTCACCGCGCACACATGCTCCTCGAACCGGTAGCTCCGCTCGATCCGGATCAGCGCCCGCCGGCTGAACAGCTCGTACCTCTTCCCAACCACCAGCGTCGGCGTCGACAGCAGGCACCTCGACGCCAGCTCCGGATCGTAGCCCTTCCACGCCCCCGACACCATGTTCGCCACCTCGCCCATCGCGTCCCGCACCGTCGCGTCCACCTCGGTCGACTCCACGCCCGTCAGGCACCCGCACGCCCGCATCGCACCGGCCCGCGAGCACTGCACCACCACCGTCCCGGTCAGCGCTCCAGCCAGCCCGATCAGCGCCGCCACCGTCTCGCCCTCCACCGCCTCGGCCTCCCCCGCCGGCGCGCACGGCAGGCCCATCATCGTCCCAAACACTTCCGCCATCGCCCGGTCCAGATACCCCTCCAGACGCGCGATCTCCTGCTCCACCACTGCCAATGCAGTCATGCTCTCCGGCTTCTCCTCCCCTCCTTATCGGCACCAATCCAATCCCCGCGAGTCCGCGACGCCGGCCCCTGTACCCTGCTCCCTGTACCCTGTCTCTATGCGCCTCTCACCGCGCGCCGGCGTCCGTCTCGCCCTCGTCCTGATCGCCGTGGCCATCATCGTCCTGCGCCTCATCCCCCGCCACCACGCCGCGCCGCCGCGCCCTTCCGTTCCGGACCGCTCCGTNNGGTCTACTCCGCGCTCTACCAGACTCCCAGCGACGAGCCACTCGTCTTCGCGGCCGAGTCCCGTACCGACATCCCGCAGGTCGGCGGCAGCTGCCTCAAGCCCACCACGCCCATCGAACACGAGATGAACGACGCCTTCGTCGCCGCCAACCAGCAAAGCCATCTCTGGGAGCAGAAGTTCACCGTCCCCCAGGGTTCCACCGTGCTCTCCCCCGCCGACACCGTCCAGGCGCAGGCCTGCCTGCAGACGCACGACTCGACCTCAGCCCGCTGCTCCGCGTACAGCAAGCTGCACCACGTCCGCTTCCTCGGCGTCCCCGGCTTCGACCGCTCCCACACGCACGCTCTCGTCTCCGTCATCAGGAACTGCGGCGGCTTCTGCGGCAGTGGCGGCATCTTCGCCGTCGCGAAGCAAGGCAACACGTGGATCCGCTCCGACACGACGGACTTCGATCGCGACTGCAGCTGGGTCTACTAGAGCTTCAGCTCCACGATCTCCGCGCGCGGCTCGCCCTCGCTAACCATCACCATCGCCACCGTCACCGGCAGCGAGAACCGCCGCGGCCCCGCGCTGCCCGGATTCAGATACAGCACGCCCTTCCGCCACTCGATCCCCGGCTTGTGCGAGTGCCCGCTCACCACCACCCTGATCCCTGCCGACACCGGATCCAGATCCAGCTCCTTCACATCGTGCAACAGATAGAAGGTGACACCACCCAGCTCCACCATCTCCGTCGCCGGCAACCGCGCGCACTCGCCCGCGCGATCGATGTTTCCCCGGATCGCTGTCACCGGTGCAATCGCTCGCAACGCGTCCAGAATCGCCGCATCCCTGACATCGCCCGCATGCAGAATGTGATCCACCCCGGCGAGCGCCACCACCGCCTCCGGCCGCAGCAATCCATGCGTGTCCGAAATCACTCCGATCCGCATCCCGCCATTATGACAAGGCTCTGGGTGCCCCATTCTGACCGCGCGCTCTTTGCGCGATCAGGGTGGGCATCGCGCGCGAGCGCGATCCTTCGCAAACTTCCAACTCTGGACGGCTAGTCCCTCTCCTTGACAACTTAGGAGAACNNGGCACCCTCGACCTGCTCATCCTCAAAGCCGTCTCGCTCGGGCCTTTGCACGGCTACGGCATCCTTCTCCGTATCGGCCAGATCTCCGGCAGCGCTCTCCTCATCGAGCAGGGCGCGCTCTACCCGGCGCTCTTCCGCCTCGTGCGCCAGGGCCTGCTCAAACCCAGCTGGGGCACCTCCGACAACAACCGCCGCGCCAAGTTCTACGAGTTCACTGCCGCCGGCCGCAAGCGCTTCCGCGAAGAAACCGAGGGCTGGAACCGCCTCGCCGCTGCCATGTCGTCCGCGCTCGCCGCACAGCCCGAGGAAGTGTGACATGAACCCGCTCGCCCTGCTCAGCTCCTGGCTCCGCTCCGTCGCCGCGAAGTTCCTTCGTCCCACCCAAACCGCCGGCGACATCGACGATGAGTTACTCGCCCACATCCAGTGCCGCGCCGACGACCTCGTGCGCTCCGGCCTCCCCCGCGCCGAAGCCGAACGCAATGCCCGCATCGAATTCGGCGGCTACCAGAAATTCCGTGAAGAATCCCACCAAGCCCTCGGCGCGCACTTTCTCGACACCTTCTTCGCCGACCTCCGCTTCGCCCTGCGCGTCCTGCGCAAATCTCCCGGCTTTACCTTCGCCGCCATCGCCACGCTCACGCTCGCCATCGGCGCCAACGCCGTCGTCTTCGGCCTGATGGACGGCCTCATCCTGCGCCCGCTCAACGTCCCGCACGCCGAAAACCTCTACGGCACCGAGTACGGCATCGATGCCGGTTTGCAGTCGTACCCCAACTACCTCGACCTCCGCACCCGGAACCACTCCTTCGAAGACCTCGCCGCGTTCAAGATGGTCTTCACCGGCATGGATACCGGCGGCGATCCGCAGAGCGCCAACGGCTACGCCGTCACCGGCAACTACTTCAGTGTCCTCCGCCTCCAGCCCTTCCTCGGCCGCTTCTTCGACCAGTCCGACGAACGCGGCCCCAACAGCGCGCCCTACATCGTGCTCACACACGCGTACTGGCATGTGCGTTTCCACGACAACCCCGGCGTCATCGGCCGCGTCGTCCAGCTCGACAAACAGCCCTTCACCATCATCGGTGTCGCGCCGTCCGGCTTTCACGGCACGCTCATGTTCGTCTCGCCCGACTACTTCATGCCCATCGTCAACCAGGCTCAGGTCGATGGCAGCGATCTCCTGCACGACCGCGGCAGCACCCAGGCCATCTTTGAAGCCATGGGCCACCTCAAACCCGGCGTCACGCCGGAGCAGGCCAGCGCCGACGTCAATGCCATCGGCGCGTGGCTCGCAAAGACCTACCCCAAAGAATGCGGCCAGAAACACTTCGTCCTGGGCCGCACCGGCCTCACCTCCTTCAGTACTCCCGCGAAGGAATTCATCGGCGGACTCATGCTCCTCGCCGGCTTGATCCTCCTCGCCGCCTGTGCCAATCTCGGCGGCCTGTTCGCTGCGCGCGCCGCCGACCGCGCCCGTGAAATCGCTCTCCGTCTCGCCCTCGGCTCCAACCGCCGTCGCATCGTCCGCGGTCTGCTCACCGAGGCCATGCTCATCGCGCTCGCCGGTGGCGCTGCCGGACTCATGGTCAGCATCTTCCTGCTCCGTCGCATCGCGGTCTGGCAGCCCTTCGGCGGCGCACCGCTTACCTTGCCCGTCAACCCCGGACCCGCGGTTGTCCTCCTCGCTCTCCTCCTCTCCCTGGTCAGCGCATTCCTCTTCGGCATGGTTCCCGTGCGCCAGGTCCTCCGCGCCAACCCGTACGAAATCGTCAAAGCCGGATCGAGCGCCCGTCTCGGACGCCGCATCACCTTGCGCGACGTGCTGCTCGTCCTTCAGATCGCCATCTGCGCCGTGCTCGTCACTTCCTCCCTTGTCGCCATCCGCGGGATGATGCGCTCCCTCCACGCCCCCATCGGCATTGATCCGCGCAACACCATGCTCGTCGTCGCCAATCTCTCTCAGTCCGGCTACACCATCGACCAGGTGCCCGCCATGCAGAAGCGACTCCTCTTCGCCATGCAGTCCATCCCCGGCGTGCAGCGGGTTGGCTCCGTCAACCAATACCCGCCCCTGGTCTACACCGCGGCCTTCCGCGCCAATATCTTCAAAGAGAGCGCCACCGATCTGCGCCCGGCCAGCGCCGCCGCAAGGCCCTTCCGATACGACATCTCTCCGGATTACTTCGCTGCCGCCGGCACGGCCATGCTCGCTGGCCGCGACATCTCCTGGCATGACGGCAAGGGCGCGCCCGCCGTTGCCGTCGTCAATCGCCGCTTCGCTGTCGACATGTTCCACTCCATCGACGCCGCGCTCGGCCGCTACTACAAGCTGCAGGATGGCACTCGCGTCCAGATCGTCGGCGTCGTCGAAGACGGCAAGTATCTCGGCCTGACCGACGGCGACGAGCCGGCCGTGTTTCTCTCCAGCCTGCAGTCGCCCGCCATGCAGATCTCGCTCGTCGTGCGCTCGCCGCGCGACCCGCGGCAACTCACCACCGCCATTCGCGGCAAGCTGCGCGGCATCGACTCCGGCCTCCTTGCCCAGGTCGATACCTGGAACAACTTCCTTGAGGTCGTCCTCTTCCCGGCGCGCATGGCCACCATGACGCTCGGCGTCCTCGGCATCATGGGCGCTATGCTCTCTATCACCGGCATCTTCGGCATGGCCGCCTGGTCGGTCAGCCGCCGTATGCGCGAACTCGGCATCCGCATCGCCCTCGGCGCGCAGAGAAGGGAAGTCCTCGAAGCCGCACTCGGCCGCGCGCTCCGCCTTCTCGCGATCGGATCACTCGCCGGACTCGGCCTCGGCATCCTGGCCAGCCGCGTTCTCTCCTTCATCGTTTATGAAGCCANNCCGCTCGTGCTCGCCGGAGTCGTCCTCGCCATGGCGCTCCTCGGCCTCATCGCAACGTGGATCCCCGCCCAGCGTGCGTTATCGCTCGACCCGCTGGTACTTCTGCGCGACGAGTGACGCGGGCGTGCGTCTTCATAACAGGTGCCTCACTCAAGCCGATGTTCGGCTTGGGTGAGTCGCTTGCCAATCCACAGCAAGAAACGTGCCGGG
>PMAM01000222.1 GCA_003152595.1 Acidobacterium sp.
CGTCGGTTACCTCGCAGCCGCGGCTCTGAAGGAGGGAGTCCGCGCGCAAGATAATGCATCACCGGATCATCGTGCCTATACCCGACAAAGAGGACTGTGAAGCTTAGGAACAGATCTTGTATGAATCGGCGGGCCCAGCCTTCAGTAAGATAGGCCCTGCCAAAGTCGCTGTCGGTGAGCACCATCCTACGGGAATCCTTCCGAACGCTTCCGTGCACGTGGACGATGCCAGCGAAATCGTTCCCGACAGGCAATGCCGGAGCAAAGAAGAGTTCGGGGCATTCTCCAGAGAACACTTCAAGTGCCGCGGAAGCAAAATGATCATCAAAATTCGTCGTCACGAGCCGCACCGATGAATGGTCCGAGAACACCCTCAGCAGGTCGCGATGCAACGAATTTGGCTTGGAAGACGGATCAGAGAGCAGCCGCCGTGTACGCTCGTAAATGTTAAGGTTCTCGGGCAACTTCCCAAGGAACCGATCGACATCCTCACCCTTCCCCAGCGCGGCGGTCCCATTCGCGAGCCCATTCGCTAATTCGGGGAAATCCGGGAGATTGGAAGGCGGGGACTTTGAGACTCCAGCTCCTGCAAAGATGACGAGTTCACGGTTTGCCTGGGCGTCTAGGATCGCGCTTGGAAGATCAATTCCTTCGAATCGCATACGCAACAACTATGGGTGCAAATCGGTCTGATCATACTCCGGGTCTCGCAATTCCTACTGATAAACGGGCTTGTGTGTCGTAATGTCTGAACGGTCGGCTATACGGAAATAACGACTCGGCAATACTACGGCCCGATGTTGACCAATGTGTAATTTCCGGTTTGCCGGTGACACGCCCAGAATGCTGATTCAAAGAGTGCATCGACGATCACGCGCTCACTGAGAATTCAAGGGTCAAGCTACGAGTGGCGAATCACTCGGGAGTTCTCGACCTCGCTACACTTAGGATGCGAACGTTCGAGGAACACATTAGCGGAAGCGACGAGGCGACACGACTGCTATTGAAGTACTTGAGATAACGGAGTAGAAGTGCGGTCGAGAGCGCGATGACAGCACCCGATACGAATTCTACGGTAGAAGAATCAGCCGAGAAGGAAGGCCCGGCGGGCGTTGACCCGGCGGAAAGTCCGGCACCTTCGGACAAGTCTTCGTTTGTTGCAAGGGCCAGGAACCACAACATCCGCATCTCCTCCGCCGTCCTCGATGCGGCGGGGAAGGACGGCGATGCTCTGCTTCAGTCGCTGCGCACGACACCCAGGGGCCTGACCCAGGCGGAGGCCGAAGCGAGAGCGCGCACCGCGGGCCCGAACGAAGTGGCGCAGGAACGCCGGCGAGGCTGGTTTATCCGCCTCTTGATGATTCTCCGCAACCCACTGGTGATTCTGCTGGCAGCTCTCTCATCGATCTCCTTTGCCACGGGTGACGCGCGCGCCGGGACGGTGATGGCATGCATGGTGGTGCTCAGCGCTACTCTTCGATTCGTGCAGGAAGCCCGGGCGGACTCGGCGGCGGCGAAGCTCAAAGCCATGATCCACGTGACCGCCAATGTCTTTCGGGATGGCAAGGCGCTGGAAATGCCGCTACGCGACCTGGTCCCTGGGGACATCATCAATCTGCATGCAGGCGACATGATCCCCGGCGATGTACGGATTCTCACTGCCAAGGACCTGTTCGTCAGCCAGGGTACGTTGACCGGTGAGTCCTATCCCGTTGAGAAGTTCCATGATTCGGACCCCAAGGCCTCCAATTCGCCGACCGAGCTCAAGAACATTTGCTTCATGGGAACAAGCGTTGAAAGTGGCACGGCAACCGCAGTTGTGGTCGTCACGGGAGTAAACACCTATCTGGGTAACATGGCCGGCGCGCTTGCGGAGCAAGCGCCGCCGACCAGTTTCGACCGCGGCCTGAGCCGCTTCACATGGCTGATGATCCAACTCATGGCGGTCATGGTGCCTCTGGTCTTCCTGATCAACGGCTTTACCAAGCACGATTGGAAGAGCGCGTTCTTCTTCGCGATGGCCGTGGCCGTGGGTCTCACCCCCGAGATGCTGCCCATGATCGTCTCCGTGTGCCTCTCCAAGGGAGCCATCGCGATGAGCCGCAAGAAAGTGATCGTCAAGCGGCTCAATGCGATTCAGAACTTTGGCGGGATGGACGTACTGTGCACGGATAAGACCGGCACGCTGACCGAGGATCGTGTCGTCCTGCAGCGGCATTGCAACGTAGCGGGACGAGAAACCGACGAGGTGCTGCTGGACGGTTACATCATCAGCCACTTCCAGACCGGCCTCAAGAATCTGCTCGACACGGCGATTCTGAATAGTTCGGATTTCCATCAACAATCGCTGATCGAAAAGTATAAGAAGCTCGATGAAGTCCCATTCGACTTCAGCCGGCGCATGATGTCTGTCATGGTGGAAACTCCTGAAGGTAAAGCAATCCTGCTCACCAAAGGCGCTCCGGAAGAGATATTCCACCAGTGCTCTCAATTCGAGTTGGACGGGAAGCTGTCGCCCATGGATCCCGGGCTGATGAAAGGGTTGCGGGATGAATATGCGAGCCTCAGCAACGATGGCTTCCGGGTTCTGGCTGTAGCCGTCAAGGAACTACCGGGGAAGCAGTCCTGCTCAAAGGAGGACGAGCGCAACCTCGTTCTTAAAGGGTACGTTGCATTTCTCGATCCGCCCAAGGGTACGGCGGCAATTGCAATCCAGGCCCTGCACAAGCACGGTGTAGGAGTGAAGATCCTCACCGGCGACAACGACCTGATCAGCCGCAAGGTGTGCCGGGACGTGGGGCTCGAACCCGATCCAATGCTTCTGGGCGACGCCGTGGAGACGATGTCCGACGGGGAATTGGCGGATGCGGCGGAAAAGACGACGCTTTTCGCACGTCTTACTCCTGCTCACAAGCAGCGGATCGTNNCCCGCACTGCATGCCGCGGACATCGGCATCTCAGTGGATACGGCCGTGGACATCGCCAAGGAGTCGGCAGATCTGATTCTGCTGGAGAAAGACCTCATGGTGCTCGAAGGGGGCGTGATTGAAGGACGAAAAGTCTTCGCGAACATTCTCAAGTACATCCGGATGGGAGCCAGCTCCAACTTTGGAAATATGTTCAGCGTGCTTG
Source organism: Acidobacterium sp. (assembly GCA_003152595.1). GTDB lineage: Bacteria > Acidobacteriota > Terriglobia > Terriglobales > Acidobacteriaceae > Palsa-343. The sequence continues at coordinate 3,133 of PMAM01000222.1, forward strand.
GAGCGAGCGCCTTTCTCCCGTTCATCCCGATGGCGCCGATCCAGATATTGACGAACAACATGCTGTATGACTTCTCTCAGGTGCCTATTCCGACGGATGCGGTGGATGAAGAACTGGTGGCGCGGCCGCGGCCCTGGGACGTCGGAGAAATCAAGAGGTTCATTCTCTGCATTGGACCCATCAGCTCGATCTTCGACTACACCACTTTCTTCGTCATGCTCTACCTGTTCAAGTGCTGGGATCCATCCCGCGCTCCGTTGTTTCAGACTGGCTGGTTCGTCGAGTCCATCATGACGCAAACACTCATCATCCACATCATTCGCACCAATAAACTCCCCTTCTTTCAGAGCCGCGCAAGCTGGTCTCTGACTCTGACAACAATGGCTATCATGGCCTTCGGAGCGTGGCTTCCGTACTCACCACTCGCCTCATCGCTTGGCCTCGCACACCTGCCGGGGCTTTACTGGCCGATTCTGCTCGTCACACTGCTTGCCTACTCGTGCCTTACGCAAACGATCAAAGTCTGGTTGCTGCGGAAGAAATGGATTTGAACCGGCATCAGTTGTTCCTCGTCCTAACCGGCGACCGTGCGCTTTCAAAGGTGAGATGATCAGGGTCCCGCCGCGACCCTTGAGTTGAGTCTTTCTCCGCCGATTGAATAGGCACGCGTCCCTTGCCGATTACGCCAAATGCCAGTGCCAGCAAACCAAATCCAGCCGGAACCACGGCGGCAACGACAGGTGAGTTGGAAGCCCCCACCCAGTAGCCAATCGCAATCGCAGTCGATGAAACTCCCGCGCACAACCAAAAATATGGACCGAACATTCGATGAGACATTCCATTGTTGCGGCGGGCGTTGTTCGCCACATTGCGACCCTGCAGCAAGAGTTCCCAGAAACGAATGCGACGAGTTCAGTCGTAGTCAGATGGCAAGTCCGGGAATGTCGTCGGCAGAGGCTTGCGGGCGAGTCACTCCTGGCTTGAGATGTCCGATTACCTGAAGCAGCTCGCGGCTTCCACGATCGCTCAAGTCGTTCACGCCGTCCACCTGCTCCCGGTTGACCACCGGCACGTAGAAATTGGGCGAGTAAAACACCAGGCTCCCGCGGAATGTCGGCGGAGCTACACCGATGATTGTGAACGGATGCTTATTTACCTGGAGGATGCGACCGAGCACGCTGCGGTCATCCTGGAATTGTGAATGCCAGAAGGCATAGCTCAACACGATGAAAGGAGCGCTGTTCGGGCCGTGTTCATCGGAAGCGTGGAAGAAGCGGCCGAGCCAGGGTTGAATGCCCATCACATCAAAGTAATTTCCCGTTGCCTCCAGGCCCCAGGTTGCAACAGGGCCGTGGCCTGCATCGAGTCCCACTTGCGGAATCCCATAAGCAGCCAAATCCTTAAAGCTGCGATTTCGTTCACGCAGGTCGAGGTAGTCGGGATACGACTGGCTAGTATCCTGGTTGCCCACCCGTTCGATCGAATAGAGGCTTTGTGGCTCGGGGACGTCGAGAGGCCGCAGAACGAGGCCGTTCATGACGCCAAACACGACGGCATTCGCGCCGATCGCCATGGCCAGGGTCAGGGCGGCTGTAAGCGTAAACCCAGGCGACTTGCGCAACTGCCGCAGTGCGTAATGCAGATCCTGCAACCATCCATTCATGGAGAGCTCCGGGGAATGCCGCATAGTGTAACGGCAATTGGCGTTCCTTTTCCATTGAATGTAAACCGCTGAAAATACGCGTCGAATCAGAACGAATAACGGTGGACGGGAAGCAGCTTCTGTTCATATTCAGAGACCCTGTCCGGAAACGGGCAGACAGCTTTGTCGATTGCACTGGAAATCTTCGCCCCCAACTGTCGCATACAGTCAGTATGGAGTGACCGGCGCCGATGCGCGGATCGTGGGTTAGGCTGTGTGTTTATCAGGACACGCAGTTCAGAGCCACTAGCGGAAAGGAGCCGGTCATGCAGGAAAAGTTACGATTTTTGGGTTTGGATGCATTTGGTATGGACTGCGCCGACGACAGGAGAGCATCTCCGAGGAGGCGAAAGAGATTGCGTGGAAAACGCAGCATCGGCTGCACAAGCGCTATATGAAGCTGGGTGCAGCCGGCAAGGACCAGAGGAAGATCGTCACCGCCGGCCCAATCGTATTCTTCTCTGGGCGAAAGGTGAGGGTAGTTCCCTTCTACGCGGTGATCCCGCCCCTTTTTTCCCGTGTGCAGACCTGGGGGCAGGTCGCAATCGAGGCTGGAATCGCGAAGCAGCAGCGAATCGTTGAACCAGTCCGCCCCGGAGAGTTTACGACTCCTCGATCCCGAACGCCCCGGGAGTTAGTAGGGGTATGAAAGTTCATCGAAGGCCTCCTCACCATTCACGCCGTCTACTTCGAGAAAAATCTGAACAGCTGCAATCGCGTCGCTCAGTCCGCAGACTGACATGTTCGCCGGAATCGCGATAGAGCCCGACGTCGAAGCGGCGGTCAACGCAGGACCGTCAATCTCGCAGGTATGAGTCGCCGGACTGACGGCAGTTCCGTCGGCAACATAGGCATAGAGGGCTACCTGTCCGATCGCGTACGTTGTGGGAAGGGTCCATTGATAAGTAAGGGTCTTCCCAACCACAGCCGAGAGGGGGCCACTCCCCGAGTTGTTCGAAACGCCGGAGAAGCTGACGGTTTCCGTCGTAAAGGCGTTGCTCGGAACGGAGTACTGAAGATTGCCGGAAGGCGCGGTGAGGTTAAATGTGAATTGAGTGCCCGGCGCGGGGAACTGGCTGATGTTGCTGCCCAGAGGCTGCGACAGCAGATAGAAATCGTCGATGGACTGTCCATTCGAGATGACCGTGGCTCCCTGGGTTAATGTGCTCGTAGCCGTGCCGTTCCAGATGTTCCCACCGCCGCTAACTGTGACCTTCGTGACGCCCAGCGTGGCGGGAGTGTCCACCTCAGTGTCGATGTAGATCCCATTGGAAACCCCGGCGCCGAGAGACGGCGCGCCCTGCGACGTACGGCTTTGCGCCGTAGCCGCGACCTGGCCCGCTCGCTGGTCACCGTAAATCAGCCAATTACTGTTTTCCAGTTTGAAGATGAACTCCTGCGTGGCATTTTGGCTTATACCGCCCTCACTTTGCATTAAAGCCACCACGACGTCCGCGACGTTCGTGCTCGTGTCCACACTCCTGATGTTCGACACCTGGAGATTGGACAGAGTGACGCCCGCAAGGTCGCTGGCTAAGCTGCCGGCGTATTCGGTGGCATTGACGCCATCGTTCAAATAATCGCTGGCGAAGTATGGCAGAAGATCGCTGCCGGTCAGCCCGGCGCCATCGGAGTTGGCGGTGTTCTCGAAGGCCACGAGCTGAGCGTCGATTCCGCCGATCGCCGATTGCTGAGCGGTGGTGAGAGCGAGGCCGGTGATTGCCTCCGACGAAGAGATGCCGGTACTGCTGTTCGTAGTTACGATCACCATCGTTGCTGTGCCGGACGAATAGGCCGGAGCAATGGATTCTGTGATCGTGCCGGCAGCCACCGTCATGGCAGTCACAGCGCCGTTGCCGGCGTTGACGGTTTCGGTTGTTATGCTGTGCAGCACGGAATCAAGGCCGGTGTCGTTCGCGATGAAGGGGCTGGAGATCAGGTTGATCGAACCGCTCGATGGCGCGGCGGGCGTCACGCTGATACCTGCGGCACTGAACCACAATTGCATAGCCTGAATCACTGCGCTCGCCATGGTCTGAACAGCCAGAGGAGTGGGCGCAGCGTTGGCGGATACGGTGGGATTCGCAAAGGCATTATCCACATCGATTCCCTGGGCGCTGTAATAAGAGCGGACGATCAGATCCGACAGCGCGTGGACGTTGATGTTTGTGCTGGTTTTGGCATCGGCGCTGACACTGTAGAGCGTGGTTCCTGAAGGAAAAGTGCCGGAAGAACTGGCCGTCACGATTTTGACGAGGAAGGGCGGCGTGAGTCCCCCTGTGTCGACCGTGAAAGTACCATCCGCGGCGGTCGTGGCCATGCTCGTGTCTCCGTTAGCATCAACGAGTGTCACCGGTGCGTTGGCGATCGGGGCACCCAAAGAGGCCGTTCCGATAACGCTGCTCCCTGATGTTGCTCCGACTGTAAATGCCAGGCTATTGCTGACCTGACCGCCTACGGTCACTACGACATTGCCCGTGGTGGCGCCGCTCGGCACCGGCGCAACGATGTTGGTCGCGGTCCAACTGGCCGGTGTCGCCGCCGTGCCGTTGAAGGTTACAGTGCTGGTTCCCTGATTTGCGCCAAAATTCGAGCCTGCGATGGTCACCGCGGTCCCCACCGGTCCGGAGGTTGGCGACAGACTGGCAATCGCGGGTGCCGGAACCGTCACGGTGAAGCTGACACCGTTACTGGCTTGTCCGCCCACGGTAACGACCACATTTCCCGTGGTGGCGCCGCTCGGCACGGGCGCTGCGATGCTGGTGGCGCTCCAACTGGCCGGTGTCGCCGCCGTGCCGTTGAAGGTGACGGTGCTGGTTCCCTGGCTTGCGCCAAAGTTCGAGCCTGCGATCGTCACCGAGGTTCCCACTGGCCCAGAGGCTGGCGACAAACTGCCGATGACCGGCGCGGGAGTTGTCGTCGTGCCACTGTTACTGTTCTGGCCGTTGCCTCCGCCGCAACCCACCATGCCTGCCAGCGAGCCGACAACCACGGCAGCGATGAACGGGCGGTACGGGAGGCGTGGCAGAAACGCAAATTGGGAAACGAAACCGATCTGGGCCATCGGGTATCTCCTAAGTGCCAATGTCGGAGAGTGGGGGCAGACATCAGCCGGTCGCCAGCAATGTGTCGGAACCGTGCGGTCCCTCGCAAGTTCCGAGTTCGTTCCGTTTTGTTCCCATGCAAGTGATGGACAACAAAGAAGAAAGCTGGGTATGATAAGCGCCACCCCGTCCGGAGGTTGAAGGCGCCTGGCATGCCAAGCCCGCTTAAAGAGGGCCGTCTGGCCGTTTGGTCGACGTTTGAGTTCGACCTTGTCGCGCTGCGGCTACGAAAGCACGGGCTACGCCTCCGGCTGGAACAAAAGCCGGCACAGCTTCTGGCCCGGCTCCTGGAGGAACCGGGGCAGATCGTCGAACGCGACGATTTGATCGATCTGCTCTGGCCGGATGAAGCGCATGGAGAGTTCGATCAACGCCTGAACAAAGCTGTCCATAAGGTTCGCTCCACACTTGGCGATGACCCGGCAAATCCACGCTTCATTCAGACTCTGAGCCGCACCGGTTACCGGTTCATTGCGGATGTCGACTTTATCCATCGGAACGGCGGCTCGACCTCCGAAGCAGCTCGGAGCGCAGCCAAGTCGTCGGACATCGTCACAGACCGACATCAGGGGAACGGTACGGCGCACTCGGAAACATCGGCCCTTTTGTCCCCTGCGGATTCCGCACCCTCCCCAGGAAACCTGGCATCGGCCGGCAGAACGGCAACCAGGCTTGAAAGCCCTGTGGCTCGCACCGCGTTTCGGGGTTTCATTCGCAGGCGCCGCGCGTGGGGTACGGCGGTTGCAGGGTTGGTTCTGGCGATCGGTCTGCTTTCCGGATGGCTGATCCACGTAAGAACGTCTCTCCCGGCCCCGCACCTGTCGATCGCCATCCTCGGGTTCACTAATCTGAGCGGAAACCCCGCGGAGCAGTGGCTTTCGGCTGCTCTGACCGACTGGCTGACCAGCGACCTGACCGCGGGGAGCAGCCTGCGCGCAATTCCGCGAAGCGAGATCGACCGGTTCCGAGCCGAGCAGGGACTCAGAGACCTCGCCCGGCTCGATCCGGATGTCCTTGCCCGGATGAGCCGTAACCTGGGATCCGACTTTGTGCTCTCCGGCTCCTACGCAAGTTCCGGGGAAGAAGACCAAAGCAGAATGAGACTGGACGTGGAGGTTCGCGACGCGCATTCCGCCCAGTTGCTCTTTTCCGTCAGCGCAACCGGCTCTCGTTCGGAGATCTTCGATCTGGCAACCAGTGCGGGAATCCAGCTGCGACGGAAACTTCGTCTTCCTCCGCTGGACAGCGCAGGCCTGAGTTCCATGCGAGCCATGCTGCCCGTCAATCCGGACGCAGCCCGTTTCTATGCTGAAGGGACTGAAGAGATCGAAAGGTTCGATCCCGTGGATGCGCGTATCCTGCTGCAGCGGGCAATTGCGCTGGAACCCAGTCACGCACTATCCCATGCAGCGTTGAGCACTGCGGACGCGATCCTTGGTTTTTCGGCGGATGCCAGAACGGAGGCGAAGCGTGCCGTTGACCTGTCGGGAACGCTCGCGACGGAGCAAAAACTTCTCATTGAAGGCCAGTTCTACGAGACCAATTACCAGTGGGACAACGCGGTGGGTGCCTATTCAAGGTTGTTTCAGCTCTTTCCCGAAGGTGCGGGAAACGGCATTCGTCTCGCCCACGCTCAGGTGCTGGCGGGCAGGCCTCTGACCGCGCTGGATACGATAGGCCAGCTGCGTCAATCTTCTGTTGCCGCCGATGACGAGGCACGCATCGATATCGCGGACGCAGAAGCGGCGTCATCGATCTCCGACTTTCGCCGGGAGAGAGAGGCTGCCGCCCGCGCAGCGGATATGGCAGGGCGGTCCCATGCAACCCAACTGGTCGCCCGTGCTGAAGAGCAGGAGGGCGAAGCCCTGCGGAGTTTGGGGAACTTCGCAGAGGCGCTTGCGCTCTGGAAAGACGCGGAGAGCCGCTACACGGCTGTCGAGGATCGTTCAGCCGTCGCCCGGCTTCTGATCGACGAAGGACGCGTCCATTGGCAGCAGGGCGATCCTGATGGAGCATCGGCCAGTTACAGCAGCGCTGTTTCCATCAGCCAGCAGACCGGAGACAGAGCCACCCTCGGACGCGCCCTTAGCGCGCTGGCGCAGGTTCGGATGTATTACGTGAGTTCGGCGGAAGGCAACAGGCTCTGCAAACAGGCGCTGGCGATTTTTCGCGACACCGGCAACAAACAGGAAGAAGCTTATGCCCTCAGCATCATGGCGGATATTGCGTCGCTTACAGACCATAAAGAGGCGATCCGGTTATATCAGCAGTCGCTTGCATTGAGCCGTGAGGTGGACGACCGTAGCCGCATTGCGGGGAGGTTGATGGATCTCGGGATCCAGGCGACCGTGGAGGGCCACCTCGAGCTGGCCGACATGGAGCTTACCCAGTCCCTCGCTCTCTATCGTCAGATCGGCGAACGAAACCGAGTAGCCCTGCAACTCCATCGGCTCGCGATCGTGCGGATATGGCAAGGTCATCTCGATAAGGCTGAAGAGCTGTCGAATCAGGCCATTGCAATTCTCGGCTCCATCGGAGAAACAGTCCCGCTTGCTCAAACTCGCGAGGACCTCGGTGTCGCGCAAATGGAAGAAGGACGCTTGTCCGACGCAGAGGCAACTTTGAACCGGGCGATCCAGGAACACCGGGCGGCCCATAACCCGGGCGGCATCGCCTTAGCGTCCGAACAACTGGCTGAAGTTTTGCTGCGGCAGGGAAAAGTAAGTGCAGCGAAGGCCGCTCTCGGCGAATATGACAGCGTATTTACAAAGGCAGCCAGACCTGACCTAAGAACCGGAGAAGATTTCACGAAAAGAACCATCCTCGCCGCGTTGGTCGACACCGCTGAGGGCTCAGAGCAACACGCGCGGATAGATGCCTTGACGGCCGTGCACCTGGCGTCTCAATTGGACCAGAAAAGCATGCTCATGAAAGCCAGACTGGTTTTCGGCGAAATCGAATGGCAGAGCGGCAACGAAACTGCGGGCCGCTTCAATCTGGAAGCCGTCGCCAGGGATGCGGATCAACAGGGGTTCGGGCTCATCAGCCGTGAAGCACAGTCGCTCTTAGGACATGCTCGGCCCAGAACGAATGCTGCGATCGGATTCCGCCGCGACGCCTTTGGAGGAGCTTCCGTCAATCACGCCCAGGAGGCCGCCTCCCTTGCTCGCTCTCTTGCCGGCGATTACCTCGATCGGATTGGCGGCTGCGCAGTAGATGGAGCACTCCTTCGGCACAAATGGAGGGTTACAAGTACACGCCCCGGCAACCACGAGTTCACCGAGCGGTATTACAACGAGCGGCGACTGCCCTCGGCCCCTGGCTACTGCACGCCCGACGAGTTCGAGAGAAAAACCGGCAGCGCCGGAGAGGCAGAGTTACACTCTCCGACAGTCATGTTCTGGCCG
>PMAM01000323.1:0-15951 GCA_003152595.1 Acidobacterium sp.
ATCGCCGCCACCGAGCGAACGGTGCGGGTGTTCGGCGGAGCTTCTCCGTCGCTGGATCCGGCCGATCTGCGCAAAATCCGAAATTTCCTGATTCCTCAGGTGCATCCCTTTCTCGGTGCCGCGGTCCACGAAACCCCGCTCATTGAATCTCTACGATCGGCCGTTCCTGAAGCAAACATCGTCGCGGTGGGATCGGGGATCGGCGCCGAGGTTCTTCGCAATCACCCCGGTGTGACCCGGCTCGAGCCCGCGCCCGATCCCAACCGCGATTTCTGGGGGGCGGTTCGTGGTTATCGGCGCGTCGTCCGTTCGTTTCGTGGTGAACCATGGTGTGCGCTGTTTACGGGCTGGAATGGCCGTTCCCGCGTGTTGCTGGCGACGATGTTGGCCGGGAACGGCGTGCGAGCTGGATTTTCCGTGGCTCCGCCGCTGGCACACCTGTCGCTCGCCTACGATCCGGAAAAGAGCCAGATCGCGAACAACCTCCTGCTGCCAGGACTGCTCGGGCACGCCGCTCCGTCCGATCTGGAGCCGCGGGTCTATTTCACGATGGAGGATCTCCGCGCTGCACACGATCTGTTGGCTCTACCAGAGATTTCGCAGGCTCGACCGCTCGTGGTATTCGTAACCCAGACCCGTGTGAGTCAGCGCAAGCAATGGAGGCAGGAACGCTTCGTAACCGTCGCACGCTGGCTCATTCGAGAGCATGGCTGTCGCATCGCGCTGGTGGGGACAGAATCGGAATCGCTCGCTGTTGAAGCGTTGCAAACCGCGATCGGGGAAGATGCCTTCAGCCTCGCCGGCCGCACCTCTATTTCGGTCCTCACAGCGGTTCTCGCGCAGGCAGATATCGCTCTCACCCTGGATACGGGTATCCTCCACCTGATCCGTGCCGCCCAGCTGCCGGCCTGCATCATCGCTCCCGCCTGGGCGCCTCCTCACGAGTGGTTGCCGATGGGAAATCCCAGCTTCCGTATTCTCAGGAATCTCGATCTGGCGACCCAGCCGGCCGACTATATCATCGATGAAGTTTCCGTGGCTGAAGTTTGCGACGCACTGGGGGATCTGCTGCGAAAGTACCCCCCTTCGGTTGCTGTTCGGGAAGCACGCGTGGAAAGGAGCCTGACCGATGCGGGCCGCGTGCGTCAGAATGAGGCAGGTGGTGCGGCCTGACGAATCCGATGCACCGAGACGTTATGATTCTTAGATATCGATAGGGACAGGAGTTGAGGATGGAATGGCTTTCCCGCAGGGCCGCTATCCATTGCCTGGGCACCAGCGAACCCCATATCGCGAAGGAACTGGCTCCGATAGTGTGTACCCTCTCGGCCCTGCCTTGGTGCCGGATCTTATCGCGGATGGAGGAGAGATTATCGGATTGTTTTCGAGGGTCCTGCGAACATCGCACATGCAAACCCTTTTCATCAATTGTCAACCGGATCGTCGAAGCCATTACTCTACGGTAGAACCGTGCCTCGCAAATGAGCCTTAAACGCGACACTCTTTACAATCTTGGCGGCTCGATCGCGCCGATCGTCGTGAGTCTTGTCACGGTGCCCGCGTACCTGCGTCTAATTGGCGATGCGCGGTACGGAGTGCTGGCAATTGTGTGGCTGTTTCTGGGGTACTTTGGGCTATTCGATCCGGGAATCACACGCGCCGCATCGTACCACATAGCGCGCTTCCACAGAGCAGAGGATGCGAAGCAAAGAGAGAGCGTCTTCTGGACCGCGCTGCTGGTGAATCTGGGGTTTGGGGTGGCGGGCGGGATTATTCTTTACATGGCGGCCCGGCCCATTTTCATGTCGGCGTTCAAGATGCCGGAGGTGATGAGGAGCGAAGTAATGGCCAGCTTGCCGTGGCTGGCGGCGTCGGTACCGTTGGCGATTGTGACGGGGGTCCTGGGCGGAGCGTTACAGGCGCGGGAACGCTTTGGAACGTACAACACCATCAATGTCGCAAACGCAGCGTTATCGCAGCTGGTTCCGCTGGCAGTGGCGTACTGGCACGGTCCAGATCTGGCGTGGCTGATTCCCGCCGTGCTCATGACACGGATTACGGGTGTGGTTCCCAGTTTCGTGGCGCTGGCGAGCGCGCTGCCGCTGGGTCTCGGGGGCGGCTACGACGGTTCCAAAATGAGGAGTCTGTTTTCCTATGGGGGATGGATCACCATCACGAATGTGCTGACCCCTGTGTTGAGCACGATGGACCGAATGCTGATCGGGAGTTTGTTGAGCGCGGAGGCGGTGGCGTTTTATACGGTTCCCTTCAACATGGTCAGCCGCATGTCGGTGGTTCCGGGAGCGCTGGCGGCCAGTTTGTTTCCGAAGCTGTCGCGAAGCAGCGCGGAGGACAGCGCACAGCTGGCATCGGAGGCGGTGGCGGCGCTGGCTGCGGTGACCACGCTGATGATTGTGCTGGCGGTGGCGGTGTTTCCGGTTTTCATGCGGATCTGGGTGGGGCGAAGTTTTGCAGAACATGCTGCGCCAATCGGAGTTATTTTGCTGGTGGGGATCTGGGTGAACGGGCTGGCCTACGTTCCGTATGGGCATCTGCAGGCGAGCGGGCGGCCGGACATCGTGGCGAAGTTCCACGCGATCGAAGTGATTCCCTTCCTGGGAATTCTTTGGTTTGGACTGCATTCCTTCGGGCTGGTCGGCGCCGCATATGCGTGGACGCTGCGGACGACGGTAGATGCTTTGTTGCTATTCAAGGTCGGGGGAAGGATTCCACGCTGGCAGCGGCTGTTGCCGGGAGGACTGATTGTGGTGACGGCGGCTGTTTTGAGTCCAACGTCGGTGATGTCGGCGAGAATGGTGGCGGAGACGGTTCTGGTGGTCGTGGCGACCGTCTGGTCATGGAACCTGAGTCCGGTGGTCCGCGCGGTAGTGCGGCAGGCGCTGAACGTCAGGAATGCACACGCGGCTGTGTGAGCCAAGCGGGACCGGCGCTGTGGCGATCTGACGACAAACCTGCGAATCTCGACGAGTAACCGTTGTCTTAGAGGGAGGCTGGAAGCATGCGTGGAGTGCAGTTTGCACGGACACAACTGGGGTTGGGGAGACTGAAGCGCAGAGCGGACAGTTGTCTTGACCAACCGACGGAGCTGGTGTCACTGGTATTTGAATATAACGGGCATCACATCAAGCCGATTCAGATAGAAGCGGAGTTGGCTTCGCTTCTCAGCGAAGTCAGGAAACTTAAACCGCAAACGGTGCTGGAAGTTGGGACGGCCAGAGGCGGGACCCTGTTCCTGTGGACACGATTGGCACGGCCGAACGCAACGATCGTGAGCATCGATCTTCCCGGAGGTAAATTTGGAGGTGGGTACACAAAGTGGCAGGCAATAACCTACAAACGCTTTGCGAAGGGCAGGCAAAAATTACACCTCCTGCGTGTCGATTCTCATGCTCAATCAACTCTGGAAAAGACCAAGCAATTGTTCGGCGGAAAACCGATCGACTTTTTGTTCATCGACGGTGACCACTCTTTCGAAGGTGTGAAGAAGGACTGGGAGATGTATTCGCCGCTGGTGCGTCCCGGAGGCATGGTTGTTTTTCACGATATTGCGGGCAACTACGATGATACGCAGGTGAAGCGTCTTTGGGATTCGATTAAGTCGGATTTCGAGCACCGCGAGTACGTAACAGATTCGGGCGGGTGTTACGGCATTGGTGTGATGATTAAATAGCTGTCCGGGATGGGGGCGGGGCAGCCCAATGATTGGGGGGAGTGTCCACGTTGACCGGCAGGCTGCTTCGATCATCGGGAGAGTGGAGTCGGGGGAATGCCAGCGCAATCATGGGACGCAGTTTGATCGAAGGAATCAAGCAGCTGGCTTCCGTAACATCGCCACTGCGGAGCGGATGGTGCGTGGCGATGGTGGGCAGAGTCGAACGCGGGCAATGTCCGATCTGCGCAGAATTCGCAACTTTTTAACCCCAATGGCCACCCTGACCCGGCATGCCGATGCGGCTTCGTGCCCCCATATACTGAGAGTGGAGAATCGATGGCGCAGAGCGGATCTGTGATGTTGATGTGCAATGGAATCCACCATTGCGAGGGGTGGCTGTGAAGATTTCGATTGCCATGGCGACCTACAACGGGGCGAAATATATTCGTGATCAACTGGACACATTGGCGCGGCAAAGTCTCCCTCCGGTGGAGCTGGTGGTTACCGATGATGGATCAACCGATGCAACGCTGAACATCGTGGAGGAGTTTTCCGCGGAGGCGCCGTTTCCGGTACGAGTCTTTCGGAATACTGCTCGGCTGGGATACGAGGAGAATTTTCTGAAGGCGGCATCCCTGTGCACCGGTGATCTGATCGCATTCTGCGATCAGGATGATCTCTGGGTGGAACAGAAGCTCAGCCTGTGTGCGCGTTATTTTGCTGATCCGAGTATTCAGGGCGTCGTCCACACCGGACAGACGATGCGCGAATCAGGCGAACGAGGCAAATTCTATCCCTGGTTTCCACGCACGCGGGTGCTCGATGCCGGCGAGTTTGATCCGTTTGCGGAATCCCCCGGGTTCTCGATCATCTTCCGGCGGGATTTGCTGAATCTGGCTGACAGCGAGGGCCGCCACGACCGGGTGAAGAGCCACGACAATTGGTGCTGGTTATTGGCCTCCAGTGCAGGCCGGGTCGTAACGATGGCCGACGTGCTGGTCCTCTACCGGCAGCATGAGGCCAATGTCTTTGGGGTGCCCCGCAAACGGACGATTCGGAGAGTGATTCGAGAGGGCGTGAGGGCCCAACAATATACCGTAGAGAAAGACTCGGAGGCCTTTTGTGCCCACGTTTTGGAGGGGGCGGCAGAGCGCGATCCAAACCGGGCTCAAGCGCTTCGGCGATCGGCACGCAAGCTGCGATATCGGTCGATGCTCCATCGGATCCGAACCAGCATCTATGCTCAACAATCTTCGTTCTTTACGCGTGCCGCTCGGTTCGCAAGGTTGTTCTTGCTTGGCGGGTATTTTCCTGATCGAACGAATGCTCGCCTGGGTTTCAGGCGCGGAACGAAGGACCTCTTTTTTGGCGTCTCAGGGCTCTATAAGCTGGTAGCCCCAAGCCGACCGGTCCAACCCAAGACGAGCCACGAATAGCTTGGCCGCCAATCCGCCGCCCGGTTACGAAAGTCCACCCTACCTCCGTTATCTTGCGCGGTTACGGGACCCCCCGCTACAACTGAGTCACTTTACAACGCAGATCTGGGGAACGGGGCTGACGGCTGGCAGGCGACTGCATCCGCAGCCCCATTTTTTGTTTGTTATCAGCAACATTCGCCCGCCCTTTCAATCCAAAAGTCGTCCGGACGCATCGTATTCAGCGGTGCCCCGGTTTTGGGGGGCCGATTCTGCCGCCGGGGCTGTCCGGCAGCCCGGTTGCACCTGCGAACGGCGTTGATTCAGAGTGGCTTGCAGGTCTCACGACAAGGTTGGTCCATCGGCTCGTAGTGCGCGGGTTAACAGATTTGCGGTACCATAGCGAGGGTCCCTCAGATCATCTTTCTGAATGGAGAAATTACTGATATGAAAAGATTTGTAGTCATATTGTGTGGGTTGGCTATGGCTGTCCCGGCTCTTGCCCAGGACAAGACAAAGCTGGATACGCGGCTCGACGCGGCGCGGGATGTTCTGAACGAGATCATGGCGACCCCGGATAAGTCGATTCCCGATTCGATTGTCAAGGATGCGACCTGCGTGGGTGTTGTTCCCGGCATGGTCAAGGGCGCCTTTATCTTTGGCGCCGAATACGGGCAGGGGGTCGTGACCTGCCACACCGCGCACGGATGGAGCGCTCCCGTGTTCATCCGGATGGCAGGTGGCTCCTGGGGCTTCCAGATTGGCGGACAGGGTACCGATCTCGTACTGGTGGCTGTCAATCAGAAGGGCTTTCAGGACCTGCTGCATAGCCAGTTCAAGATNNTGCTCACCTGGTCGCGCAGCAAAGGGCTGTTTGCCGGCGTCGATTTGAGCGGCGTCGGAGTGAGCCAGAACACTGCCGACACGGACACGTTCTACGGTGCGCCGCATACTTTCCAAAGCATTCTGCGTGGCGATGTGCCGGTGCCGGAGGATGCGCGGCCTTTCGTCCGCACCGTGGCCAAGTATTTCCACGAATCGCAGTAGCTGAAGTATTGAGCACTGAGCGACGCGGGGGCTCTGCCTCCGCGTCTTCCATTTGTGCAACTGTTTCTGCCGTATCCCGTCCCGCATGTAGACTGACTCTTCGCCATCGATGCGAGAAGCTCTGGAATATGCGTTTGCCTGGACGCTGCTGCGGCTGATGGGCGCTCTGCCGCGAAACGCTGCGCGGCGCGCCGGAGCTGCTCTGGGATTCCTGGCCTGGTGCGTTCTGCCCAATCTTCGCCGCACCGGACTGCGCAACCTCGAACTGGCCTTCCCCGAGTTGCCCGCTGAGGGGCGGCTGCGTCTTCTCCGGGGAGTCTATCGCCATCTCGGCTGGCAGCTGGGAGAGTTCTGCCAGATGCCCTGCTATACGCGCGACAACACACGCGATCTCATCCGCTACGAAGGCCTGAACCACTATCTCGCGGCCAGCCAGCGCGGCAAGGGCGTACTCATCGTCACCGGTCACCTCGGCGCATGGGAGCTGTCCAGCTTCTGGCATTCGCTCATGGGCCACCCCATGACCATGGTGATCCGCCGCCTCGACAATCCCCGCGTCGACAAGCTGGTCAACGACATCCGCTGCCTGCACGGCAATCGTGTTGTGCACAAGGATGACTTCGCGCGCGGCCTGCTTCAGGCGATGCGGCGCGGCGACACCGTCGGCATCCTCATGGACACCAACATGACCCCTCCTCAGGGAGTCTTCGTGCCCTTCTTCGGCGTCCCCGCCTGCACCGCATCAGGTCTGGCGCGGGTGGCGCTCCGCACCGGCGCGGCGGTCCTTCCAGGATTTCTGGTTTGGGAGCCCGCCGAGGACAAATACGTCCTGCACTTCGACGAACAGATCCCACTGATCGCGACAGGCGACGACGAGCACGACGTCCTCGCTAACACCGCGCAGTTCACCGCCGCGATTGAAGTCTTTATCCGCCGCTATCCGGACCAGTGGCTCTGGGTCCATCGGCGCTGGAAGACGCGCCCCGAAGGCGAAGCGCCAATCTACTGAGTGCCGCTAATCCGCCGCGGCGCTCTTCGCCGGCACCTCAGTGTGCGAGCCGGGCGCGGTGTGATCGAGGGGCTGCGCCCCGGGACTGGTTTCCACGCCGTCCTTATTCGTCCATCCCGGCAAGGCCTGGCTGCCGTAGATCAGGCGCACACCGTACGTGAAGGTGAAGTAGCTCCAGACCCACTGCGAAAGTACCGCCAGCCGGTTCCGGAAGCCGATGAGGAAATAAATATGGACGATCAGCCAGGCAATCCACGCCGGGAAGCCGCTGAAGTGGGCCTTGAACGGCCACTCCACCTTCGCCACCGCGGCCAGGCGGCCAATTGTCGCCATGTCGCCCTTGTCGAAGTAGTGAAACGGCGGGCGCGGCTGATGATTCAGATCCGCTGCGATCATGCGCGCGATGTGATCGCCCATCTGCATCGCCGGCTGCGCGACGCCGGGAACCTGGTGGCCGTTCTGCTCGAAATGCGCCAAATCGCCGCAGACGAAAATCTCCGGATGGCCCTCAGGATTGAGCGTTGCGTTCACCAGCACGCAGCCGCGCTTATCCGTAGGCATACCCAGCACCTTTCCCAGCCCAGACGCCTGCACCCCGGCGGCCCACAGCGTCACCGCCGACTCGATGCGCTGCTCCCCGGCAATGACATATCCAGGCTGCACGTCGGTGACCCGCATCCCGCCATGCACTTCCACGCCCAGCGCCTTCAGCTGTTCCTCGGCCTTGATCGAGAGATCTTCGGGATAATTCGCCAGCACGCGCTTTTCGCCCTCGATCAGGATCACGCGCGCCTGTGCCGGATCGATGTGCCGGAAATCCCGCTGCATGTAGCGGCGCGTGATGTCGCAGATCGCGCCTGCTAATTCGACGCCGGTAGGCCCGCCGCCGATGATCACGAAATTCAATGGATGATGTGAGCCCCTCTCCAGCATCTCGCGCTCGGCCAGTTCGAAGGCCAGCAGAATGCGGCGGCGAATTTCAATGGCGTCCTCGATCGTCTTCAGCCCCGGCGCCAGCGGCTCCCACTCATCATGGCCGAAGTAGGAGTGCGTCGCGCCCGTGGCGAGCATCAGGTAGTCGTACTTCATCTCCGCGCCGCTGCGGAAACTCACGCGCCGATGCTCGAGGTCGAACCCGATCGCCTCGTCCATCAGGACTTCGGTGTTGCTGTTGCCGCGCAGCATCGTGCGCAGCGGTGAGGCGATATCGGCGGGCGACAGCACCGCCAGACCCACCTGATACAGCAGCGGCTGAAAGGTGAAGTGATTGCGCCGGTCGACCAGCGTCACGTCCACTGGCACCTTCGCCAGAGCCTTCGCCGCGTGGGTCCCGGCAAATCCGCCGCCAAGAATCAGGACGCGCGGCCGGCGATGGGTTTCCTCTGTAGCCATTCGTTCCCCCGTCTCTCCACTAAGAATGATGCATCGGAAGGCGAAAGGATCGCCGAATTCAGCCAAAGCGCGCGCGGGCCACGTTGCGGCGGAAGTCTTCGCCGCGCATCTCCACCACTACGCACATCTCCGCCAGCCGGGAGCGCATGCGCTCGCCAATCCGGTCGCCCAGCGTTTCTTCGCGAACGGCGCGGCTGACCCCATTGGAACCGTTGCCGGTCCCGCCAGGCGGCAGGTCCGCGTAATTGGTCGTGATAATCGTCGTCCGCTTGTCGTTATAGCGCGTGTTCAGCACCAGCGCCACCGTGTCCCACACCCAGTCCGTCGGCTTGGCCGCGCCCAGTTCGTCCAGAACCAGGACCTCTGCGTCGAACACCGGACGCAGAATCTCCATCTCCGTCGTCGCGACCTGAGGGTTGTACGAGTGCTGGATTTCCTTGAGCAGTTCGCGGTAGTCGCAGAAGAGCCCGTGCACGCTCTTTTCGACAATGAGCGCCTGTAGAATCCCGACCGCCAGATGGGTTTTGCCCACGCCGATCGATCCGGTGAGCAGCAGCCCGCGTCCCGCCGTCGTGGCTGGGTAGCCATCGGCGAACCGGCGCGCCATCAAATGAGCGCCGCCGAGAGAGCGGTCGGCGCCTGGAAAACTCGCCTCGTAGCTCTCCAGCGTGCAGTGCTCATACCGCTTCGGAATCGACGCCCGCTGCAGAAGCCGCGAAACGCGCACCTCCAGCCGGCACGCGCAGGTTTCGATCTTGCTGCCGCCGCCGGGAAGNNGAGGGTGGAAAAGAGGGAGGCAATGTGCGTTACGAGCCTGATTCGCGCAGAGCCGGTGAACAGGCCCAACCCCAGCCCACCGGCGTCATCTTCCGGCCTGCGGCGCGCCGATATATGATCAGGAATCGGATGGACTGATTCCCGCATCCGGCCCACCCACGGACCTCTCAGCATCACGTTCAGCAAACCGTAAGCGAACAGCGAACGTGTGTGCCGCCCACGCGGGAGTCAGAAAGGACCAGGAAAGCAGGCGATCCGGTGACCCAGGCCAATTCCGCAGTCGTGGTAGGCGCCCAGTGGGGCGACGAGGGTAAAGGCAAGATTGTCGATGTGCTCAGCGAGCGTTTCTCCGTCGTGGCACGCTACGCCGGCGGACACAACGCCGGTCACACCGTCATCATTAACGGGCAGAAGTTCATTCTCCAGCTCGTCCCGTGCGGTGTGCTCCGCCCCGGCTGCCGCGGCGTCATTGGCAACGGCGTTGTACTCGACCCCATGGCCTTCCTGAAGGAAACCGGCCGTCTCCGCGACCTCGGCATCGATGTCGACACCCGCCTCTTCGTCTCCAACCGCGCCCAGGTCATCCTCCCCTATCACCGCATGATTGAGCTGGCTGCGGAAAGCGCGCCCGGTCGCCAGAAAATCGGCACTACCAGCCGCGGCATCGGCCCTGCCTATGAAGACAAGATGGCCCGCAACGGCTTGCGCGTCGTCGACCTGCTCAACACCAGCCTGCTGAAGACCCATATCGAAAACGCCTGCGGCGAAAAGAACGCCATCGCGCACGCCCTCTTCGGTACCGCACCGCTCGACCCGGCGCAGATGTACGAGGAGTACGCCGCCGCCGCCGAGAAAATCCGGCCCTTCGTCACCGATACCGCGCTGCTGCTGAATAACGCCCTCAAAGAGGGCCACAGCCTCATGTTCGAAGGCGCCCAGGGCACGTTGCTCGACATCGACCACGGCACCTACCCTTTCGTGACCTCGTCCTCCTCCGCAGCCGGTGGGGCCTCCACCGGCACCGGCGTCGGCCCGACCCAGATCGGAACGGTCATTGGCGTCACCAAGGCCTACGTCACGCGCGTGGGCGAAGGGCCCTTCCCTACCGAAATCAACGACAGCGCTGGCGAAATGCTGCGCGCGCGCGGCCAGGAATACGGCGCCGTCACCGGCCGTCCCCGCCGCTGCGGCTGGCTCGATCTGCCCCTGCTGCGCTATTCCAACCAGATCAACGGAACCGAATGGCTCGTCATCACCAAGCTCGACGTGCTCGACGAGATGGACTGGATTCCCGTCTGCACTGCCTGGGAAGTCGACGGCAAGCCCTGCGATACCTTGCCGGCCGACATCCGCGGTATTGAGTCAATCCGCCCCGTGTACACTCGGCTGAAAGGCTGGAAGACATCGAGCGAAGAGGTTCGCGGTTTCGACGACCTGCCAAAGGCGGCGCAGGAGTACCTGCGCTTCATGGAACAGGAATCCGGCGCGAAGATCGGGATTGTCTCCACCGGCCCGGATCGGGACCAGACACTGGAAATGCCGGAATTCCGCGAAGCCATGCGGCGGATCGCCGGGAAATGAGCTCGACGCATGCCTGACCGAAATTGGGTTCCGATGATCAGCTTTACCGTCCGCTTGAAATTTCGCTCCGACGATCGCGCCCGTGTGGCCGAGATTCTGACTGCCCTGGCCCAGGCCTCTCGTCGCGAGCCGGGCTGCGTCAGCTACATCCCCCACACCGTCGACGGCGATGCCGATACCGTCGTCATCTACGAGCAATATAAGGATCAGCAGGCGGTCGACGCCCACCGCGCCACCCCCCACTTCCGCGATTACGCCGTCGGCGGCCTCTATCAGCTCATGCTCGACCGCCAGGTCGAAAATCTGACCTCCATCGCCTGAAACCGATGCAATCATCCAGCCTTTTTGCGCGTCTGAAACAAGAAGGAGGCGCGATGGGCGGCACCGGCGGGTTCGCTCCCGGCTCCTTATGACCTTCCGGCAGTGCATCGACGCAGTTCGGCGCATCTTCTTTGACGCCCCCCGCCAACCCGGGCTAACATCCGGTACGATCATGAGCCGCCGCCCGGCCACCAGTCTGCGCTCCAGGCCCGTTCCTCAAGCCGTCGTCGCGCTCATCGTCCTGGCATCCTGCCATCCCGCCTGGGCGCTGCCGCATCGCGATAAGGGTGAGATTCACAAGGAGATCGAGGTCCTGGAGCAGCAGTGGCAGCAGGCCACCGTGACCAACAACATCGGAGAAATGAACCGTTTGCTCGCCGATGACTACGTTGGTATTACCTCCAATGGAACGGTGGAGAACAAGCAGCAGGCGCTCGCCCAGCGCAGCGCCGGCACCGTGCGCATCACCAAACTCGACATCACCGATACCCACGTGCGCGTTTACGGCGATACCGCCGTCGTCATATCCCAGGCGGACCTCGAGGGCACCAACGGCACCAGCGACATCAGCGGCCAGTATCGCTACACCCGCGTCTACAACCGCCGCCTCGGCCAGTGGAAAATCGTCAGTTTCGAGGCCAGCCGAATGCACGATTTCGACGCCCGGACCCGTAACAAACACTAAATTCTCTGTCTCTGGCCTGTAGCGCGCGACCCCATCCAGTCACCATGCATCGAATCGACAGGCGGTTGATATACTAAATTGCCGCGCGGCCTCGCCCGCGCCCAGGAGAAAAACCCATCGATAAGCGTTCCGCGAAGCAGTTCGTCCGTATCAACGATCGTATCCGCGCCCGGGAAATTCGCGTGATCGACGAAAAGGGTGAGCAGCTTGGTATCCTCCCCCCGTTTGAAGCCCTCAAAATCGCCCGCGAGCGAGGTCTCGATCTCGTGGAGGTTTCGCCCACCGCTGTTCCCCCCGTTTGCCGCATTCAGGATTACGGCAAATTCCTCTACGAGAAAGAAAAAAGCGATCGCGCCGCGCGCAAGCGCCAGAAGGTCATCGTCGTCAAGGAGGTTAAATTCTCCGTGACCATCGACGATCACGACTACGTCACGCGCAAGAACCAGGCCGTCCGCTTTCTCCAGGAAGGCGACAAGGTCAAGGCTTCGCTGCGCTTCAAGGGCCGCCAGATGGCCCACCGCGATCTGGGTTACAAGATCATCAACCGCCTGATTCAGGACGTCGGCGAAAACGCAGTCGTTGAGTTCATGCCTCGCATGGAAGGCAATACTCTCCATGCGATCCTCGCCCCCGGCAAAAAGGAACTGCCCAGGAAGCCCGCGTCCCCACGGCCGGAGGCTCCGCCCCCTGACCCTCCGGCGCAGCAAGCTTAGTAAGAGAGACAGGCGAAAACCTTTTGGGCTGCCGATCAACGGCAGCCCTTTTCATTTCATCCGTCGTTTCGCCAAAGCCGCGGCCTGAACGGCGAGTCTCGCCAAGCGCGCCGCCTGGACGGCCGGTCTTCTCACTCCGCCCGCAGCGCCTCTGCCGGATCCACACTCGCCGTTCTCCGCGAAGGCAGATAACTCGCCAGCGCCGCCGCTCCAACAAGCGCTCCGCACGCGCTGATGTAAGTGACGGGATCCATCGGGCTCACGTGGAAGAGCAGCGAACCCAGCAGCCGCGTCACGCCCAGCGCGACGGCAAACCCGCACAGCACGCCCACCCCGGCCAGCAGCAATCCCTGGCGAACAAACATCCCGGTGATGTCATTCCGTTGCGCACCCACAGCAATGCGAATGCCGATCTCCCGCCGCCGCTGCGATGCCGAGTACGCGATCACGCCATACAGCCCCACCAGTCCCAGCAGCAGAGCAATGCTTGCCGCAATCCCAATCATCACCAGCGTGAACGAGGTACGTGCCATCGACTTCGCATAGAGGAACTCCTCTGTGCGCATTTCTGACACGGGCAGGTTCGAATCCACCGACCAGATGGCGCGGCGCAAATCGCCCGCGAGGCTCTCCGAGCCAGCGCGCTCGCTGCGCACCACAAACGTCACCCAGCGCCGGATGTTCACCTTATCGCCGTCGAAGTGATTCATCATCAGCGGCCAGTACGCGATCTTCGGCGCATCCTTGTTGATGCCGTCGTCATTCACATCGCCAACCACGCCAACGACTTCGCGCCAGTCATCGGTCGAGGCCACGCGGATCCGCTGCCCCAGCGCCTTTTGCGGAGAGCCCCAGTATTCTCGGGCAAAGTTTTCAGACACCATCGCGACCGGCAGCTTCTGATACAGCTCGTCCCAGGTAAAATCGCGCCCGACGATCAGCGGAATGCCCATCGTGCGGAAGAATCCGGGAGACACGAATCGAAAGCGGCGCAGCGGCGGCATCTGCCCGGTGGTGTAACTGTGGTCCTGCGCAAACACCGGATCCATCCAGTGGTTGTCATCCAGCGGAATGGAATTGGCAATGCCCACGCTGGTCACGCCCGGCACTGCGGCCATGTTGTGCAGCATGGTTTCCTGCATGCGAAAAACCTTCTCGCCGTCGGAGACCTCGGCCTCGGGGATATCGATGTGCAGGCTCTGGATCGATGCGACATCGAACCCCGGGTTGACGTGGTTCAGCGCGCGGAAGGTGCGGATCATCAGGCCGGAGCAGATCAGCAGCACAAACGCCAGACTCACCTGGATCACCACCAGCGTGTTGCGCGTGCGGTGCCGCTCGCGTCCCTGGCTCAGGCTGCGCCCACCCTCGCGCAGACCGGTCCCGGCGCGCACATGACCATAGCGGAAAGCCGGGATCGATCCAAACAGCAGGCTGCACACCAGCGCGAGCACCACCGTCAATCCGAGAACCGGCAGGTCGATACCAATATCGCTCACCCGCGGCAGACCCGCCGGAGCCAAAGCAACCAGCAAACGGATCGCGCCCCATGCCAGCGCCAGCCCCAGCCCGGCGCCGGCTACGCCGATGACCGTGCTCTCCAGCAGAAATTCCTGCATCACGCGCCAGCGGCTCGCGCCCAGCGCGGAGCAGATCGCCAGCTCCTGATGCCGCCCCTCGGCCCGTACCAGCATCAGATTGGCCACATTGGCGCACGCAATCAGCAGCACGATGCCGATGCTGCCCATCAGGATCCACAGCGTCTGGCCCACGTCCCCCACCACGTCGCGCATCAACGGCCGCACTTTGGGACCGATCCGCGCCTTCTTGAACAGCTCGATGCTGAACCCCTGTGGCGCGGGAAAGCTGGTCCACACCATCGGCAGCATCCGGGCAACGTCTGCGTTGGCGCTTTCGATCGTCTGCCCCGGCTTCAGGCGTGCGATCCCTTCGTAGCTGAACTCCCCCAGCGTCGTCTTGTTGCGATCGAATTGCAGCGGCAAATACATCCCCGGCTGGATGGCCCAGTCGAGGAAACGGAACTTCTTCGGCATGACGCCGATGATCTGGCGGATCTTGCCGTCGGCCGTGATGGATCGGCCGATCACAGACCGATCGCCGCCGAAATGGCGCTGCCAGTAGCCATAGCCCAGCACAACAGTTTGCGCCGTGCCGGGCGCAACGTCGGCGCGGCTGAAGGTGCGGCCGAGCATCGGCGCGATGCCAAGCACCGGAAAGAGCCCGTCGGTGACGTCAATCGCCTGCACCCGCTCCGGACTGCCCTGGCCGGTCACGCTGACCGAGTCGCCCTGGTAGATCCCGATGTCGGTGAAGACGCGGTTTTGTTCGCGGTAGATGAAGTAGTTCGACGGCGCCATGTTGACGTCGTCGATGTTCAGCCCCGGAGCGTTGTGCCACACGCCCACCAGCTGATCCGGATGTGGGTAGGGAAGCGGTTTCAGCAGGACCCCCTCGAGCACGCTGAAAACGGCGATCGTAGCGCCAACGCCGGCGGCCAGTGTCACGAGCGTGACCAGGGTGAACATCGGCGCGCGCAGCAGGCGTCGCAGGACCTGTTTCAGTTGCGTCGTGAACTCCACCGTTGCGCCTCCTCGTCCCGGACGGACCTTTCCCGTCAGGCACAAATACGCAATGGAGTGCAGTGAGGTTCCGGAAAGTGGGGGTATGCAGGAGATTTGTGACGAACTAGCGCGTTCCAGCCTCGCGTTGAACGGGTCCGATTCAGAAACCGCGAGTGAACTGGGTGCTTTGAAAGGGCTCGGCTTCAGCCGTGCCGTGAAAACTGCAGAATGAACCCGGCTTTAGCCGCTGAGGGACGGACGTGTTTTGCTCCATCAGGACTTTTCTTCCCAGCCACTTCAGCCACCGCTCAAAGGCCGCGCCTGGTCCCCAAAACGCGCATCACTGCGCGCCCTGGCCTTCGCTGCCTCTTCCTCGCGATTCTTCGGAGCAGCCCCTGTCGTCAGCGAGTCCAACAGCCGCGACGAGGCCGCGCTGATTTCCTCAATCGCCGCCTCGAAAGCCGCTTCATTCGCCTGCGAAGGCTTCGTAAAGCCGCTGATCTTGCGCACAAACTGCAGCGAAGCAGCCCGAACCTCGTCCTCCGTGACAGGCGGCTCAAAGTTAAAAAGCGGTTTGATGTTACGACACATGCGGACCTTCTGGTGCCAGCTTATCGAATAGCAGCCGGATATTTCATACTCCTCCCCAAGGTGCTATGATGGTGCCATCATGATGGCACGGATGCAGATCACGATAGAACAGGAGACCCAGCGCATGCTTCGGCGTCGCGCGGGCGAGCTGGGGGTTTCGATTGC
>PMAM01000323.1:15978-20317 GCA_003152595.1 Acidobacterium sp.
GCAATCGTCGCGCTAAGGGGATTCTGAAAAGCGGCGAATCTTTGGTGACCACGGATCATATTTTGCTGGAGACATGGATGCTGCTGCGCTATCGGCTCAACCGGCGGGCTGCCGAGGGGTTTTGGGAAGGGATGCGCAGCGGCATTACCGCGCTGGAGTCAGTGAGTATCGCCGATCTCGAGGCCGCCTGGCAGATTGGCCAGGCCTGGAAGGACCAGGATTTCTCGCTGGTCGATCGCACCAGCTTCGCTGTGATGCGGAGGCTGGGCATCGAGCGTGCAGCTTCCCTGGACGAGCATTTTGCGATCTTCCGGTATGGACCGCGGAATCGCTACGCTTTCACGATTGTGCGCTAGCTCCTAACTCGCCACTCCGGCCGGCTCCCTTAACCACCCATACAGCGGAAACTGCTCCGCCATCTCCAGCACCTGTCCGCGAACCCGCGCCAGCGCGCTGGAATCCGTCCGATGATCGAGCGCTTCCGCAATCCATCCGCCGATCGTGTGCATCTCGCCTTCCTTCATCCCGCGCGTCGTCAGCGCCGGCGTGCCAATGCGAATCCCCGAAGGCTTCAGAGGCGGATTCGTGTCGAACGGAATCGCATTTTTATTCACCGTAATCCCCGCCTCGTGCAGCGCCGACTCCGCCTCGCTGCCCAGCATCCCCTTCGCGAACACATCCACCAGCATCAGGTGTGTGTCGGTCCCGCCGGAGATGATGCGATACTCGTGGCTCGCCAGTGTTTCCGCCAGAACCTTCGCATTCGCCACAATCTGCGCCGCGTAGCTTTTGAATCCGGGCTGCAGAACCTCGCGAAACGCCACCGCCTTCGCTGCGATGATGTGCACCAAAGGTCCGCCCTGCTGGCCGGGAAAAACCGCCTTGTCGATCGCCGCCGCCAGCTCCTGCCCGCACAGGATCATCCCGGCGCGCGGACCGCGCAGAGTCTTGTGCGTCGTGGTCGTCACAATTTGCGCATGGGGCACCGGCGAAGGATGCACTCCCCCGGCCACCAGTCCCGCAAAGTGCGCCATATCCACCAGCAGCAGAGCCCCACACTTGTCGGCAATCTCCCGCATGCGCGCAAAATCGAAGAAGCGCGGATAAGCGCTGCCGCCGCCGATGATCAACTTCGGCTTCTCGCGCAGGGCGGTCTGTTCCAGCTCGTCGTAGTCGATCGTCTCGGTGTCCTTGCGCACGCCATACGAAACCACGTGATAGAGCTTGCCCGAAAAATTCAGCTTGTGCCCATGCGTCAGGTGGCCGCCCATCGCCAGATCGAGCCCCAGGATCGTGTCTCCCGGCTGCAGCACCGCCGCATACGCCGCGGCGTTCGCCTGCGAGCCCGAGTGCGGCTGCACGTTGGCATGCTCGGCGCCAAAAATCTGCTTCGCCCGATCGCGCGCAAGGTTCTCCACCACGTCGGCGAACTCGCACCCGCCGTAGTAGCGGCGTCCCGGATAGCCCTCGGCGTACTTGTTCGTGAATACCGAGCCGGCGGCTTCCAGCACTGCACGGCTCACGAAGTTCTCTGAGGCGATCATCTCCAAACCTTCATGCTGGCGCCGAACCTCGGCGTCAATGGCGGCGGAGACTTCCGGATCGTCAAAGGGAAGCGAACGGGACATAGCGTCTGGCATGAAGTGATTGTAATGGGGACTGTCCATCCCGTACCGTGCCGCTGGGTCGCGCCCCCGGCCCGAACGTGGAAAACCCGGACCGCTAATTATGTGCGGGCAGCGGCTCCGGCCACTGCACGACCGCGAATTTCCCGTCCGGCTGGCGGGTCAGCACGGGAGCGTACAGGCCCAGCAGCGACCGCCGCCACCAGTCGCCGTTCAGGTGCTTCTCATCCAGCGTGGTGAACCAGTACTGCCACAGCACCGCGCGAACATATCTGGGCGGCGCGTTGGGAAAAGGATTGTCCCGGAAGAGCGACAACACGTCCGCATCGCCTTCCAGCAGACGCTCCTCCGTGAGCGGCACAATCTCCGCGTTCTGAAAATCCGTCAGCGATGCGAACCACAGGTTCCAGTCAAAGCGCGGCTGGTACGGCGCGTAGATCCCCGGCGCCTCGTTCACCGCCTGCGGCTTGTGTCGGAAGGAATACGCCGTCCAGTTCTCCCCATCGTTCGATCCCTGGAACTCGATCTCATACCGCCCTCGCGTCATCACCGCAAACAACCCGTACTGGTTGGCGATGCGGAACGGCTCCAGCGCCGTAATCGGCAACGTGAAAAGCGGGAACTCCGGCCACGGCATGCGCACCAGCTCGGCCGTGCTCGAATACCCCAGCCACATCAGAACGACCGCCGTCACGGCCACGCGTACGGCGCGGAAGTGCCCCCACAAACCCCGAATCGGCGTCCTTCTCTCCTCCGTCTCCTCATCGCTCTCAGCCGCAGCCTTTTTCGCCGCGCGTTCCTTCTCCCACTCCGGAGTCGTGATCACCGACAGCCGCTCTTCGGCGACGTTGACCGATTCCTGCGGGACCTGTGCCTCCAGCGGCTGGCGGTACCGCTCCGGGATCCAGGAGAGCAGGCTGCGGTCGTCCAGCAGCAGGAATCCCAGGAACAGCACCAGGTAGTTCAGGAATGCGTAATTCGCGGTCAGGATCACGCCGATCTCCCAGGGCGTGACAATGCAGAAGCAGATAATCCGCACGCGCCGCGGCAGGATCATCATCCACACAATCGCCAGCTCCATCACCAGCGTCCCGGCCGCCGTGCCAACGTGAAACCAGTGCGGCAGGTGCTGCACATACCAGCCGATCATCGTGGGCAGCGGGCCGTTTTGGTAGTACTGGTCCATCGCCGTCAGGTGCCGCCACTCCGGATCGCCCGAGAGCAGCTTCACAATGCCCGACTCGAAGTAGATCCGGAACCACTCCCACTGCAGCAGGAAAAGCGCGGCGCGCGCAGGGGGCGAATCGATGCCCCAGCCCGGCCACAGCCCGCGCGGCGCAAAGAACAGCGCCAGAAAACCTGCCTCCAGCAGCATCCCGTCCGACTGGTAGCCGGAGAATTCGCCCGCCGCCGCCACGAAAGACAGGAAGCACACCCAGCAAAGAAAGAAGCTGAGCCGCGGCCATACGTTCACGAACGCCAGCACCGACGCGATCAGCCCGATCCAGGTCACCACCATCATGGCGTGCGAGCTAGAAGAGAACCAGAACAGTGTCGGCGCATACCAGAATCGCAGCACCCCCGGCGCCTGCTGCCGGATCGCCTCCAGCAGCCGTCCGGCCGGCAGGATCCCCTGCGGCCCGATCAACCCCCGGATCTGAAAGAACAGCGCCAGAAACGCCGAAAAGTAAATGCCCGCCAGCGCACGCAGAAAAATCCAGCGCGGAGCAAAGCGGTTACGCGGACCGGAATCTCGGTCGAAAAGCCACCGGATAAGGTTCAGGGGCGTGCGTGCCATCAGTCCGCCAGGTCCCGCGCAGTCGAAGTTCTGGGAGTTCTCCTGCGATCATACGGCGTCGCGGTCTCAGGAGTTGCGGGGACGCATAAAGATGGTGACGAGGGAAAGCAGGAAAATGACCGCGATCAGGCTCTGCGAGATCACGCAGTACAGGCACCACACCTCCAGTACCCGCGCCTCAATGTGACTGAGGTAAAGAGCAAAGCCCAGCGCGCCCGCAGCCAGCAACAGCGTCA
Source organism: Acidobacterium sp. (assembly GCA_003152595.1). GTDB lineage: Bacteria > Acidobacteriota > Terriglobia > Terriglobales > Acidobacteriaceae > Palsa-343. The sequence goes on from PMAM01000323.1 coordinate 19,638, forward strand.
GCCAGCGCTGCCGGAAGAAAGCGAACAACGCGATGGCCGCATACCCCAGGATTCCCACCGTTGCTACCGGAAAGCCCGTCCTCGGCGCCGGTCCGCTGATCGCATCCGGATGCCGCGCCGCCCACAGATGCCACACGATCCCCGGCACCGTGGCATACGAGCTTCGATTCACCGTCCCGCAATCCCAGTGCGAATTGATATCACAGGGCTCAACCCCGGTCGAGTAGTGCACCTGCAACGCGAGGGCAGACACAACCACGCCAGCCAAAGCCAGAACCAAAATCACATAACGCATGACCCTACAGGGTACAGCCTGTGGTCAGAAATGGCTTCCCGCTTCCTGCTCACTGAAAGAACACAATCAGCCCAAACAGGAACAGCCAGAAGACGCCCATCGCGTGCCAGTACCAGGCCGTGCAGTCCACGGCAATCTGCCGCATCTCCACGCGCCGCAGCCGGAACATCGCCACCAGCGCGAACACCAGCGCTCCCAGGCCCAGGAAAAGGTGAGCCGCATGCACTCCCGTGACCAGGTAGAAAAAGTAGCTATTGGGATCGGTCGCGAAATAGAGCCCCTGCTGCGCCAGTTGCCGCCACGCCATCCATTGCCCCGCCAGGAACAGTCCGCCCAGGCCAATCGTCGCGATCAGCCACGGAGCCGCGCGCCGCACCGCCGGCCG
>PMAM01000335.1 GCA_003152595.1 Acidobacterium sp.
ACTGCACCGTAACCAGCAACAGCCCAGCTATTGCTCCTTTTCACATGATTTCAATGTGCATCGAGAACCCGAGTCCGTCGTGGAATGAGGATCATGTGGATTGGAACCTGACCAATCCAGTTTCCGCCACTGCCACGTTGAACGGGTTCGCGTTTTCGGCGGGCCATGATGCTCGAAACACCCAGCCGCCATTCAGCGACACCAACGGTATTCGCGCGATGGCATATTACGACGGGGGAGATCTGCCGTTTTATTACTTCATGGCCTCCAGTTTCGGCACTTCAGACCGTTGGTTTTCGCCCGTCATGACGATTAGTTCGTCCAACCACGAGTATGCGCTGGCCGGAACCTCGATGGGGCGCGTGTATGGTTCGAGTGGGCTGACGAATCCCACCATTTTCGATTTGCTCCAAAGTGCTGGAGTGAGCTGGAGAATTTACGTGACCGACCTTACCCACCTTACGCCCCCACTGAACGACGGCTACCCCACCGAATACGCTATCGGCGCCAAGTACCCCCAGAACTTCGTTCCGGTTTCGCAGTTCCTGTCCGACTCGCAAAATGGAACGTTGCCTGCCGTATCGTGGATCGATGCGGGACTCCTTAGCGGGCTCGACGAACATCCTGGCTTGGACGACGGCGCCCCCGGCGGGAGTGTGCAAGTGGGATCGCAATACGTGTCGACCTTAATTAACGGGCTCATGCAGAGCACCTCCTGGAAGGACTCGGTGTTCATACTCACTTGGGACGAGATGGGCGGATTCTATGATCACGTTCCGCCCCAGCCCGCAGTGAGCCCCGACGGAATACAGCCAGTGGATCTGCTGCAGGGTCCGCCTCCGAATGGCCCCGACATCTGCGTATGGGACACCGGGCCGAATTGTGATTTTGTCTACACCGGGTATCGCGTTCCGCTGCTTGTGATATCCCCGTTTTCGAAGAAGAATTACGTCTCGCACACCGTCGCCGACTACACAGCTTGGCTCAAGTTGGTTGAGACAAGGTTTGACCTTCCCAGTCTTACCAAGCGGGACGCAGCCCAAATGGACATGACTGAGTTTTTTGATTTTACGAATATCCCGTGGAAGACGCCGCCCGTGCCACCGACTCAACCGACAAGCGGACAATGCTATCTCAATCATCTTCCGTAGCATGGTCCCGGAGACGGCGTCTAACTTCGCTACTTCAGATAGGTGGTTGCACGCTTTGATGAGCCGGACCGGCGCCAACCGGGAGTACGTTATCGCGGCCACATCGCAGGGACGCGTTTATCCGAATGGAACGGATGCAAACGATTCCTCCTTGCTGACGGCATCCATGATTTTTCAGGAGCTCCAGAACGCGGGCATTACCTGGAAGATCTACGTGAACCCCGAAGGTAGCGGCTGTTCCGGGCCACCCTACGATCTCACATGCCTGCTGAAGCAGACCTATGTTCAACCGTTTGTGTTTGGCCAGAGCATTCCGGCCAAATACCCGCAAAATTTCGCGACCATGTCGCAATACTTTACGGATTTGCAAAACGGCACTCTGCCGCAGGTTGCGATTATCGAGCCCGCAACAGCCGCGGGTTTGGACGAGCATGCCTCCAGCAACGACGCCATGCCAACCAACGTCCAGTTGGGTGCAAATTACGCAGCCTCGATCATCAATGCCCTGATGCAGAGCCCCTCGTGGAAGGACTCGGTTGTCATCTTCACTTACGATGAGTTTGGTGGCTTGTACGACCATGTTGCACCGCGGCCGACCGTGAGTCCTGACGGCATCCAGCCCATCGATCTCCTCCCCGGCGATGTGTGTTCGAACGCAACAGGGCCGATCTGCGACTTTACCTACACCGGGTACCGGGTGCCGCTTCTCGTGATCTCGCCTTTCACGAAAAGAAACTACGTGTCGCACACAATCGCAGATACGACGGCGATCCTGAAACTTATCGAGACACGCTTCAATCTGCCAACACTTACTGAACGGGACGCGGCCCAGCCGGATATGACGGAGTTCTTCGACTTCAATAATCCGCCATGGCTCACGCCGCCGACGCCTCCGATGCAGAACACAAATGGCGCCTGCTACATGGATCACCTGCCGTAGCCGGAGCGACAGTTGGGCCAGACGTTTCCGCGTGCATTGAGACTGGCTCCTGGTGCCTGCCTCCAGCGCCATCATTATTGTGACCAACAACCAAGCGCGACGCCGCGAACTGCGAAAGCCCCGGGAGGCAGTAGCCGTGTCGAGATCCGCTGTTGACATTTCCGCAGTCTCCGTCCCCTGTTTTCCGACCCTCCCACACGAACCAACCGAAGTTGCCGATCCTCCCAGGAAACCAATATTGACTCATCATGATGAGTCAAATAGACTCATCTTATGGCTAAACGCCTCCAGGTCATCGTCCAGGACCCTGAATATCGCGATATCCAGCGCGCCGCGCGTTTGCGCCGCATGTCTATCGCCGAATGGGTGCGGCAGGCCCTGGTACAGGCACGCAGAGCCGAGCCCAGCCGCGAGGTTGCATCGAAGCTTGAGGTCATTCGAGCCGCCGCGCGCATGGACTTTCCCACGGCCGATGTCGACGGTATGCTCGAGGAGATCGAGCGGGGTTACGAATCCGGCTTATATCCGTGATCTTCGTCGACTCGAACATCCCGATGTATCTGGTGGGCGCTCCCCATCCCCACAAAACCGATGCCAGGCGCTGGCTGGAAGAACTGGTGAACAGCCACGAGCGGCTGATCACCGACGCCGAAGTCCTGCAGGAGATCCTTCACCGTTACGTTTCCATCGAGCGTCCAGACGCTATTCAGCCCGCCTTCGATGCCTTACTGGGAATCGTCGACGAAGTATTCCCGGTAGACCGGGTGGCCGTCGAACGAGCGAAGGAGATCGTGCTGGGCCGGAAAGGGTTGTCGGCAAGAGACGCGATCCACCTCGCCATCATGCAAATCCACGGTACGAAGAGAATCCTGAGCTTCGATATAGGATTCGACGGTTTTCCCGGAATCACGCGCCTGTCCTGAGGCCGCCAGTTCCCCCCCATTGCTAACAGCTTCTTTCGCCCCGTTTTCCACTCCTCCCACACCCTTCCACCGAAACTGCACCATCCCTGCGCCTTGTTCCGCCCCACCCCCGCGCGTAGCCTCGTTTTATGGCACGTCCTGTGGCACTTCATTGAACCCAGATCCGGACCGGGGCGAAGCGTGCCGCGCTACCCCACCTCTTCGCCCCGGCCGCGTTCGAATCGCGTTCAAACCCGCGTCCTATGCGCCTTCCCACGATTCTGCACAAGCAAATTCCGGGAATTATGGTTCTTGATTCCCCCAACCGCGCATGAAATACTAGATGTAGTGGTTTGCGCTTGACACACACCATTAACAGAGCTACTTTGCCTTCTGCGGCTCTAATTAAACCCGTAGAGGTTCTCGAAAAAAGCGGTCGTCGCCTCCCCCAAAACTGGAAGCACACTCGCCTGAGGTCCTGCGGTTTCTGATCCGCCATTGGTTCGTTGCTACTGTCCTGCCGTGATCGGGATCCGAGGCCTTTGTGCCCCTTTCTCTTCGCGGTGCTTTCCAGTTTTTCCCGGCGCCCCACCGCGCCGGCCGGGCCCGGACGTTATCAGGCAGAACCGTAGTACCCAGGCAGAATCCGCGCGTCAGGCGCAACATCCCTACAAGAGAGGAATCACCATGGCCGATCCCAGGAAATCCGCTACCCTGGCCCACAACACGACGTCCGTTCAGGACGCCGGCCATTCCACCGCCCCCACCTCCACTGCCCTGCGCTTCGCGCGCTACTTCTCCCGTCCGAACCTCTCCCCCTACGACGAGGTCCAGTGGGAGCGCCGCACCGCCGCCATCACCGACGCAGGCGGCAAGACCATCTTCGAGCAGAAGGACGTCGAGGTTCCCGTCGACTGGTCCATGACCGCGACCAACATCGTCGCCAGCAAATATCTCCATGGCCAGCTCGGCACCCCCGAGCGCGAAACCGGCGTCCGCCAGCTCATCGGCCGCGTGGCTGAAACCATCCGCGACTGGGGCCTGGCCGGCGGATACTTCGCCACCCCCGAAGACGCCGCCGTCTTCCACGATGAGCTGGCCCACCTGCTCGTCACCCAGAAGGCCGCCTTCAACTCGCCTGTCTGGTTCAACGTCGGCTGCGACCGCCTCGAGCCCAATTCCGACGCCCAGAACTGGCACTGGAACCAGCACGCCTGCGCCGTCGAGTTCTCTGTCACCGGCTACAGCAAGCCGCAGTGCTCGGCCTGCTTCATCAACGCCGTCGAGGACTCGCTCGACTCCATCCTCACCCTCGCCAAGACCGAGGGCATGCTCTTCAAGTGGGGCAGCGGCACCGGCACCAACCTCTCCAGCATCCGCGGCTCGAACGAGACTCTCTCCGGCGGCGGCACCGCCAGCGGTCCACTCAGCTTCATGCGCGGATTCGACGCCTTCGCCGGCGTCATCAAGTCCGGCGGCAAGACCCGCCGCGCCGCCAAGATGGTCATCCTCAACGTCGACCATCCCGACATCGTCGAGTTCATCGAGTGCAAGGCCAAAGAAGAAGCCAAGGCCTGGGCCCTCATGCGCGAAGGCTACGACGGCTCCAGCGGCCCCGACTCCGAAGCCTACAGCTCCATCTTCTTCCAGAACGCCAACAACTCCGTTCGCGTCACCGACGAGTTCATGCGCGCCGTCGAGAAGGACACCGACTTCACCACCCACACCGTCAAAGACGGCACGCCCGTCAAGACCTGGAAAGCCCGCGACATCATGACGAAGATCGCCGAAGCCACCTACCAATGCGGCGATCCGGGCATGCAATACGACTCCACCATCAACCGCTGGCACACCTCCAAAAACACCGCCCGCATCAACGCCTCCAATCCCTGCTCGGAGTACATGTTCCTCGATAACTCCGCCTGCAACCTGGCCAGCTTTAACCTGCTCAAGTTCCTCACCCCCGCCGGCACCTTCGACATCCCCGCTTACCGCGCCGCGATCGACGTCATGCTCACCGCGATGGAGATCCTCGTCGACAACTCCGGCTATCCCACCGAAGCCATCGCCCGCAATTCCCACGACTACCGGCCCCTGGGCCTCGGCTACGCCAACCTCGGCGCGCTGCTCATGGCTTTTGGCCTCCCTTACGACTCCGACGCCGGACGCGACTTCGCCGCCACCCTCACCGCCATCATGTGCGGCGAGGCTTACCTCCAGTCCGCCCGCGTCGCCGAAGCCTGCCCTCCCCTTGCCTCCGCCACGCCGCTCACCGCTTCCGTCGCGCATGAAGGCGGCGCCTGCCCCGGCTTCTACGTCAACCGCGAGCCCTTCCTCGACGTCATCCGCATGCACCGCGCCGAAGTGAACAACATCGGCAAATCCAAAACCGCAGGCGACAAAACCTTCGCCGTTCCTCAGCTCGACGACCTCCTCGCCGCCAGCAAAGACTGCTGGGACCAGGCGCTCGCCCACGGCGAAAAGTACGGCTA
>PMAM01000254.1 GCA_003152595.1 Acidobacterium sp.
ACAAAACATCGGGCAGGCCACGACCACACCGCGGGCCAGCCTCCGAAGCATCTCCAGTCCGACTCGCGTGTGCATGTCGTAGCAGTAGCTCGGCAGGCCGCACAACAGGGTGTATGGCGGGATCGGTGCCTGCACGCGAGCCATCTCGAATGGAAGAGACACGCCGATGTACCGCAGGAGCCTTTCTGTCCGCCAGTCGTTCCTCCGGAGCCACTCGTCGAATGGCGTCCTGGGTGCCATTATTTCAGCCACCCGCGCCTCCAGCGCATCAAAGATGGGCGTATCAGCCTGCTCATATGTAATCGGTGCGCTCGTTGCTAGGGTCTCCACAACTGAAAGGCTGCAATAAATGCGGCTACGCGAGGCAATGCCGCACATTTGTTCCGCCAGGAAACAAAGAATGCCATAGAGCTGTTCAGCCGCCCTGCTGGGCGGGAACACAATAGAACATGCAACGACGAAGAGAGCCAGGGTCTCATCAGCGGGGCCGATGTCCTCACATGCCACAACGCAGAAGCGTCGCCAAAAGTAACGATACTGCTCTGACATTCCACTCATTGCCGATACGGTCTTCAGAGCAGTGTTGCCATCGCCCCGCCGGACCGCCTTTTGGAACGCTGAGACCACCTCCCACTTGTGGATGTGCGGAAGGCTGAAAAGGCGGCGGGGCGGAACATAGCCGCGAAGGCCACAGCATAGGTCATCCCAGCGCCGGGTTGAAGCGATTTCCCAATGGCGTTCCGGGAAACTTCGTAACTCGTCCAGGTTAGAGGTGGAGATTGCCATGATGACATTGGCGGCGGCTTAACTAATGCGTCCTACAACTGCGTGAAGCACGCCAGTGTAGATAGATATATATAAGTAGCGTAATGTATAGGCTGCATTTGTCAATGAGAAATGCGTCCACAAAGATGCAGAGCCCTCCGCTCACGACGTACGTGCGCCGATAGGATGACAACAGGCCGTGCACTGCGGGGTGCCTGCCCAATGTGCACCGATCTACATCTTTTGAATGGCGCGAACGTCGGGCGAAAACCGGCGTAACCCATTAAATGTCGTTCTTGTTGGGCACGAGTTGGACACCTCATAACTGCCTTCATGACCAACAACTGGCTTCCACACTTCACTGGTAACCGGCTGACCTTCCACACTCAGTACGATTGCTGCTCCCCCAGCTCAGATCTTCGTGCACTTGTTTGCTATTACCTGCCAGTGCAAAAAAAGTCAGATGCCATACACAATATCTGCGCCTCGGTGTGCGTCTCCGACATCAGTTCTGCCAGATCGCCCGGAATCCATTCGCCGTCACTCGCTTCACTCGGGGAGGCCCGCATCGAAGCGTCTGCCACCTGTCAATGGTTCTCGGGCTTACGCCGAGCCGTTGAGCAAGCTCCTCGCGGCACATGTAACCGGCCAGTACCAGCTGGTCGGACAGTATTTCTTGTGAGGGGGTAGCCGACTGAGCATACCGGGGAGATACTTTACAAAACAGACCGGAGACATGGTTTACACCATGGCGGAGAACAGTTGGCTTTCCCAGCTTTGGCTTGACGCATGAAGATGCGTTTATGCCTTGGAAAGAGACTCGAACCGTGGATCAACGCCTGCAGTTCTTATCGAGCTATCAGAGGGAAGAAATGTCCGTGACCGATCGGTGTCACGAGTACGGCATCTCACGTCCAACTGCTTACAAGTGGATCAAGCGTTACGCCGAGGTTGGGCCTGAGGGCCTGCTCGATCTGACGCGCACGCCGCACAGTTCCCCATACGCAACATCGGCCGAGATCGAGAACGAGATTCTCGCGCTACGGAAGCGCTTCCCGTCCTGGGGAGCGAGGAAGCTCAAGGCGCGACTGGAGCGAATGAACCCGAACGTGAGCTGGCCGGCGGCGAGCACCGTGGGGCAGATCCTCAGCCGAGCCGGGCTCACCAACCCGAAGAGGAGGAAGCGACGCGCCACACCCAGCTCGCAACCGTTCTCGATGGTCACCGCGCCCAATCAGCTTTGGTGCATGGATTTCAAAGGCTACTTCCTGACTGGCGATGGGTATCGCTGCGATCCATTCACGATCACCGACGCGCACAGCCGATTTCTGATCCGCTGCCAAGCTGTAGCTCGGATGGACCTGGCACAAGTGAGCGCTGTTTACGATGCCGCGATGCGCGAATACGGCGTGCCAGAACGCATCCGCACTGACAACGGAGCGCCATTCGCGGGCGTTGGCCTGCTAGGTCTGTCGAAGCTGTCGCTGGGATGGATGAAGCTCGGCATCGTTCACGAACGTATTCAGCCAGGGCGACCTCAACAGAACGGCAGGCACGAACGGATGCATCGCACGCTTAAGGAGGACACTGCGAAGCCGCCAGCTCGCACCGTGACGGCGCAGCAGAAGAAGTTTGATCGCTTCCGCCTTGTCTTCAACCATGAGCGCCCGCATGAGGCGCTGGCCAACGAAACTCCGGAAAGCATCTACGTGCCCAGCACTCGGCTGCTCCCTAGCAACGTGGCAAGCTTCCAATATCCGAGATCATTCCAGACGCGGCGGGTAAATAACAGCGGAGACATCAGTTGGCATAAGGGCCGGGTTTTCGTCAGCGAAGTGCTTCGCAACGAAGAAATCGGCCTCGAACAGATGGACGAAGACATGCACCGCGTCTTTTTCTGCAATACGGTGCTTGGGGAGTTCAACAGCTCCGAGATGAGGTTCCGTCCGGCAGTGCGAGCTTGAAAAATCACGTGTAGTTATTCCACGGCGCGAGTTGTACATGCGCTGCGACAGACGTGAGCGGGCTGATTGATGTTGGGACACCGCTCCCGAGGCTACCCATCATGCTCGGAGCATTTCTGAGTAGTCCAAGATCCTGGAACATGGACCTTGGATCACGAGAACTGTCGCATCTACCTGTTCAGCAACTGCCCGTCAATATGAACGGAGTGAGCTCGGTGTTACGGCGTTACGCTGACCCCAGAAGCTGCTTCGATGGCGCGAGCGCGATCAACACGGCACCGATGAGCACAAGAACAGCCACCCCGATCAGTTCTCCGCGTGCGACCATGTTGCGACATGCCTGGGTGCCCATGAGTGCGGCGTGAGCGAAACTCGACCATGCTGTGAAGGCAATCACGCTGCGACTCGCCGATGGATTTCGGATAGCTATAAGCAGAAAGACGCCCAGTGTGACGTACAGGCTGAACTGCATAGAAAGCGCAGGCGCTTGTCGGATAAACATCACCATGGGATAGGCCAAAGCGATAAAGAGCAATCCCACCACCGCCAGCGCGATCTTCAATGCCAATTCACGATTCATGGCTCTCCTCCAAAACGGCGGCCTGACAGGCCGGATCTGCGACCTGTTGACGCATTCGTCTGCCTGTATAGACTCAGTGGGCATCATACACAGGCCAACTCCTGTTTGTTCGCGTCTTCAGTTTTCAACCATTGCCATGAGATCAATTGTTGATTTGGGATTTCCTCCATGACAAATGGCAGAGTGCTCAACTCAAAGGAAGCAAAACAATGCGATTTGGCCAAAAACAAGCCATGGAAATGTCGGGGTATGGAAAGCATGGAAAGCCATGAAGCCGGCTTTCCACCCTTCCCACACCCCTTGGAAATCCCTGCGGGGATTCCCACATTACCACGGCTACGACTACGACTATCATGTATCTGAAGACCGGCAAAGCCCGCCGGAAACCCGCAATCAGAGCCACTCTCACCGCAAGGGGCTTGTAAACCATGTCCCCGGTCTAAAACGTAAAGGATGTCCCGGTACTCTCACGACGGCTCGGCCAAACTCATGGAAGTTGCCATAACGTCACCCAAATAGTGGTTGCTGACCCCACTCCATTGGGCATTCATGTCAGGCTTGTCTAAGGCTACATCACTGCGCTCAAATGTGAAACCCAGGGAATACGGACATTTCGACCTGAAACGTCAGTATTGCCGGTAATACGTTCACCGGCTCGCTTCCTCTCCTGGCCGACTGCAGATAGAACCTGTC
>PMAM01000097.1:0-31472 GCA_003152595.1 Acidobacterium sp.
ACCGAGGCCCTGATCGAAGCGTATGGTCATCTTATCGCTGGTGCGGGAAATTTATAGACGGGAGATGTTGCCGGAAGGCAACGGTCTGTGCGAACAGAAACCGCCGTCAGGCCATGCGCACTTTGCTCTCTGAGATATCCTACCCGCATCAATATGTGGTGCCATTGTCCATTGTAGTGCTGGCGTCAGAAGCTGGTAGACGGGAGAAGTTGCCGCTTTGGGCAACGCCACACCACAACAAATGGTTCCTCTCACAAATGACCATTACCCCGTCGTGATCCGTATCCACATCAAGCCCAATACAGTGCATGTGAGTGTTCTTCTCTTTGTGCCGCGTGCCGCATTCGCTGAGAGAAACACCTTTCGCCTCGCTTTGATTTCTGTACAAGAGGGAGTACGATTCAAGGAAAATATATCGCTATGGCGCTACTTTCAACGTTCGTGGGAGCTGGAAAATATTCTGATCCAGATATCCCTGATCTTATCGGGGCTACAAGAGACGCAATCGCGCTGCATGCCCTATTTGCGGATTCGATATCGGACGGTACTTCAACGCTTCTCATCGACGAAGAAGCAACTGTCAATCGCATTCGGACCGCACTGCAGGAAACCTTGAACGCTGCTTCCGAGGAAGATGTAGTCGTCTTTTCCTTCTCGGGTCACGGCTCACACGACCATCGGATCGCGGCCTATGACACTGCATTATCCGATCTCACAAGAACGTCCGTCGGAATGGACGAGCTGGCAGCTGCGTTCAAGGCGACAAAAGCCAAGGCTGTTCTCTGTATTCTAGATTGCTGTTTTAGCGGCGGAGCCCCGGCGAAGGTCCTTGAAAACAGCCCCGTCCCCCGCGATGCGACGTTCCCGTTCGAGGGATTGGTTGGTGAAGGCCGAGTGCTGCTCGCGGCTTCTACCATCGACCAGCCAGCATACGAGATTCCAGGCACGCGGCACGGGATCCTCACCAAGGCGTTGCTCGACCTGTTCATGGCCGCGGATGGCCCACTGGATGTTCTGGGTACTTTAAGCGAGGTGATGCGAACAGTTCAAGCTGAGGCTGCTCGCTTGGGTGTCACCCAAACGCCAGTACTCTTTGGATCGGTGACGGGTGGCCTTTTGATACCGAAGTTGACTCCCGGCCGACTCTTCTATGAGGCATTTCCCGAACGTAAGCAGATCGTCATCACGGCCGATATCAATGATCTGTCACAACTAGGATTTCCAAAACCGGTAGTAGAAAAGTGGCGAAGTCGCTATCCTCAGGGGCTCAACCGGCTCCAGCTTGAGGCCGTCAATCGTTATGGCATCACGCACGGAGAATCATTGCTTGTTGTCGCACCGACAAGCGCTGGAAAAACGTTTATCGGCGAATTGAGTGCTGCAAAAGCCATTACCGATGGCCGCAAGGCAGTATTCCTGCTCCCATACAAGGCACTCGTCAACGAAAAATTCGATCAGTTCGCGGAACTCTACGGAGAAAAGCTTGGGATGCGGGTGATCCGATGCTCGGGCGACTACAACGATGATGTTGGGTTGTTCGTAAAAGGCAAATACGATTTGGCTCTCTTGACGTACGAAATGTTCCTTCAAATCGTGGTGGCCAACCCCGTCACGCTGACGAGGATAGGCCTCATCGTCGTCGATGAGGCGCAATTCATCACTGATCCCACCCGCGGCATTAACGTCGAGTTGCTCCTGACATTCGTACTTGCTGCAGCAGACAAAGGAATTGCACCTCAAATCATCGCACTCTCTGCCGTCATTGGGGACGCAAACAGCTTTCATTTGTGGCTGAGGGCGAACCTGCTCATGCAGACAGAACGCCCGGTTCCGCTGGTTGAAGGGGTCATTGACCGAACTGGGGTATTTCAATTCATTGACGAGAATAGCAATGAGCAGACGGAGCAACTAATCCCGCCTTACGAGATCCAAGTCCGGCGAGACAAGCCCAGCGCACAGGACCTCATCGTTCCCTTGGTTAGAAGATTAGTCGCAAGCGACGAAAAGGTGATTGTATTCCGTAATGCGCGCGGGCCCGCCCAAGGTTGCGCGAACTATCTTGCTAACGATTTGGGATTGCCACCGGTATCGGATGCCTTGAGCCAATTGCCGGACGGAGACAGATCGAGCGCATCACACTCCTTGCGAGAATCACTTCGGGGAGGCACAGCGTTTCACAACTCCAACCTCACTCGTGAGGAAAAGGTCATCGTTGAGCGAGCTTTCCGAGATCCCAAAAGCCCGTTGCGTGTACTCGCGGCAACAACGACCGTCGCGGCCGGCATCAACACACCCGCCTCTACCGTGATTTTGGCCGAGAACGAGTTTATTGGCGAAGACGGAAGGCCATTCACCGTCGCAGAATACAAAAACATGGCAGGCCGCGCTGGGCGTCTCGGCTTTAACGAAAAGGGAAAATCTATCATCTACGCCGAGACGCCTACGGAAAGGTATCTCCTTTTCAATAAATATGTCCGTGGTAATCTTGAGCGGCTTCAGTCTTCATTCGACCCACGCAATATCAACACTTGGCTTGTGCGTCTACTTGCTCAAACCGGTCGAATCCCGAGAGCTGAAGTTTCGAATCTTCTCGTTAATACCTATGCGGGTTATCTTGAGGCGAGACGGGACTCTCGCTGGCGAGAGCGCATGAAGGCGCAAATCGATGCGCTGGTGACGCGAATGATTAGCCTAGATCTTATTGAGGTCGCGGGGGACAGCATCTCTTTAAGCCTTCTCGGACGGGCCTGCGGGCAATCGTCTCTTTCGTTTGAATCGGCCATGCGGTTGATCGAAATCGTCAAAGGATTACCACCCCACATTGTTACGGCCACAAATCTAATGGGGCTCATGCAGGGACTGCCTGCGGAAGAAATGGGGTATACGCCCCTTGCCAAGGGCACAAGGGAATCTGTTCGCACGAACCAAGCCATAGATCGTTTTGGCCCGGACATCGTGAGACTGCTACAGAGGTACGCCCAGGACCAATCGGAATTTTACGGGCGCTGCAAACGGGCCGCCGTGTTGTTCGACTGGGTAGCGGGAGTCAGCACAGAGAAGATTGAGGGCGATTTCACAACCAACGCTTTCTCGGGGCGTGTCGAATATGGAGACATTCGGAGATTCGCAGATTCTACGCGCTATCATCTGCAGTCGGCTTCAAACATTCTCGCTGTTCTACTCCTTGGCGCAAACCCTCAAAAGGGGCTGGAGCAGATGATTACGCAGCTTGAAGTTGGGCTCCCCTCATCGGCCCTCGGCCTAATGGATCTCCCGGTGCCCTTAACGCGCGGAGAATACATGAAATTGTCGTCCGCCGGAATCATGAAGCCTGAAGAGGTATGGTCAAAGACCGATATCGAGCTGCAGTCACTCCTCGGTAAGACTCGGGCCGACTAAATGGCTGTCCGACGACCCAAGCCGGGACCCCAAAACGCGGACTAAAGTTCATACCGGCGATATGAATCTGTTGTCGGGAACGACAAGTCTGCTCGCCTACTTAGGCGAGATAAAAAGAATACAATGATACCCGTAGACTATTAACGGGGTTCTACTGGATCAGCTTTGGCGAAATGGTTATGCAGGTGATCTAAGATGTTACCCAAAGTTCGACAAGTCCCCGATATGGGCTGCTTATTTCTCCGCGTTGTAGAGCGCCTGGATCTCGGCGGCTGAAAGGGTGCGGTTATAAATACGGACGTCGTCGATGGATCCGAGCCATGACGATCCGCCCGAGCCCACGCCGATATATCCGATGGCGAATGCCTGTGACCCCGCCACGGGGTTCGTGATCGACTGGCTGAGCACTTGCGCCCCGTTCACATAGAGAAGAGCGGACCCATTGAGCTGCACGGCCGCAACTTGATACCACGTGCCGGAATTTAGCATATAAGCGCTATAGATGTTTCCGGAGCTTCCATAAAAGGTTCTCCAAAGAAGGGCGGCAGAATTGCCTGATGTAGGGGTCTCGATCTCCCATCCGGAAGCGGCATTCAGACGATCGCCCACGACGGTAAAATCACCCACGCTCGAAAATGATGGATTATTGATCCAAGCCACAACGGTGAAATTGCTGGTCAACGCGCCAACTGTGCCGTTGGTGACCACAGAATCATTTCCTGTATTCCCGTTGAAATATCCCGCGTAGCTCCCCACTTTGCCTGCGGCGTAATACGTGCCGCCGTTTCCCGCCGGAGTGCCTGACCATGTTCCGCCATTTCCGTTTCCCGACTGATCTATCGTGGAGCTTCCCGTCCCCTCGTTGAGCGGCCAATATCCCACAAGCCCCGTATTGCTGTAGAGCGCAGAGATGCCCTGGGTGCCTCCTGATATGACCTCGGGGAAATTGGGGGTCTGGGGGTTGTTCCCGTATTGGGTCTTGTATTTGCTTGATTCAAGATTGGCAGTGGCCTCGAACTGGGTGCCATTCGTGTTGTAGGAGTAGAAGAGGCCCGATGAGGTCTGGTTCGTGGGATCCACAGGGAGGGAGCCTATGGGGGTGCCCGCGGAGATGGCGGTCAGATTGACGGGGATCCAGCCCGAACCCCCGACGCTTCTGCTCGAGGTGGATGTCCCACAATACCAGGTGCTGGAGCCCAAGGAAGGAAGCCCCAATGATCCGCAGGTGCTTGAGCCATTGGGATCATAGACGGAGATGCCGGTCGATGCGGTGCTGCCCAGATTAAAGGTGGAAGCCCCGGCCTGGTCCGTTAGGTAGAGACTGAGAGCTGAGGTAAGCGTTGCCATGTCGGAGACCCTGTTCGCATCCCTGCTTTGACGAAGCAATTCTGCGGGGTTCAAGGTGAGGACCACGACCACGGCAAGGATGGCGATGATTGCGATGACGACCAAAAGCTCGATCAGGGTGAAGCCTTTGCGCTGGGCGCTATCAAATCCGGAGATGTTCGCCTTCATGGATAGGTAGGATTACTTTAAGTATAGCAAAGTACTCTCAGAAATGAATAGGTTGTCGGGAACGACAACTCCTCCCGTCTTTTCTGACGAGACTGAAACGCGCTAGACTGATATCCGTAGACTATGAACGGGTATCCAAGTCAGCTTTGGCTATGTAGTTATAGAGCCGGCTCAATAGGTTACCCAAAGTCCGACAAGTCCCCCGATATGGTCCACCATAAGAAGTTTTTTCACGTTCCGCTATTAGGCGGAACGGAATTGTTAGCTCTGCGCTTATGTTTTCCCCTGATGCGGTGAGGTCCGACAGTATAATTCGCAGCAACTCGCGCTTTTTTCCCAGATTCGCCTGTCTGTAAAGCAGTGACGCGTTTTTCGCGAGTCCGACAGTATTCTCGATTGTCTTGAGGGCGTCTTCGCTCCCGGCATCGAGGCTGGCGACTCCCTGTTTCAGTTGCGACTCCTCCCAAACGAGCGATTTCTGCTTTTCATTGAACACCGTCTGCTCAACCGATCCATCAAGCAAAAGATCAGTGAGTCGGCTCTTACGCGCACGAAGCGCTTCCAACCGCAACGTGGCAACGCGCTTCTCCTCGTCGCGCTTTGCGCCTGCGTGAAGGCGATATTCGGCGATCCATTCGCGGAAATAATCGATCTCCGCTTGAGAAAGCGTGAGTTTCTCAAGAATACTTTGCACGGCGTTTTCCAATTGTTCTTCTTTGATGAACGTTCTCGGGCACACAGGGGGTGATTTGAAAGGTCGATTGTGACAACGGTAGTACGTATGCCCTTTTCTTCGTTCGCCAATAAGCGAATAGTGGCAGCTCGCACACCGCACCAAACGGCTGAACAGAAATGAATGCTGGACAACTCGATCCACGGTTTTTCCAAGCAGTAGCGCCTGGACCCGTTCGAAGAGGTCTCGGCCTACGAGCGGCTCATGATTCCCTGAGAAGTTTTGGCCGTTCTTCTTGATCCTCATAATCCCTATGTAGAAGGGATTGTTGAGAATGGTCGAGATGCCCTTCACGGTGACCGGTCCGCCGCGCCGGTTTCGCAGCCCACGCTCGTACATGTGATCCGCAAGCCTCATGAGCGGAAACTTCCCCGCGCCATACAGCTCAAAGGTCTCTTGAACGAGCGGTGCCATTACCGGATCGGGCAGCTTGAGCTTCGCCGCTCCTTGGTCGGTATACCCGATGGGAGCGCGAAAGGGATAGAACCCCTGCTTCAATCTCCCATAGATGCCCTTCTTGGCCTCTTCCCTGAGGTTTCGGCTGTAATGGGACGCGACGACTGCCTGAATATCGGCAGAGAGACGACCTGATACCGTCGCCAGGTCTACACTCTCGTTCGCGAAATGGATCGCAACACCGGCATCGGCAAGTTTGCTGACGTCCACCCAGTCCTCAAGGTTGCGAGCGCTGCGATCAATTTTATGGATCACTACGCCTTGGGCTACCTTGATGCGTAGCAGTTGCAACATCTGCATGAACGCCGGGCGACCTGTCTTGGCGGCAGACTCTCGCTCTTCAAACCAGCGGACGATCTCAAGACCGTGCAGTTGGGCGTACCGGAGTATCGCGTCTTTCTGTTCCTGTAAGGAAACGCCTTTCTCCCCCTGTTTGACCGTCGAAACACGGGTATAGGCAAATACGTTACCCATGCTCAAACGGAATGTTATTTAATGAACTATTCGACCTTTCCTTAATCGTAACCGGGCGTTCCAAACTGTCAACGGGTGCGGAATCTGCTTCCCTCGCGATTTCCAACGCACAGGCGAAATACCGACCGAGGTTTTCCTCGGCTTCCTTGAGTTCCTTATCACTCAGAGTTGGGTAAATGGCTCGCAAGCGCTCAGTGTCCATCAGATACAGGTTATGCCCGCCGGGTCCCGCAAAAAAGGGCGGATAAGTTGTCCAAGGCGACTACAAACCGAAAAGCCGAGACACCAATGGATCAAAATCGGCCTCAGTCCCATCGCCCGGAGAAGCCCTTGACAAGTAGCCTGAGAAATGTTTTAAGGGAGGTGTAAAGCAGCACATTGAAGAGCGTAGACACCGTGTTGTTACAAGCGCCTTTTCGGTTGCTGGGCATCTGTTTGTTGTCGCTTGCGGCAATTTCTCCCGTCTTTTTGAACGGTGGTTTTTGTATACGCTGAGAGGCATATAGTCGCGGCTGCAAATTCATTTGCGCAACTCACATGTCTTCAAGGCTCCATAACTATGTCCGGACATATAGAAGACGATCAAGTCTCGGCCAACAGGACCTAGCCTTTTTGTTGGGATGTAAGGATCGCGCGAGGCACTGTTTCATAATTGGTTGCAAATTCGGCTGATATGCCAATAACCACGGCACTTTTCACAGATATATAATAGATGTATGCATATAAAAAAGAATTCGGTGCGTGAAGTGCGGAAAACAAACTGCCCGGCCATATGGTCCAGGGCGATGGCATTGCAACGCCTGCCGCTACACATTCCGTCCGCACAAGAAGCATCGGCACGCTGATCGCCGGTGGCTTTTGAGCTACCTTCTCGATGGATCGCCGTTCCGTCGGTTGGGTGTCCGCTGGGGCGTGAGCGGCACGACCGCATGGCGCCGCATCCAGCGCACGCAGGATGCGCGTATCAAAACGGGAATACTCGTCGTGCGTTCCGCATGCCGCGATGTCCGCATCCTCATGCTCGACGGGAAGCATTTCATGATCAGGAAGAAGCCGTTCACACTCTACGTCGCGTTTGATGCGGAAAGAAAAATCCCTGTCGCGTGGATATTTCTCCCGCGCTATGAATTGCGCGACGGATACGATCGACTTCTCGCCCATCTTGTTCGCGAGAATGCAGCAGTGACGGGGATTGTTTCCGATTGGGGCACCGGCGTCCGCTCTTCGGTGCATGATCATTTTCCGGACGTTGTCCATCAACATTGCGCGTTCCATGTGCTTGCCGACATTCTCCGGAAGCTTGGCGGACGGAGATTCATCCATACGGATTACGGAAAAGATCTTTGGCATCGCGTACGGCGTGTGGGCATCGGATGCGACACGCTTGCCGAGGCGAAGCAGGCGCTTGGTGCGCTCAAGAGAACACATCCCGGCCATCTGCGAGTATGGAATATATTTGATCGTCAGCTTCCCAGTATTTATGAATTTACAAAAGTGCCTCTCCTCACAGAATTCCGCACCTCCAACCGTATGGAGAACTTCATGGGCGTGCTTGAACAGCGGCTCAAGAGCTTCCGCACCATGAAAACGTCCGATACCTGCATCAAAATCATCTCAAGCTTCATCGCCGCAAAATACAAATCTGCAACCAAAAAGTGAAACAGTGCCCCGCGCGAAGGTGTGCCGATATGAACAAGGGCACCGAGTTCCCTCGCTTCGCGCCGCGCTGGCGCTCGCGACGATCCTCGACGTTTCCATTGCGGTGCTATTCGGCGGAATTCAAAAGGAGGTTGAAAGAGATATTGCCGAGCGAATCGCGATGTTGCGTTCCGCGCTCGAGCATAAGCATGGCGCAGGTCGAGCGTCTGCATCAGCGAATAGGCAGTTGCGCCGGTTGGACGATCTTCACGGTCGTATACAAAACAAACACCAAGCCGCATGACACAGATTGTGCCCAAGAGAGTGTTCGCGCTCGACTTGCATCCTCTCAGCTTCGGGTTTGCCATGTTTGAAGGGCCAGACGAATTGGTGGATTGGGGAATAAAAAGCTTTCGGCATGGAGTGAATGCCGTGAAGGTGCCCCTGAACGTTAAACTTGCCTTGCTGCTTGATCAACACGGGCCCGACATAGTCGTTATCAAGACGCCACGGACAGCGGCGCTCAAAAGGTTAGCTCGCACGATTGCGGCGCTGGCACAGTACCGCAGGATTCCTGTGCGGCTGATTTCCAACAGCTCCGTGCGAGAAGCATTTCCCGATAACAATCACAATAAATATCAAATTGCCGCCGTGATCGCTACGCGCTACCCGGAACTGTCGCCTCGGTTAGGACTCAAGAGAAAGCTATGGCAGGCCGAAAAATACTCAATGAGCATCTTCGATGCGGTTGCCCTTGGGATCGCATATCTCATGCGTGAAGCCGCGGTCCACGAGAACCTCCACAAAACGATGGTATTGCCAAGAACATAAGTTCAGCTTAAGTCTTTCCGCCGGCCCCTCCCCAGTTGGCCTAGGACTCTCGACGGGTCCGCCAATATACACACCAAACGAGGGGTCGACGAAAGGGCTTAAGTTCAAGGACCGCGACCTATGTAGCTATACGCAAACTCAGGATTTGCTATGCTTAAGATATAAATTGATGCTTGTATCTTCCCGCAGGCCTTCACCCTTATTGAGCTTCTTGTGGTCATCGCGATCATCGCCATCCTTGCCGTCGTGGTGGTACTCACCCTGAATCCTGCGGAGTTGCTTCGTCAATCAAGGGACTCGAACCGGGTCTCTGACATGGCAACCCTCACGGATGCCCTGAACCTCTACGTGACGGATCAGGCAGGGGCATCTACCTTTGCCCTCGGGAATGCCTCCGATACATATCCCTCGACCTATGACCCTTCTGCTACGAGCACCGCAGGAGACCAGTGCCAGGGCCTTGGGATGCTTTCCCTGAACACTTCAACAGGACAATCTTGGCAATGCGCTTCCTCCAATGCCTTCCGGAGCGTGAATGGCACAGGCTGGATCCCCGTGAATTTCACCCAGATCTCCGCAGGATCTCCCATCGGATCCCTTCCCGTGGACCCTAGCAATCAGACGAGTTCAGGCCTCTTCTATGCATACAATACGAATGGCACCCAGTTTGAGGTGACGGCAGATCTTGAATCCCAGAAATACAAGACACAATACGGGCAAACTCCCCAGACGAGCTTCTTTCCTGAGGTCATATCGGGAGGGACTCCCATTGTGTCTGCGCTATACAACCCAGCAGGGCTCGTGGGGTATTGGAACCTGAATGAGGGGAGCGGAAGCTCAACGATTGATCAGAGCGGAAATGTGAACAATGGGACGTGGAGCGGGACCGCATCGGGCAATAACGGAACTTACTATACCGGAGGGAAGATCGGGAGCAATGCGGGATATTTTAATGGGACCAATGATTACGTGAATTTAGGAAATCCCACGGCATTGCAGGTGCCGAATGCCATTTCTGTTGTGGCATGGTTCTAACTTAATACCTTGTCGGCAGCAAATAGGGGCATCGTGGCCAATTTCGACGCAGGGAGCGTCAACCTCGGTCCGATAATGCTTAGGTGTGATAACGATGGGGGGCAATCCTCTACGATTTCCTGTTATGGCCCCAATGCCGTTGCGCGTGCCGCTTCACTTTCGAATTCAATCAATGCAACGGGGGTTTGGTATCAAACAGTTTGCACGTACAATGGTTCAAAATTAGTAATGTATTTAAATGGCGTTCTCCAAGCAACAACAAATTATTCTACTTCTTCGCTTCCCTACGGCAACGGATTCCCATGGGTTATTGGGGGATATGGGAGACTCGACGGCCATCAATAGTGAATGGAACGGCTCCATCGACGACGTCCGCATCTACAACCGCGCACTTTCTGCCGCAGAAGTGATGGCACTCTATGCTGCGGAACGCTAGCTAAGGAGAATCTCGGCTTACGCAGCCTCTTGGTAAAGGTACTTTTGAAATCCCACGAACACCTTGCTTATCTCTTCAGGCATACCGAGGTCTTTAATGGCGTCCGAGATGGAATTGAAATATTTCAGACGGAGCAGCGGAGTCAACTTCTCCTGGTCCAATTCGCCCACCCCGACACCCACATAGTGTGCCAAGACGAAGTCCAAGAAGGCCTGCTGCTTGCTATTGAAGTGCCCACTGATCGCCACCTTCGCACGACTCGCGCGTTCTTCACGCGTGAGCGGAGGCAGAGCATAGGCGACATACGCGAGTACGTCGAAGAGATCACTCTTTTCGGCGTCAATGATCTTCTGCATCTCTGCCAATTGTTCATGGCCGAAGCCTTTCTCTGCGAGTCCATTCAGGAGCTTCTTCCTTGTATCGGGGGCGCTCCATAACGCACGCAACTCGGCCTCATTCTTGAAGAACTCCGGCAGTTTGCCAAACAATAATTCCATGAACTGCTGGGCGGACATGGGAGTGCCATCCGGGTGCCAGAACGTAGTGCATACCATGTGCTGGATGGCGCGATCCTTGCCGTCGGCAAGTTTCACTTTCGCCCTTTTCTTCTTCTCGCACACACATGGGCGTTGACCGCAAACCTCGCAGGGTTCTTCCGGGCACTCACAAGGCGCTTTTCCGCACACCGGGCACGGTTGCGGTGTGGGCTTTACGCATTGGCAGGGGTAGGAGCCGCACTTTTCGCACGGTTCCGGTTCTAGCGGCTCACCGTCCCATTCCGGATCGTTGAAATGATGGTAGGCCTTCACGAAGTCGTAAATCGTGAAATAGTCTTTTCCGTCGTAGAGGCGAGTCCCACGACCGATGATCTGCTTGAATTCAATGATTGAGTTGATCGGGCGCATCAGAACGATATTCCGAATGTTACGGGCATCCACGCCGGTCGAAAGCTTTTGGGAGGTGGTCAAAATCGTCGGAATCGTTCTCTCGTTGTCCTGAAACTCGCGGAGATGTTCGTTGCCAAGTTCAGCATCGTTCGCGGTGACCCGGTGACAGTAATTTGGGTGGGTGCTCGTCTTCATCTGGTTGATGAGGTCGCGCACGGCCAGCGCATGGTCCTGTGTGGCGCAGAAAACGAGCGTCTTCTCCTTCTGGTCGATCAGCTCCATGAACACCTTCACGCGGTGCGCTTCACGATCCTTGATCTCGATGATCTTGTTGAAGTCGGTTTCCGAATAGACTTTTCCGCTTTCAACTTCGCCCTCCACCACCTTGTCGTCCGGTGCGTAGACATATTCGTCGAGCGTCGTGGAAATCTGCTTTAGTCGGAACGGCGTGAGGAAGCCGTCATTGATCCCCTCTTTGAGTGAGTAGATATAGACCGGCTCGCCGAAGTAGGCATACGTGTCCACATTCTCTTGGCGCTTCGGCGTAGCCGTGAGTCCACGCTGAACGGCAGGCGCTAAGTATTCGAGAATATCGCGCCATGTGCTTTCGTCGTTCGCTCCACCGCGATGACACTCGTCGATGACGATGAAATCGAAGAAATCGGGCGGATACTCACCGAAATAAGGCGAGGGTTTGCCGTCTTTCGGAGGACCGCTCATGAAGGTCTGGAAGATGGTGAAGAACAGGCTGGCATTCTTCGGAACTCTCCCCTTCTTGCGGATGTCCTCCGGCTTGATGCGGGCCAGCGCGTCTTCAGGGAACGCCGCAAATGACGTGAAGTCGTTAAAGGCCTGGTCGGCGAGGTTGTTGCGGTCGGCGAGGAAGAGAGTGGCCGCGCTGTTGGAGGCGTTCTCCCCATCGGCAATCGTCATAAAGAAGGAACGATGGGACCGGGCGGAGAACAGCGCGCACATTCGATCTCTCGTAGCAGTGATGGTTGACGTGTCCGCCGTACACTCCGTTCCGATCTGCCTGGTCGGCGATGATGACGTTAGGAATACATTTCGCAACTTAGGATGCGAGACCAGGGATGAAATTGCCGCCGTCCTTAGCCGCATCTTTCCAGAGCTCCTGTGGAAGCTCCCTCCAAAGCGTCGACCGTGGCAGTCGGAACACCCTCGCATGGCGATGTTCGATGCTGTGGCGCTGGGGTTCGCCTATTGGCAGCACCAAAGCACATCGCTTCCACTTATATCCGAATCAGCTTGACGGGAAAAGCTGCGAACCTTTTCGCCGGCCTCTCGGGTGACGTATAGACCAATTATTGCGTCCGTCACATTTCTTGAGAGGCCGATGAAAGGGTTTCAAGGGCCTCATCCCCCACAGGTCGGTCTCCTTCTTTTTATGTACGATCGAAAAAGTTTCAGGCTCGCTGCCTCGCCTGGGAAAAAATAGATCGATATGCTTCTTAAATCTCGAATTGAATTTCCGAATTCTCAACCGGAGAGAGCACGTGGTATCGATACGCCTAAAAAGACCAAAATGATGTTGTCGCCGGTACTTATACCCCGACCAGCCGGCTTCGGATAACCAAGAATTGTGAGGAGACTCGCAGCTAAATATACCCCCGCCACCGGGAACTGCCGGTGTATCCCGCACATCGTTATGGTCGCGGACCCAAGGGTCCTTCCATCCAGCTCGGGGTTCGGTCATGACGTGAATGCCCAGGGGCGCGCTAGCGCGCGACCCTGGGCTCGCCCGCAAGTGAATCGCGGTAAGCAGCCGTCTGCGCTAGTCAGATGACCGCTATTCCGCGATCCAACAAACCGACTACATTTGAACTCTACCTCCGCCCTTCATCCTGTCAAGCTCTCGATGAACCCTTCTGGCCCGTCTACGATTGGTACAGCGTCTCCGTCTGTGATACATTTGCTCCTCGTCGGTGGGATCGGCTTCTCCGATACGCTGAAGAGGCGCGAATGATTGATGTTCGGGCGGCAATCGAGAAACATCTGAGCGAAACAAGACTGGAGATTCTAGTCTTTGGTCCCGCCATCGAGCCAGCTTCCCACGACCCGTATATCGCCAGCCTTCAGCGAAAGCGTCAAGAGATTAGGAGCCGCCTCGTCGCCGACGGGCACAGCGCCGCCTTTGGGGAAGAAGTCGTGGATCCCTCCCTTCCCGCGCACTTGTCAGATCCTCTACTTCAAGAGATAGTTGCAATGGGAGAAGCCGACCTAATCTTGGTATTGGTAGGCTCGCCCGGCAGCATTCTTGAGGCTCAAGCCATCGCGGGTCGAAGAGAGTTGTGCTCAAAGACCGCCTTTTATTGCTTCGCAGAACACAAACATGGCCTTGTCGTGCAACATCTTCAATTCATGAGAACCTTTGGCGCAACGTGCGAATTGGTCACCCTTCAAGATGTCTCCGACTGTCACCTGACAACCACAATCTTGGCAAAGGTGGCGTCGATACAGGTCGCGAAAGCATTTCTCTATTGAGAGAGTGCATATGACTCAATCATCCGGCCGCTTCTTGCCTTCAAACCTGCTCGTTATTCCTGGCGAAGCGATAGAGCAATTCATAGGTCGACCCGATTTTATCGAACTTATCTGTGCGACACATATTGATTGGAATAACGCTCTGTTGTTAGATGCACCGCAGGCAGTAGAGTCTTTGCTTTCAGCAGTCAACGGTGTTGTTGGTTCGACACGCGGGTTGACTGACTCCGGCATGCGTCTGCTAGGCCGATTTCAAGTCGACCTCGAAAACGTCGCGAAACATAGCGCCCTGACTGATCGATTCGACATTGTGAGCCTCATAGGGAAAGGTAGCAACTCAATTGCACTTAAAGCGGTGAATAAAAGCATCGGCCTTCCAATCGTCCTAGAAATGATGCGACCTATCGTGCCAAGACGGGCAGAAAAAGCCATTCGGAAGCTGGGATCTCTTGGAGGAATTCATGGTTTGGTTGGACCCATAGATTCCTATGCCATAGAAGGAGTGAGCGTCTCCGGTGACCCGGTGCGTCTATACTGCATCGTCTTCCCTTTCAAGGACGCCATCACTTTCAACGAATATCTTAAGAAGCGTCCTCCAATAAGTCCGCTGTTTTTTGAAGCCTTTATCCGCCAGGTCTGCGGGGTACTAGCCGACCTAGAGGGCGCAGGCCTCCAGCACGGTGACCTTCACGGAGCGAACATTTTAGTGAGCCGCGAAGCGCCCCTTCTCGAGTTCACGATCATCGACCCGTCGCCCGGTCTGGGTGTCGATTCCGAAAATCATGGAGCGCCATCTGACTTGCAATGGTTCCGGGAGCACTTGGCGAAGGCCCTCCTAATACTGCAGCGGAACCTCCCGTCTATCTCCGTCCAAAAGCATCTGGGGCCCCGGCTGTACGATCTCGTCAACCGTATCGAACAGGACGAATTCATCAGCTTCCGAGAAATCGTGAGGCTTGTGGCTTTTAGCCCTCGCTATGAACGCTGGCTAGAGGCTAAGTCGGTATTTATCAAACAAAAGTTCGACCAGCCGCGCCCATTTGGATTATTGAGATGGGAAGAGCTCACTGATCCCGCAGAGGCCATCGATCTATTCGAACCTTATCCTGAGCTGTTCAAGCGCATTAGGATATTTGGTAACTCCCTGATTGTAGGCGCGCGGGGTTCGGGAAAATCAACTTATCTCGCGGCCTTAGCCTATTTCCCCGGCGGGGCGAAGAGGCTAGTGCCCGCGAACGAGATATTTGGAATCCTGTTTTCATGCCGGCAAGGCGAATTCAAACAGCTCTCGCGAGATTTTCTTCAATTCGATGCATACGGCCGACGAGCAGTGAAACATATTCTCGTGTTGAAGATTATCCGCAGGCTATTGGCTACTCTCTCTTCCGCGGTTGACCGCGGCGAGTTTGATATTTCCGGGGATCTGAGTGGACTCTACACATTCGCTGACTCACACATGCCGTCCGGCTGTAGCATCCCCCGAATCGGGCTCACTCCTTCTGAATCGCTTGGGAATCTTTGCGCAGGCACGGTCAGGTGGGAAGAGGTCGAAATGGATAGCCTGTTTCGGAACACGTCACCCCATGAGGCGCGAGCTTCACATGAGCTAGACGAACAGTCACTCCTCCATTTTTGTGAGATTGTTCGGGGACTGTTCCCCCAACTCGCGGCTGTGCAGTTTTACATTCTCTTCGATGATGCGGGCGCTCCAAATATTCCGCACGAGACCCAACATGTTTTGAACGACTTGGTCACCAGCTCAAACCCGATCTTTTGTATAAAGCTCTCGGCGGAGCGCTATTCATATGAACTGCAGGACTCAGCAGGTAGAACGCTTGAAGAGACACATGACTTTACGTCTTTCAATATTGCGAGTTCATACGCTAGCGAAGGGGGCTTTGATCAGTCGAGAAATGAAGTAAAAGACTATTTCTCACGGATCATGAAGAGAAGACTTGAACATTGGCACTATCCGTCGAGCGATATTGCGGCATATCTTGGGGATCAGAGAAGGTCGCGCACCAGCACTATTTCTGTCAGTGACCTGATTTCCCGCCTGGCCAGCAGTCGGAAAGACGCTTATTACTCTGGGTGGGAGGTGATATGGCAACTCGCAGACAAGACGCCTAGAAACCTGATCGAACTCGTTTCGGAGATCTTCGCGCACGCGAAGGTTCAGCCAGCACTGAGCATGGAGGAAGGCAACATCAAATCGGTCGCCGTGATAAGAGCGAGCACGCAGGATAGGGCTATACGTGCGGTATCGGATCGCAGATTGCGCGGTTTGGAATTCACCCCTGGCGAGGTGACCGTCGAGGGGCGCCGTTTGCCGCTGGGCAAACACCTGTATTTGTGCGCATCTACATTCGGGAAAGCTAGCCATAAATATTTGACCCGGAGCCACGGGCGCGAAGGATACCCACGGCTCGATGAGAGATTGGCTATTGAAAGAAACGATACAGGTTCGTTGCGAAGAGATGCCGAAGAAGTCCTGCGGCTGTTAGTACGATACGGAATATTTGACGACAGTGGTCTTGCAGTCGCCTTCGATGACGGCCAAAAGAAGCCGATCTTCGTCTTCAACCGACTTTTCTGCCCAGCGTTCAGTATCAGCTTTCGGCGAGATGCACACCTTCGACTGAGTGCCGCGAAATTTGAGATGTATCTCCTAAAGCCGGCGGTATTCCTGAAGAAAGGGACCGCTTTGCTTCGAGGTGAAACAAGCAGACGAGCGATCGGTGTTTTGTGGGAGGGGGCCGACGATGACGATAACTAATTCGGCTCCGCAAAAAATATTGCCCCGTGATATACGCCGCAGGGCCAGCAGCTGCGGGACCCTCATTATTGCGGCCGGATTTGAGAAAAGAGCTCTCAAGGTGATTGAAAGCATGGTCCAAGTGTTTCCGAGAAGAGTCGTGCTGGTTCGATATGCCCAAAGATTCAAGGAGAATGAGGCGAGCTTCGACAAGATGGCTGAGCTGGTGAGCAACAGTACTTCCATTGTCGACTGCGCGGAACTCGATTTTGATCCTAGACATCCCGATGCGTACCTCGAGAACTTGAAAGAAACTCTCACGAGATGGCGGCCCGACTCTCAAGGAGAGATATGGGTTGACATATCCGCTTTTACGATGCAGGGAATTTGTGCGACGCTCGCAGGAGTTAGGGAGGTATTGAGCTCGAGCGCGGTACGAACGCTATATACGGAGGCAGAGGTGTACTTCCCCAGCAAGGAGGATGTGGAAAGGAAGGGGAATAAGTATGCTGCAATGAGTTTGGAGATGTCGGGCAACTTAATCCCCAAACGGTTTGCTGGCGTTTCCAGTGAAGGCTCTACGTGCCTATTGGTCTTCGCGGGTTACGAGAAACATAGATCAATCGGGGTAGTCGATGAACTAAATCCAGCAAAATTAGTTCTAATCTTCGGAAAGCCCCCCAGGGTCGACCTTCAATGGCGCCTTGAATGGTCGCGCAAGCTCCATGATCCAATAAAGGGAACTCGGCCTACAGCTTCAGAAGTCGTTTCGACACTGGACCCGAAAGAGTCACTTCAGATATTGAGCGAATATTACGGATTCCTGTTCAATGACCACAATATTGCGATAGCGCCAATCTGCAGTAAAATGCAATGCGTCGCCACGTACTTGTTTTGGGAGCGTTATCGAGACGTGCAACTTGTGTTTCCGTTGCCAGTCACGTACTTGCCGAAACGGTTTTCTATCGGGTGTGGTTCGACCTTTGAGTGGCTTATCCCACCGCAGTCGATTATGGGTGCGCTGACGTCGTCTCCGCTGACTGATGTATAGACGTCAGACGCTGGCTATCGGTATGTTGACGCTCGAGAGCAGCGAGGGGAAGGCTCCTTATTTGGACTACTGAAACACCCAGCGTCGGAAAAGCGGCTCACAAATAGGAGACCCGCGTCGTCTTCCCCGACGCTTTCAGAGACGGAGTCTGCTATCCCGCGTCTTTGTCCTTCAGTGTCCCGAGTTTACTTCCCAATGAACGTTTTATCCGCTCGTCAACGTGGTACCTCGGTAGGACTGCGGAGGTCAACGCTTCCTCTGTCCAAAGCGCCTCTACCTCCTGTTCGCTCCAATTGCCGGAGCGTCGCAGCGCGAGCGCCCCCAATACCGTCTCGACAAGCTGCTGTTGAAACCACTCTCTGACAACGGACTCGATGACCGGCCCGCAGGAGGAAACCTGTAAATAGAATTTCTGCCAGCGAGCAACCATATCAGTGAATACACGGAAGTCAGCATTGGCGTGGATCGTATTAACCTGCGGAAGATATTTTGCAGCTCGATCTTCGAGAAAGTCGCTCGTTCTCGTGCGATCACGTACAGAAACCCATATAACCTGCGGATCAGTAAGACCACCAATTTCGTCTGCAGCAATGTTGCCGGTGTTCGCGAATAAGGAATAGATATCACCTCCCCTGCCGCCATTCCCCGTACGGACACCTTGGTCACGCGACGTTGGGTTGGCGCCCCCCGCGCCCTCTGTGGCCAACCCTCCCGCATTCGTAAAACTATCGTCAATCCTGTACTTACCATCTGCAACCGGACGGTAGCGGGTGAACTTGAATAGATCCCGGATCTGTTTGAGCCGTTCGCGTATGGACGAGGCATTTTCAGAGTTCGACGTACCCGCAGCAACCTGGTCCATGAGCTTGACAATGGGTTCAGGCATTTGCTCGCGGAAGTGCGCGGCGTAGTCCGACCAAGGTAATGGCTGTCCCTCAAGCAGAAGCTGGGTTCTCGCGGTGTTCGCCGTCAGACCGCCATTTTTCGTCTGTAGTGGTTCGACATAAAGTACCACGCGGTTATAACCAAAGATCACGCCGAAAGATTGCAACCGTGCGACGCCTGAACGGCCGGTGACAGTCTCGTAAAGTTCGTCGTCATAAAGCGCTGCAGCATGGCCACTGGAGAAATGACTTCCTGAGTCGTCAACCTTTTCCTTGAGAATCCACCAGTGAAGCGTCGCGTCCCTCAGCGAAACGGAGCCCGAATCGCTCGAGTTGCCCTTCAGCCACGCTTCCTGCCCAACAATCTTGCGGAGCATATTATGTTTGTCTTCACGCGGAAGCGTCCAATTCTCGCGCGCTTTCACAGTCACGCTTTGCGGGAAGCGGTAGTACCGGCTGTTTAGGTAGCGCACGATCCAGCGCGAAGGAATGATGCCCTCCGGAGGAGCGTCTATGGTGCTTTCTCCTGGTTTGTTTCCCAGGAGGATTACCGCAGTTCCGTTCTTTTTGATAGGCTCCGGCTTGATGTCGTTCGTTACCGGTAGCCAAAACTCGCCGTTCTGGTGTCGGCGTAAGCCGTATGAATCAGTGTCGGGGTCCTTCCAAAGGTGAATCATTGAACCTTCATCGTTCTTCCAACTCAGGTAAACGAGGCCCAAAGTATTTTTGGGAGCCGCTGCGATCTTGGCCCCCATCCCGAAATTGCCGTGCTTCGATTGTTGGTGCATCGAAGAGGATAGTTGGTTTATGTAGTTGACCATCTCCGGCCCGGTCATACCGATCCCGGTGTCGATAATCGCTAACTTATAGCCCTCGCAGGAGTCCAGTTCGTAGCGCGTCCAATCTACATCCCAGCGAATTTCTCCGCGCTCGCCCCCGAGCGCTTCAATGCTGTCGATAGCATTCTCGGTGAGTTCGCGAATGAACTGCAGAGGAGCACAGTCCTGCGAGAGACGCTCCAACATGAAGGTCATGTTTGCGACCTTCATTTCGAGTGTGTTATCAGATGATCTTGGGGTGGGCTGATTGGCAGAGATCGGCATGAAGTTTCTCCGTGTCGCGCGGAAGGTGTAGCGACCACGCGGCGAAAGATTTCCATCGAACAGCGGAGCCGGAGGAAGGCTACCGGTTGCCATCGGCCGCCTGCAGGCAGTGTTCGAGAACTGAAGGGAAGAGTAGTCATCGATAAGCAATCTGTCAAACGCAGAGATTCGTTGACGCCTGAGCAGCGCTCCGAGCGAATGTCACTAGTACGAGCACGTGGCAACCGCTCCACGGAATTGCGTGTTGCGGCAACCTTGGTCCGTTCTGGAATTCGTGGCTGGAAAAAACACGCACAAAACGTGTTCGGGCGACCTGATTTTTTGTTCCCATCCGAGCGAGCGGTCATTTTTGTGGATGGCTGCTTTTGGCATGGCTGCGCAGAATGTGCGAGGAGGCTGCCACTCACACGGCGCTCCTTCTGGGCCAAGAAGATTGAGGATAACAAGCGAAGAGATCGCCGGGTGACGCGAACTTTGAGAGCTGAAGGCTACTCAGTTATTAGAATATGGGAACACGATGTGGCCAGTCCCAAGTGGTTGACAAGATTAAAGAGACTTCTTTCCTGAGTCAAGGACCGAGCGCAAAGCTTCGGCAAGCGGTCGAGCAACAACTTCGCCGAGAGTAACTGGTACAGCATTCCCAATCTGACGCATACAACTGCACCAAGATCCCTCGAATGCCCAATTGTCCGGGAATCCCTGTAGACGCGCACACTCGCGAACCGAAAAGTAGCGAACCATTCCGTTGTCGAGTCTGACCATATTTTCGCCGCCAGGAACACCATTTCTCCCGGCTTTGATTGTTTTTGCAGGCGCGTCGAGACTGCTGCCTTCATGTCCGTCGTAGCTGCGTGCGCCCGGATTGAAGAAGTGATTGGAAACCTTATGAGATTTGCGGCCAATCCCCATGTTAGGCAGCCCATTGATCACGTCTCGAACTGTATTCCAGGGTTTCAACAAGGGACGCTCTTGCAGTTTGCTCAAATGGAACCTTATCGATGCTGGTGTTTCCGGCCTGCTACGTTTTGAAATGTGGTGCCGATCCCAGTATTCCCCGGAAACCCACTGGTCATGCCATAGCGTGGCGCGACTGTGAGTCGATATCGGGAAGCTATAGCCCAACCCGAGATCACTCCGTATGCCGACGATGAAGACTCTGTTGCGACGCTGACCGATACCAAAATCAGCAGCGTTCAAGGACTGCTCAATCACGCGATATTGCAAACCTTCGTATTTGTTGGCGGTATACAACTCCTCGAGCCGCGCCCGATGCTCAGTCCACTTCTCCCGGTGGGCCCTTTGCACCTCCGGAAATCTTAATTGGTGGATTAGATACGTAAAGTAACGCCAGAACGACGGGCCGGCAAGGCCATTCACGTTTTCGATGATGAATGCCCTCGGATGAATTGCCCGAATAGCTCTTATGAACTGGGGAAACATGTCGCGGGGATCGTTACGCCCGACGCGATTTCCCGCTTGGGAGAACGGTTGGCAGGGGGGGCCACCACTGACCAGATCTACGTCGCGGAAACCAGAAAAACCTATGGTTCTGATATCCGAATCGACGATGCTCCAATCGCGGACATATTTGATCCGCTCGCGCTTGTTGAGGCGCAAGGTCTCACACGAGGCTGAGTCTGAGTCAACTACCGCCACGTGATTGAATCCCGCTTTGGCGACGCCCAACGCCAGTCCGCCGGCGCCCGCAAATAATTCGACGGATTGGAGTGTCGCGCACTCGATCATGATTGGCCGTTAAGAACAATCGATGGGAAGAGAGTACCATTCCATCCCGACTCGTCGAAACCGGTGCATTCGGTACGCGATCAGTCAAACCGTTGCGCCCGAGCCGAATCGACCACTCAAGTTTTCGCCCGGCGGCCGTACGGAATCTAGCTTCGAGGCTCGCAGCGCTACAAAATCGTCTACATCGGGCAATTAGACTAGCCCGGAAAAGACGCCAAGCTATTGACAATAAATGGTCGGGGAGAGAGGATTCGAACCTCCGACCCCCTGGTCCCGAACCGCGTTCCAGAGCCTGTTGAACGCTGTTGATA
Organism: Acidobacterium sp.; assembly: GCA_003152595.1. Taxonomy (GTDB): domain Bacteria; phylum Acidobacteriota; class Terriglobia; order Terriglobales; family Acidobacteriaceae; genus Palsa-343. Next base: position 21,757 of record PMAM01000097.1, read on the forward strand.
TTTGATGATCGCAAGTGCTTTGAACTGAATCTGTTGCAGCCGCGTTGGTGTTCTCTGTAGCTCTTTGAGGTTCCTGGAGGCTCTGGCAGCTACAAATTCGACTACACACGGGTAGAGTGAACCCCTTCACTGAGACAGTTTGCTGTTGCTGCACTCGCAGCCGTTTTCGATTTGAACCCTTCACATGCGACATTTTCCTTGCGATACAGTTTGCAACACTGTACGTGTGCGAACTTCATCTCGTTGATTCTCCGAGCAGGGATGGGGTCTGGGGAAGGGACGGCGTTTGAGTCCCTTTCCCCAGCATCCCTGTCGGAAGATTTTCCGATTTTTGGGGCCAGAATATGAGTGTTGGAGAGTGTAACTCTGCCTCCCCTGCGCTGATGGTTTTTTCTTTCGAACTCGTCGGGCGTGCAGTAACCAGGAGCCGAGTGCAGCCGCTGCTGGTTGTAATACCGTTCGATGAACTCCTCCATGTGAGCCCGCAAGTGTTCGAGATCCGCGCACTCGTTGGCATAGATTTCCTCCCGCTTCAGGGTCTTGATGAAACTCTCGCAGCTGGCGTTGTCGCACGGATTCGCCGGCCGGCTCATGCTCGGAACCGTGCCCTGGCTGGTCAGGATCGCGACATATTCCGCCGAGGCATACGGACTCCGCAATCCGAATGATGCACCAGACCCGGAAGCGGGCGTCGCGATTTGATCGCTCCCTGCAGGGCTTCGATGGCCAGCTTGCTGGTCAGACTGCGATCCAGCTTCCCCCCGACCACCTTCCGCGAAAAGCGAGATTGCGTGGGACGAGTCGATTCGCGTGATGCTATGTCTTCTTTGATTGCATCTGGCTTATCGCCGCTTGTCCCCGTGAGAGCGTCAACCGTTCCCGCGCCTCCCGGCTTATCAGTCCGAAGCCTCCCTGATCCGCATCCTTCACAAGAGCTTCGAGACACTTGCGCCCTGCAGTCCTGTTGTCGCTCTTGAGTTCGATTTCGCCAAGTGCGAGCCTCGCCTTCATGAGCATGGTTCCCTGGTCCGCCCTGGACGCCAGATTCAATGCCATCAATGCTTCACTTCGCGCGCGCTGCATGGCGCCACTCGCCGCATCGGCGAAGGCCGCCATGATCCACCTTTGTGTGACATGTTCTCCGAAATCCATCCGGCCTTTGGGATCTTTCAGGAAGATCCTGTCATATTCAAGAAGGGCTGCCAGAGCCTCCTTGTGGTTTCCAGAGGATCCTGGAATGTACCTTGGCGAATAACCCGCTGGCACTTAGCATGCTGGTGAGATCTCCGGGTATTCTGCGAACACCCGCCCACAAATTCGGCGGAGCGAGATCCTGCTCTGCTTCACAGGGTGTCTGCAGGCGACCGGCTAAAGCGCGCCGTATCCCTTCGGTCCGGCCGTACCGAAGGTGTGGCTGGTGGATTAGCCGAACATCGATTGCGCTTCGGAATCTTNNCCTGCACGCTGCTGACCTTCGCTGTCTTGTATCCCGTAGCGGGGTTCGCTGCCGACGATTTGCCGAACGCCCCCCAACCGCAAACCTCATCGGCGCAGCAAGCCAGCTCACCCGCGGCTTCCGGTCAGAATGCACCCGATGCACAGGGTAGTCAGAGCGGTCGAAAACCCACCGAAACCGACGAGGAGCGCAGGCAGCGCGCGCAGCGCGAACTGGAGGAACAGGAGAAGCAGCGCATGCTCGGCGTTATTCCCATGTTCAACGTCACCTCGAAAGCCGACGCCGCGCCGCTGACGCCGAAGCAGAAATTTCAGCTCTTCTTCAGAAGCTCCACGGATTGGTACCAGTTCGTCCTTACGGCTGTGGACGGGGGCATCAGCATGGCGGGCGACGAATATCCCTCCTACGGACAGGGGGTCGAGGGGTTCGCAAAGTATTGGGGTGCAGCCTACGCCGACACGTTCGACGGAAATTTCTGGGGGAACGCCGTGCTGCCGGCCTGGTGGCACGAAGATCCGCGCTACTTCCGCATGGGTCACGGGCGATTTATCAAGCGGATGGCTTATTCCGCAGTGACGACGGTTTGGTGCAAGCGGGATAGCGGGAAATGGGGACCCAATTACGCCAACGTGACGGGCAACTTCATCGGGGGCGCGATTTCCAACATCTACTACCCGGCTAATCAGCGTGGCTTCGGACTCACCATGGGCCGTGGCGCCAGCGTGACCTACGAGGGAATCGTCGGCGCGGAGATCGCCGAGTTCTGGCCGGACATAGGACAGCGCCTCGCGAAGAGGCACGCCCAAAAACTGGAGGAAAAGAAAGCGCAGGAAGCGAGCCCTTCCCAACCGCCTAACTGAACTCCCAGGTCCATTTTGCCCGCGAAGCTTGCGTGAGGCCTGTGCCTTCTAAGCACCTACATCGCCCTCGTGAAAATCGCGTGCCGAAACCTCCCGCGTGGGGAACCTGCGAATGAGGAGCGGCATGACGAAGAGAATCGCGAACACGGTGGTGATCATCCCACCCACGACGACTCGCGCCAGCGGTTGCTGCGCCTGAGCGCCGATACTGGTGGCGATGGCCGCGGGCAAGAGACCCAGACCGGCCGCCATGCAGGCCATCACGACAGGGCGCATCTCGTCGAGGCAGCCTTTCTCAAGGCCGGCGTCGAACCCTTCCTCACGCTGTGCACGGCGGATGCCGGACAGGAACACGACGGCGCCCAGAGTCGCGACGCCGGTAAGGGAGGTGAAGCCCACTGCGGCCGAGATGCTGAAAGGGGTTGCGGTGATGAACAGCGAAAGAATGCCTCCGATGGCCGCAAACGGCAGGGTAGAGATCACGATAAAGGCGTCGCGCCAGGCGCGGAACTGGATGTAAAGCAGGATGAGAATGACAGCAAGGCTGACCGGAATGATGAACGCCAGGCGCCGCTGCTCCTTGCGGAGGCTGTCGAATTCGCCCGCCCAGGCATATTCGTAGCCGCTGGGCAGGTGAACCTGAGCCCCGAGGCGACTCTGCAGATCCTGAATGGCGCTGGCCAGATCGCGCCCGCGCACACTGAATTTAATGGGAATGTAACGGCGTCCGCCCTCGTGGTAAATCATGAAGGCGCCATTGCGGATGCTGACGTCGGCCACGGCACCCAGCGGGACCTGGTGGGCGTCGGGCGTGGGCAGCAGGATTTGCGAGATTTGCTGGGGAGTGCTGCGGAACTGAGGTGTGTAGCGGACGGCAAAATCAAAGCGGCGGTCGTTGTCAATAATCTGGGTAACGGCTGCGCCGCCAACGGCGGCCTGGACGACGTTGTTGATGTCCTGCGGCTGAAGACCATAGCGCGCGGCTTTCAGCCGGTCGATGGAGACCATCAGGCTGGGCTGGCCGGTGACATCGAAGACGCCAACGTCGGTGATGCCGGAAACCTGCTTCATGATGCCGGCGATCTGATCGGCGATGTGCGTCAGATCGTCGAAGTCGTTACCGAAGAGCTTGAGCGAATTTTCGCCTTTGACGCCCGACATCGCCTCCTCGACGTTGTCCTGGATGTTTTGAGAGAAATTGAAATCGACGCCGGGATACTGCTGGAAGCTCCTCGAGATGGCGGCAATGAGACGATCCTTCCTGCCCTGAAACTGCGGGCGCCACTGCGCAACCGGCTTCAGATCGGCGAGAAACTCGATGTTATTGAAGGTGCTGACGTCGGTTCCATCGTCGGGCCGGCCCATTTGTGAGACCACCTGAGTGATCTCCGGATAGGCGCGCAGAGTTGCGCGGATATCGTCGGCGATTTTCTCTGAAGCCTGAAAGGAGATGTCCTGCTGCATATCGGCGCGGATCCAGAGGTTGCCCTCCTCGAGGGCAGGCATAAATTCGCCGCCGACAAAGTGGAAGAGGATGCCCGCCCCAATGAGCGCAGCCAGGGCAATGATCCAGGCGACAGCCCGGAAGCGCAGAGCGCGACGAAGAGCGCTGTCGTAGTGGCGCCGCAGGAAGGCGCTCAGCCAGGTATTTTCTTTGGCGTCGCGCTGGATTTTTTTGGGAACCGCCAGCGATCCAAGCACCGGAGCGAAGATCAGCGCGAAGATGAGTGCGCCGGTGAGGGCGAAGCCATAGGTGACGGACATGGGTGCGAAGATCTTGCCGGGCACCCCCTGCATGGTGAAGAGCGGGATAAAAGCGACCAGGATAATCAGCGTGGCAAAGAGAACCGGCTTAGCCGAGTCGGCAACTCCGGCCAGGATCAGCTCGGTGATTTCTTCGCCTTCGACCCGCCGCGCGATCCTGCGGTAGACGCTCTCGAGCACAACGATGGAAGCATCAACGAGAATGCCGAAATCAATCGCTCCAATGGAGATCAGGTTGGCCGACTGATCGGTGAGAACCATCAGACTGAAGGCGAACAGCACCGCGAAGGGGATGGTGACGGCGGCGATGAGGGTGATGCGCCAGTCGCCGAGCATGCTGAGGAGCACGAGCGTGACCAGCATGAGGCCGAGGATGACAATGTGCCGCACCGTGTCAGTCGTCATGTTGATCAGCCTGGTGCGGTCGTAGATGGTGCGGATCTGCATTCCGGGCGGCAACAGGTTTCCATGATTCAGAGTGTCGATTTTCTGCCGGAGAGCCGCGAGAGCGGGCAGTGACTTGGCCCCTTTCTGCAGCAGCACGATGGCTTCGACGATATCCGGGTCGTCATGTGCGTTGACATCGCGGCCCACTTTGCCCAGCCGTGGCTGACTGCCCTCGCGGACCTCGGCGACGTCGCTGAGCAGAACGGGGACTCCATTATGTTCGGCCACAACGATGTGGCGCATGTCATCGAGCGAGTGCAGCAGCCCGATGCCTCTCACATTCACGCTCTGGCTGCCGATGGTAAGGTAATTGCCGCCCGCGTTCGCGTTGCTGCTCTGCACAGCGTTCACGACCTGGGTCATGGTGACGCCGTAGGTCAAAAGCTTGTTGGGGTCGACCTCGGCCTGATATTGGCGCGTGGTACCACCGAAGGTGGCGACATCAATGATGCCCGGCACCTGCTTGATTTCGCGCACAAGGAGCCAGTCCTGGGTGGCCTTGATCTCGTTCAGCGAATACCCGGGGCCGGTAAGCTGATACCGGTAAATCTCTCCGACCGGCGATTCGGGCGAAAGCTGCGGCTGCAGGTTGTTCGGCAGCGTGACCTGGGCGATGCGGTTCAGCGCTTCCTGCCGATCGACAAAGTAGTTACTGTCGAAGGCGAAGTACATCTTCACATCGCTGAGGCCGAAGATGCTGATGGAGCGAATCTGATCCAGTTGCGGGGTGCCGTTGAGCCCGGTTTCGAGGGGAATGGTGACCTGCTGCTCCATCTCCTCGGCGGACCAGGAAGGATTCTGGGTGATGAATTCGACCATGGGCGGAGATGGGTCCGGATACGCCTCGATATCGAGCCGGGTGAAGGCGTAGCCGCCGATGACCAGGGCCGCCAGAAAAATGATAAGCACCACGTTGCGATAACGGAGCAGCGTGCGAATGAGCGCCTGCATGGCTATTGGCCCTCCGCCTCGCGCAGAAGCTCCGCGCCCTGGCTTACGACCTGATCGCCATCGTTGAGCCCCTGAGCAACGTCGTCGGTTTCGGCTCCGGTGTTGGCCACCGTCACATTGCGGCGCTCGTATTTGCCCGGCGCTGTTTGGACAAAGACGAAGGTCTCGCGGCCATTCTGAATGACCGAAGTGGAGGGCACCTGAATCACGTCCTGCCGGGCGCCGGTGAGCATCATGTTGGCGTACATGTCAGGTTTCAGGCGGTGCTGCGGATTAGACAGGACTACCCGGACCTTGAGGGTCAGCGAAGTGGGATCGACCGCATCCGAGATGTTGCTCACGGCGCCGTGGAGTGTCATGCCGGGGTAGCCGTTCACGGTGATGGCAGCGGTTTGCCCGACGTGAACCTCACCCTGATCGCGCGGGTAGAGATCGCCGACCACCCAGATGGAATCGATGTCGGCGATGGTTGCGATCGCGGTTGCGTTATCCAGGGAGCGCTGCAATTCGCCCGGGCCGGTGCCCACGTCGAGAACCGCTCCGGAGATGGGAGCTGTGATGGGAACGACGTCGGTGGTGTCATTCTCGTTGAATCCCAGCATGTGCAGGGTTTGCCGCGCTCGTTCCATTTCCGAGTGGTCGGCGGCATCGAGCGCTTTGAGGTCGTCGAATTCGCGCTGCGACAGGACTTCGTGCGCCAGCAGTTCCCTGGCGCGATTCAGCTGCAGATCAGCGCGATCGACTTCGATCTTCGCCTTCTCGTAATCGGATCGCGCCTGCGCCGCCTCGCTGCTCTGCAGAGTGCCGATGGTTTCGCCCTTGTGCACCTCCTGTCCGGGCAATATCCGGAGCGAGAGGACGCGGCCGCTGATCAGCGGGTAGATATGCACCATCTCGGTGGGATTGGCGGTAACGCGTGCAGGAAGCACCAGCTGGCTGGCCACCTGCCGGCGGTGGACGGTCACCGTTTCGACTACCTGCTGCTTTGGGGTTGCGGTTTGTGCGGGTGGTTCGTTGCCGCGACATCCGGAAAGCAAGACCGCCGTGAAAGCGGCAACGGTAAAGGCAATCCTGTTCATGGAACAATCTCCGTGGCAGCGGCGAAGCTGAGCTGGTGCAGGCTGAGCCACACCTGCTGGTTGGCAGCCAGAGCATCGAGGTGAATCTGGCGGTAGTCGCGCAGCGCGTCGAGGTAATCCAGCAGAGTAGCGCCACCGTGCCGGTAGCTGAATTCGAGATTGGCACGGACGCGCTCCGACTCGGTGAGGTAATGGTTGTTGTACCGTTTGGCCACTTCAAGGGCGGCAAGGTAGGCGGCCCAGGCCTGATCCACGTCGTTCAGCACCTGATTGCGTGCTTCGGTTGCGGCAAAGCGGGAGGACTGCGCTTCGTAGCGCGTTCGTTGCTTTTCGCCCTGATTGCGATCAAAGATGCGAACGGGAATGGATATCTGAAATCCAGCACTGTTGAAGACTCCCAGGCGCTCGTATTCAGCCCCGAGCGTAGGGTCCGTCGTTCCTTCGGCATCAGCCAGCTTCACGTTGTCGTCGGCGAGGGTGACGGATTCGCGAGCTGCCTGGTAGTCAGGCCGCGCGGCCAAAGCGTCCTGTTCGATCTGTGCCAGGCTGGTCGTGAGACTGGGCGACTCAAGCGAACCCGCGATATCGAAATTCGGCGACGGTCTCTCAACCCCCATCAGCAACTGAAGCGAATCGCTGGCCTGCACCAGGTTGAGCCTTGCGTCGTCGTAGTCCGACTCAAACTCCGCAAGTTCGAGGTCGATGCGCTCGAAATCGGTCTTGCTGATATCGCCCGCGTCAACACGTGCCTGGCTTAGCTGGACCGTTTTGCGGTAGCTGTCGAGGTTGTCCTGCGCCACCTGCAGAGCCGCCTTTGCTGCCAGCATGTCGGCAAACGTATCCTTCACCTGCAGAACAAGCTGGCGCTGCTGGTCGTTGTACTGGCTCTGCGTCAGTGAGGTCGTAGCCGTGGCAACGTCCAGACGCCAGCGGCGCTTCTGGCCGCGCTCAAACAGTCGCGAGACATTGCCGACGTAGGTGTAGGGGCTGCTGGGATTGTTCGCCGGCAACGTGGTGTTCGCTCCGGACACGGTGAATGTGGGATTCTGCCGCAACCCCGCAGTGATCTCGGAAGCTTTCGTGGCGGTCACATGCTGTTCGGCGGAGAGGAGCCCCGGATTTCTTGCGCGGGCAACGGCCAGTACCTGCTGCAGGGTCATCGGCGCCGGCGTTTGCGCATGTACAGGCACACCTGCGAGAAGCAGGGCAGAAATGAGCCCGGGCCCGGAGAGGCGAAGTCTCATGATGCGTGTCCATTTATCGCCCGAGGGCGATCATGATTGGGAAATGGAAATGGAGGAAAGACGAGCGAGCGACTCAGGCGGCGGGAGGAGGCCTGGACGCAAACACGCGGACGTACGCTATCCGCTCGCTGCGCTGAAAAGACGGCGAGCGCAAAAGCTCAATTTTGCGTGGGGATGAAGGCAGAAGACAGCTGATGACGACCGCCAGTGCCGCAGGTGCTGGCGGTACAGCGTCGGGTCGCAGCAAATGCTGATCATTCCGGAGGCAGGTGCGCTCTGCTTCAGCGGGATTATGGGAAGCCTGCAGGTCGTCCGAAACCGATATCACCGGCAGCAGGATCAGCGTCAGCAGCACGAGCGCGGCCAACTGCACTCGAATTCCGGGCAGAGGCGATGCTCCGCGCGCACGACGCTGTTCGGCCAGCCATATACACCAGAGGGCAAGCGCAACTGCGATCCAGACGAGGTTTGAGAGCAGTTCCACGGAGACTTACCCGAATTATATAGGTGTGGCTGTTCGGCAACGCGCACCTTGTGGAACAGGAGATCGGACTTTCAGGGACGGCCTTTGAGTCTTCAAGCGGAACTCCGTTCGTAACCCCGGCTCGATGCCATTGCCTCACCAGAACGCGCATAGGTAAAGAAATGGCGGCTTATCGCACCCGTTCGCCGACCGAGCGTGGTTTTCGGCGAGTGATCGGCCACTCCGAAGTTTGCTCAAGCCCCTCAATCGCGCGAGCCGCGATGGTAATTTCAGTTCGGCTAAGCCGATGGCCCAACACCAGGTGGTCGGGCGTGCCTCCCCACGTGAGAACCCCCGTGCAAATGAATGGAGAGGCTGCTCTCACGACCTTCTGCGGGAGATCCTCACAAAGCTGCACGGGCAGACCGTGGGGTTCTGTGGGGTTCCGACTGTAAGGCAACAAGTCGCAAGTTGTTGATTGAAATGGTCGGGGAGAGAGGATTTGAACCTCCGACCCCCTGGTCCCGAACCGCGTTTCCTGTGGCCTGCTGGATTTCCCGCTTGAATTTGCTGCGATCGTACTTGTCCCAAATGGCTTTGAGGTGTTGCAGCTTTGTACCGATCAGAATCCGCCGGGACTGTCCGTGCGCATATTCGGATCGGATGGTGTCAATGTCCTCCGCAGCCTCGGCTACTTCTTCAGGAGTCATTTTCGCGTTAAAAATCTCTGGTGCCGTGGGCTGTGGAGGAGCCGGTCGCACGGGAGGAACATAGTCATATCCAAAGATATTGGCCAATTTAACCGGGTCGGTGGTGCCTTCTTCGCTGGACCGAATTTCGGTCTGGGCTTCACTGGAAGTTACCACCTCAGTTTCTTCGTCAACCGAATTTCGGTCTGGGCTTCACTGGAAGTTACCGCTTCATACTTGCCACCCGGAGCCGGGCCACCAAGGGAAAGCGGGCGCAGGTTCGGATCCCGCCAATCGCGGGGAACTGCTGTTTCAGCCGCCGCCGCTCCCGGCTGATCGGGGGAAAAGTTCGCGGGGATTTCACCTTCGAACCGTTCGTTCGAAGCTGCACCCGCTGGAGGGCCGGAGCTGCTTTCAGGGTTGAAATCGTGAGAGTGTGTAGCCATGAAAATCTCCTTTTGGGCGCACCACGGGCGGCACTGGATTTTGGGGCCAGTTAATGGGGCCATTTAGTTTTGTAAGTGAGCGCCGCCTGACGGCGCTTTCCGATGATTTAATCTTGCCACAGTTATGGCTGTATGTAAGCTAAAAATCAGTACTTAGCAATACAGGCAATGTAGGCAATATAAGCACCACAAGGTCGCACCCGGTGTCTCACCCATCGCTAACTAAGATAAAGTCAGGCTTGGAGTAACTTGGGTGGCTTCTCGCGCCTAGACTAACTTCTATTACCTAACCTCAACGCCCTGAAAAGGCCGGCGTC
>PMAM01000097.1:31552-37778 GCA_003152595.1 Acidobacterium sp.
TCGATCCCGTCCCTGGCCACCACTAAGACGTGCGACGCTCCCCTGTGAAGTCCAGTTCTCGTCAGTAATCTCTTATTTTCTCAGTGTGCCTGAGGGTCGAGTTGCGCGACGAGGAAAGCTGCTTTGACCACGCAGTGATTTGTTCGCCGCTCTGTGAGAATCAATCCGTCAAAGCGTTTGCATTGCGGGAACGTTCCGAACGTCCGGGGTGACGCAAAGGCACCGGGAAGTCGCTCTTCGCACCCCTCACTTCCAACAAGGGCGCGGTCACTTCCCAGTTGAGGCGGAAACAATACGATACGCCGCTGCCTTGACAGCGGGCTGATTTCGGGTTAAAAGGACTCAATACGAAATAATGTGAAATAACTCAATATTTCGTATGCAATCGTCTGGAGACGCCATCATGCGCAAGTCCTCATCTCTCGCATGTGCAGTTGTGTTGGCCATGCTGGTTTGGCTGTATCCGGCTCGGGCGCAATCGACGAATGAAGCGGTGCTGGCCGGAACCATCAGCGACGCCAGCGGCGCGGTCATTCCGGGTGCAACGGTGACGCTGACCAACATCGGGACCAACATCGCGCGCAAGACGCAGACCAACGGCGAGGGTGCGTACTCCTTCCGGGCGTTGCCCCCGGCAGCGTACAAGATGCTGATTGAGGCGGTGGGGTTCGGGACCGTGGAGCAGAACAATATTGTTCTGACGGTGAACTAGGAGGCGACGCTGAACACGACCCTGCGGCCGGCGTCCGCTTCAACGAATGTGACCGTCCACGCCATTCCGGTGCTGCTGGACTCAGAGGACGCGACGCTGGGCACCGATGTGAGCAGCAAGTATCTGGTGCAGATTCCGCTGATCAATCGAGATTCGTTTGGCCTGACGTTTCTGGCCGGTGGTGTGACGGAGACGACGGGATCGGGCACCCAGGATTCGTATCCCAGCGGGACCAATTTTGTTTCGAACGGGCAGCGGAATGCGACGGCGGATATCCGCCTGGATGGCGATCTGTTGAGCGCGCCGGAGCAGGGCGAGGGCGGCACAACGAATGTGTACTATCAGCCCTCGGTGGAGGCTCTGCAGGAATTCAAAGTAGAGAACAACAGTTTTTCCGCGGAATACGGGAATAACGGCGGCACCGTTGTGAATACGGTGATGAAGTCCGGGACCAACGAAATCCATGGCAGCGGGTGGTGGTATGGGCAGCGCTCCACATTCGACGCGCGGGACTTCTTCAACACCGGAGCGGTGCCGGACCACCAGCAGGATCAGTATGGGTTCACGGTGGGGGGACCGATCCGCAGGGACAAGGCATTTTTCTTCGGGGATCTGTCGATCGTGCGCGACCGGGAGCCGGTGAACATTGTGGCGACGGTGCCCACCGATCTGGAACGCAACGGCGATTATTCGCAGACGATGACCTACGACCCGAACGGCAACCTGGTGCTGAACCAGATCTTCGATCCGTTCCAACCGGACGCGGACGGCAACCGGCCGGCATATCAGGGCAACATGATTCCTCAGACCGAATGGGACAAAGTAGGGCAGGCCATTCTGAATCTGTATCCCAAGGCGAACACGGCGGGCGATCCGGGAGTGGGAACGAACAATTTCCGCGAGGTGGTGCTGGCGGCGTCGAACAGCCAGCAGTTCGACATCAAGATCGACCAGAACTTCAGCCAGCGCTCGCGGGTGAGCGCGCGCTACAGCTATCAACATAATGATGGGAATACGCCCGGCGTTTTCACCGATGACATCTTCAACGACGGGATCAATTACACGGGCGATTTCTACAACGACGGGCTGGAATACACATTTTCGCCGACGGCGAACACGCTGTGGGTGAGCCGCTTCGGGATCGATCGCGTGTCGCAGCCGTCGTTCTCGAAGACGCCGGACCCGACGAGCATCGGCTTCCCATCGTATCTGGACAGCGCCAACGGCATCCGGCGCATGCCGTCGATCCTGCCCAACAGCTATGGGGACTACTCGCGGTTCACGCCGCTGTACAGCCAGTGCTGCGTGGATACGCAATTCGCGCACACGCTGCTGAATTACTCGTCGGCCTTCTCGTGGACGCACCGGCAGCATAACTTCAAATTCGGCATGGAGCAGCGGATTTTCTACAACAACTTCGATCAGCCGAATTATCCGACGGGATACTTCAGCTTCGATCCGACGGTGACGGCGTCGACGCCCTACGATACGCAGGGCGGCGTGGAGGGCAACTCGTTCGCGAATATTCTGATCGGCTATGGAGACGCGGGGGGCATCAACGTGCAGCCGGCCGTGGCGGAGATGTCGCGCGAGACAGCGTTCTTCGCGCAGGACAGCTGGCACGCGACGCGGAACCTGACACTGAACCTGGGGGTGCGGTACGAGTGGAGCACGCCGTATTCGGAACGCCACAATTACAGCCAGTTCAGCGATTTTACGGGGAGCAGCGGGGTCGGGATTCCAGGGCTGAGCACAGATCTGACGGGGACGACGGTCTTCGCGAGCGGCAGCATGCGGACGCTTGCGGTCGACCGTAACAACGTTGCGCCGCGGCTGAGCTTTGCGTGGCAGGTGAAGCCCAATACGGTGGTGCGCGGCGGCGCGGGCATCTACTACGGGTTGAATGTCGCGACGAACTACCAGTACGCGGGACCGGCGTTCGCCGCGAGTCCGGCGGTGTTCTTCACGCGCGATGGATACCAAACCCGCTATGCCACGCTGGAGAATCCGTTCCCAGCGGGCATTGAGCAGCCGGAGGGAACGAAGTATGGCAAGCTGGCGGACTGGGGTCTGGCTGACGCTAACAATCTGGACCTGGAACCGGCGCGGAATGCGGAGATTTACCAGTGGAATCTCGGAGTGCAGCAGGCGCTTCCGTGGAAGGTTGTGCTGGGCATCGATTATTCGGCAAACCGGTCGACGCATCTGCCATGGGGCGGTTACAGCAGCACGAGCAACCGCAATTTTATCCCCTCCAATATTCGTGAGCAGTACACGAGCGACCAGTTGAACGGCCTGGTGGACAACCCGTTCCAGCCGATGTTCAGCGGTCCCGGCGCGATTTTCAACGAGCCGGAGTCGCGCTATGGAGACGATCAGCTGCCACTCATCAATCTGCTGCGGCCGTATCCGCAGTTCGATGGGGTCTTTGAAGGATTGCCGAAGCTGGCGGCCAGTTCCTGGTACAACGCGCTCCAGGTGCGTTTTCAGAAGCGCGAAAGCCAGTATCTGTCCTTCGAAGGCAATTACACGTGGTCGAAATCGGAAGACGATTCTTCGGTGGGGTTCAACGCCTTTGTCGGATATCTGAACACCGGCAATCCTCAGGAGCTGGACAATCTGAAAGCGGAATGGTCGATCAGCGCCAACGACGCGACGAATCGTCTGGTGGCTGCGGTGGTGGCCGATTCTCCGATTGGACGCGGCAAGCTGATCGGATCGAACATGAATCGGGTGCTCGACGACATCGTGGGCGGCTGGCAGGGGTCGACGTTGATGACCTATCAGACCGGGACGCCGATGCCGATTACGATGGGCAGCCCACGGCTTGCCGACGGCAATCAACGGCCCGATGTGGTGTGCGCGCAGGTGAAGACGGGCATCAGCATGCACAACGCGGCCTACACACAGCAGCCGTACCTGAACTCGAATTGCTTCGCGGATCCGGGCGATCAGCAGGCGGGCAATGCGCCACGTTACTTCTCGAACATTCGCGGCGACAGCATTCGCAACTTCGACGTCTCGTTTATGAAGTCCGCGACTCTGCCGCGCGAAAGCCGGGTGGAGTTTCACGTGGACCTGTTCAACTTCACCAACACGCCGCGCTTTGCGTTTCCGGACTTCGGGTTCGAGGATTCAACCTTTGGCATTGTGAGCTCGACGGCTGCCGGATACATCCCGCGGCATCTGCAGTTCGGCGCGCGCTACCAGTTCTAAACGGTGCGGGGGCTGGGCCTGCCCCGCTCGCGTTCTTTCTGTCTCCGGGGAGTCCGTATGCCATCTTCCTTCGCATCCGTTCGTTCGATTGCTCTGGTTGCCGCGCTGGGATTCGCCGGTGCGGCGTTTGCTTTAGCGCAGCAGTTTGACGGGCCTGGCCGCGAGTGGATGCGGAAGGTGCGGATTGCGGCGTATCCGCTGACGCCTACCAATGCCGAGGAGATCGTCCGCCAGGCGCAGGCGAGCGGCGTCTACGGCATCGAAGTGGATAACGATATACCGGGGCGCTACGAGAGCCTGCTCGACCCTGCTGAAAAGCTGGAGGCGATCCAGCGCGTGGCGACAGCAGCGCATCGCGTGGGGAACAAGGCCTACGTCTACGTTGCCGGACTGGAGTGCATCTCGAAAGACGCGGACGGTCCGCACACGCTGGCGAAGGAGCATCCTGAGTGGCTGCAGCGCAAGATCAGCGGGGAGCCGGCGATATTTGGAGCAAAGTCGGCGTTCTGGATCCAGCCCGGCGAAGAGGATGTGTGGGTGAGCCCCTATGCCGAACCGTGGCGAACCCTCTACATGCAGCGGGTGCGGCAGATTGCGGGTACAGGGATCGACGGGATTTATGTGGACATTCCGTACTGGATGACGCACTTCACGGGATGGGAAGACAGCTGGGCCAGTTTCGACGATGCTACGGTTGCGGCTTTTCGCAAAGAGACAGGGCTGGATGCGCGCAAGGATATTCATCTCGGCGATCCGGAAGATCCGGGCTTTCGCAAATGGATTGACTTCCGGATCCGCACCATCGACGATTTTCTGGCGGAGATTCGGCGGAATGCGGTAGCGGTAAATCCTGACTTTGCGCTGATTCCGGAGATTTATCCGGGGATTGAAGAGGCGGCGCCGCGTGTGGGCGCGGATGTTTATCAGCTTTACCCGATCGTGGATGCGATTGCGCACGAGTATGAATTTGGCGACGGCGATGATCACACCGCTGCATCGCGCACACCCTTCGACTGGTTCATGTATCAGGCGGGCATGCGGAGCTTCCGCGCTTTTGCGGGTGAAAAGAAGCCGACGTGGATTCTGAACTACTCGTGGGACGGTGCGCCGCATGTGCAGCCGCGCGAGGCGATGCTGACGCTGGCCAGCTCCGAGCTGATGGCGGGGGCGAACGTGTGGGATGCGAGTGGTCACGTCATGTCCGGGTCGAACGACATGCCGACGCGGACGGAGATCTTTCACTGGATCACAGCGCACGAGGACATATTCGGCGCGATTCGGCAGCCAGTGGGCGCGACGGGCGTGTATTTCTCCGATGAGACGAGGAACTACTATCCGGCGGAGTTCGTCGCGTCGTATCGCGGCGTCCTGCTGATGCTGCTGCAGAATCACGTCCAGTTCCGGATTGTCACGCCGAGGACGCTGGAGCACTTCGACGGCAAGGTGCTGGTACTGCCGGATGTGCGAGTTCTGAGTGATGAGGAGGCGGCGGGGGTGCGGCGGTTTGCTGCGCGGGGTGGGCGGGTGGTTCTGACCGGCAACGCGGATCATCGGCTGGACGCCATGAAAGATGCGACGCGGTTTCCGGATCGTCCCGAGGTCCGCTTTCTGAATCGCGCGCAGAAGGATTTTTACGCGTCGGATCCGGCGAGTGAGCCGGCGTTGCTGCAGGCCATGACCACGGAGACCGATGTGCGGGTCGAGGCGTCAGGGAATGTGGTGGCACATGAGGCGCTGCTGGGCGGCCGGACGTATCTGTTCCTGGCGAATTTCTCCGGATTGCAGGCGGGCCAGAATGAAACGCCCGCGGCACAGAGCGACGTCCGCATTACGGCCAGGGCGAAGCTCGGCCACACACTGCACGTGCTGCCGTTCCTCGGGACTGAAACAGTTGTGGAGGGCAAGGCCGCCGGGGCAAGCGTCGAGTTCAACCTGCCTCCGCTGGAACGGGGCGCGGTGGTCTGGTTCCAGTAGGCCCGGACGGAAACAGTTAGTAGATGCTGAGCTCCGGCACCACGCGGCTGATGGCTCCGTTGGGGCTGGGGACATCGGGCTTGAGTCCGGCATGGATCGACGCGAAGAGGCCGAGGAGCTGGCCGAAGATCACGTCGAATGCGGGACGGTAAGCGTCTGGAATCGCGGCGGCCGTGGCGGGAGCCAGGACGTGCTCGGCTTCACCGTTGAGCGCGTGTGGATCGGTGGCAATCGCGACCCGCGTGCGCACGAGGCCCTTGCTTCCGATCTCGCGGAGCAGATCGATTTCGTAATTGCGGCGTGCCGCCTGGCTGGAGAGGAAGG
>PMAM01000240.1 GCA_003152595.1 Acidobacterium sp.
GGGGACGTATGATGAGAGCATCCATCCATGATTGAGAAGTTTTTAAATATCTTCCGGATCCCCGACTTGCGCCGGCGTGTGCTGTTCACCATGGGCATTCTGGCGGTCTACCGGCTGGGCGCGCACATCACCACGCCGGGCGTCAACGTCCAGGCGCTGGAGAGTTTCTTCAATAACCAAGCCGGCTCTTCGCTGGGTCTCGTCGATCTGTTCAGCGGCGGCAACCTGCGCCGGCTGACGGTCTTCGCCCTGGGCATCATGCCGTACATCACGGCCTCGATCATCTTCCAGCTGCTGACGGTGGTGTATGAGCCGCTGGCGAAGCTGCAGAAGGAAGGCGAGCTGGGGCGGCGGAAAATCACGCAGTGGACGCGCTACATGACCGTGGTGCTGGGCGTCATTCAGTCGGCGGCGATCGCGATTGCGCTGCGCAGCTCGTCGGGGAACCTGGTCCTCGATCCGGGCTTCGGATTCATCGCCATGACGATGATCACGCTCACGGCGGGCACGACGTTCATCATGTGGCTGGGCGAGCAGATCACGGAGCGCGGGATCGGCAACGGGATGAGTTTGCTGATTTTCGCGGGCATCGTGGTGGGGCTGCCGCGCGGGATTGCGGAGCTGGTGAACACGGCCAGGTCGCAGCGGTTCGGCGTTTTCACGGTGCCGCTGCTGATCCTGCTGGTGGCGGCGATGATCGCAATCGTGGCGTTCATCGTTTTTGTGGAACGCAGCGAGCGGCGCATCCCGGTGCAGTACGCGAAGCGGATTGTGGGACGGCGCC
Source organism: Acidobacterium sp. (assembly GCA_003152595.1). Classification (GTDB taxonomy): domain Bacteria; phylum Acidobacteriota; class Terriglobia; order Terriglobales; family Acidobacteriaceae; genus Palsa-343. The sequence continues at coordinate 785 of PMAM01000240.1, forward strand.
TGATGGGCGGCCAGTCGACGCACCTGCCGCTGAAGGTGAACTCCGGCGGCGTGATGCCGATTATCTTCGCCGCGTCGGTTCTGTCGGCCCCCATGCTTTTCGGGCAGGCGGCTTTCGTAAAGAACAGCCCGTGGCTGTCGAAGACGTTCGATGCATTGCGCGCGGGGGAGCCGGCCTACGAACTGCTGTACATGATCGCGATCGTGTTCTTCGCCTACTTCTATATCTCGATCGTGTTCCGGCCCGATGACATCGCCGATAACATGCGCAAGTACGGCGGCTTCATCCCGGGCATCCGGCCGGGGCGGCGCACATCGGACTTCGTGAACGAGATCCTGACGCGGATCACGCTGGTGGGGGCGATCTATCTGATTATTGTGGCGCTCATTCCGCAGTTTCTGCTCAGCGGCATACGCCTGAATCACCTGTGGCTGATTGGAGGCTGGTTTGAGAGTCTNNGGCGTGGCGATGGACACCGTGAATCAGGTGGAGTCGCAGCTGATCATGCGGCACTATGAGGGATTCTCCCCCAAGAGCGGGAGGATCCGCGGAAGGCGGGCCTGGTAATGAGTACGGCAGTCGCGGATGTGCACGTGGAAGCGAAAGAGTCTCTGAAAGGAAAGCCGGGGCCGATTCTGCTGTTGGGAGCACCCGGCGTGGGCAAGGGAACCCAGGCAAAGGAGCTGGTGGCGAAGTGGGGGGTTCCGCAGATTTCGACCGGAGACCTGCTGCGCTACAACCGGGATCACGGGACGCCGCTGGGGCTGAAGGCGAAAGAGGTCATGGCGGCGGGCAAGCTGGTGCCGGACGATCTGGTGAACGAGATGGTGGCGGAGCGGCTGAAGCAGCCGGATACGGCCAACGGCTACATTCTGGACGGATTTCCGCGGACGCTGGGGCAGGCCAAGTGGCTGGATGAGCACATCGGGGCGGAGACGCTGCCGGTGATTGCCGTCAGTATCGGCGTCGGATACAATGAATTACTGCGCCGTATTACCGGGAGGCGCAGCTGCCCGAAGTGCGGGACGATTTACAACATCCACTTTCAGCCGCCGAAGGTGGATGAGAAGTGTGACCTGGACGGCACACCTCTGGTGCGGCGTTCCGACGATACTGAGGAAGTTTTCAGGGAACGGATGCGGACCTATGATTCGCAGACGGCTCCGGTCGTGGAGCATTACCGTGCTCTGGGACGGTTTGAGGAAGTGAACGGGGATCAGGCAGTGAGCGCTGTAGCGGCGGGCGTGGAAGCAGCGGTGGCGCGGCTGCGGAATTCCAGCACGAAGAACCAGCAGAGACGAGAAGGATAACGATTGTCGAAGGAAGACGCGATTGAGGTGATGGCAACGGTTCTCGAGACGTTGCCCAATGCCATGTTCAAGGTGAAGCTCGAGAGCAGCGGCGGGCACGAGGTGCTGGCCCATGTGTCGGGGAGAATGAGGAAGAACTTCATTCGTATCCTTCCCGGGGACCGCGTGGCGGTGGAGCTGAGTCCGTACGATTTGAATCGCGGACGGATTGTGTACAGGTACAAGTAGCTTTTAGCTGTTAGCTACTAGCTTTTAGCCGGGGCAGCGGTCGATGCTGCTCATGGCGCAACGAAACGAGCTAATAGCTAAAGGCTAGAAGCTGAGAGCTGAGGGTTTTATGAAGGTTCGGGCGTCGGTGAAGAAGATTTGTGACAAGTGCAAGGTCATCCATCGCCGCGGTGTGGTGCGGGTGATCTGCGAGAACCAGAAGCATAAGCAGCGCCAGGGCTGAGACAGGGAACAGGTTACAGGTTACAGGCGGTGCCTCGAGGGCTGAGCTTCTTCGGATAGTTAGGGGAAGCTGGGGCTAGTTAGCCGAAGTCAGGCTTGCGATGAACCCCGAGATGGACTCAGGCTCTGAAAAACTCCGGTACGAAGTTCGTCCGGAAAACCCGCTCCGGGAAGTTGGCCGGGGCACGTTAAGGAAACCGTATGGCACGTATTGCAGGCGTCGATCTGCCGCGCAACAAGCAGGCGAGGATCGGGCTGACGTACATCTTTGGGATCGGCAACTCGCGGGCGCTGAAGATTCTGGGTTTGGCGACNNATCCGCCAGGTGATCGAAGAGCAGGGCGATGTGGAAGGCGATCTCCGCAAGGACACCGCCATGCACATCAAGCGGCTGATCGACATCCAGTCGTATCGCGGGCAGCGGCACCGCCGTGGCCTGCCGGTGCGCGGACAACGCACGCACACCAACGCGCGCACCCGCAAGGGACCGCGCAAGGGCACGGTGGCGAACAAGAAGAAAGCGAGTTCGAAGACCTAATGGCNNCGTTCAACAACACCATCGTGACCATCACGGACCAGCAGGGCAACACGCTCTCGTGGAAGAGCTCGGGCTCGCTGGGGTTCCGCGGGTCGCGCAAGGGCACTCCGTTTGCCGCGCAGCAGGCGGCCATGAACGCGGCCAACATGGCGCGGGATCATGGGGTGCGCTCGGTGGATGTGCGGGTGAGCGGGCCGGGTTCGGGCCGCGAGTCCGCAGTGCGTGCCCTGGCGGCGGCGGGGATTGACGTCCGGTCGATTCGGGACGTCACTCCGATTCCACACAACGGGTGCCGGCCGCCGAAGAGACGCAGAGTCTGACGAGTCGTCAGTTGTCAGTGTTCATCCTCAGAAGGGCGGCACTGGCAACTGGGGACTGGCAACTGTAAACTGGAAGTGGACCGGGACGAAGTCCTCCGTGGACGTAAACCGGTCGGCCTCTGAATTAAGGAGAATGCATTGGCACGTTATACGGGAGCCGTCTGCCGGTTGTGCCGGCGAGAAGGCATGAAGCTGTTCCTGAAGGGCGCGAAGTGTTTCAGCGACAAGTGCCCCATCGAGAAGCGCAATTTTGCCCCCGGCCAGCACGGCCGCGATCGCAAGGCCAAGATCGTAGGCTACGGTCTGCAGCTGCGTGAGAAGCAGAAGGCGCGCCGCATCTACTTCACCCTGGAAGGGCAGTTCCGCGCGTATTACGAGAAGGCTGCTCGGACGCCCGGCGTGACCGGCGAGCTGCTGTTGCAGCAGCTGGAGCGGCGGCTGGACAACGTCACGTTCCGGCTCGGCTATGCGACGTCGCGGCGCCAGGCGCGCCAGATCGTCCGCCACGGACACGTGGAAGTGAACGGGCGCAAGGTGAACATTCCTTCGTTCCAGGTGAATGTGGGCGACGAGATCAAGATTCGTCCCAACAGCGAGAAGCTGGGCGTAATCGAGGGCGCGAAGGAGTTCGCGAGCCATCAGCCCGCCCCGTCGTGGCTGTCGACCGAGCCCAACTCGCTGAGCGGCAAAGTGCTGTCGCTGCCCAAGCGCGAAGACATTAACCTGCCGGTGAACGAGCAGCTGATTGTGGAACTGTACTCGAAGTAAGACGGAGTTTAGGGATCAGAGTTTAGAGTTTGGGGATTCGGATCGGATCTGAATCCCTGAGTCGTGCAAGCAGGACGCCGCGAGGCGCATTTCATCAACGGAGCATAACCGCTCGGGCTTTGCAAAGTGCATCGCGGAGCCGGGCATGAGAGGCGAAACGACATGCTGTGGAGAGGATTTCAAAAACCGAAGCGTTTGGCAGTTGAAGCCGAGACGCTGACCGAGAAATACGGCAAGTTCAGCGCGCAGCCGTTTGAGCGCGGATTCGGAACGACCATCGGCAACGCTTTGCGCCGGACCCTTCTTTCTTCGATTGAGGGCGCGGCGGTGACGGCGGTGCGGATCGAGGGCGTTCTGCACGAGTTCCAGTCGATCACCGGCATCGTCGAGGACGCGACTGACATCGTTCTGAACCTGAAGCAGATTCCGTTCAAGCTGAACGGAGACGGTCCGAAGGCGCTCTACCTGAATGCGGAACAGCCTGGAGTGGTGACCGCCGGCATGATTGAGGCCGACGGCGACGTTGAGATTCTCGACAAGGATGTCTATATTGCCACCGTCAGCGAAGGCGGACGGCTGAGCATGGAGATGCGGCTGAAGCGCGGCCGCGGGTATGTCTCCGCCGACAAGAACTTCGACTCCGACCTCGGCATCGGCTTCATCCCGGTGGACTCGGTGCACTCGCCGGTGCGCAAGGTCAACTTCACGGTGGATGCGGCGCGTCTGGGTCAGATCACCGACTACGACAAGCTNNCACATGAGCATCTTCATCAACTTCGAGGAAGAGATCGAAGCCGAAGGCCTGGCGGAAGAGGGCCGCGTTCAGCTGAAGAACGAAAACCTGAACCGCAGCGTCGAAGAGCTGGAGCTGAGCGTACGCAGCTACAACTGCCTGAAGAACGCGAACATTCAGACCATCGGCGAGCTGGTGCAGAAGACCGAAGCCGAGATGCTGAAGACTAAGAATTTCGGGCGGAAGTCGCTGAACGAGATCAAGGAAATCCTCGCGCAGATGGGCCTGTCGCTGGGCATGCGGATCGACGAGCAGGGCAATGCGGTCCCCGGGCCGACCAGCGTTCTGCCGGCCGCGCAGCTTGCCGCCAGCTATAGCCGCTTCGACGACGACGAGGACGAAGGACTGGATTCGGATCTTCCGATTCAGCCCGAGACGGAGAACTTCTAGACAGGGCACAGAGCACAGGGCGCAGAAAACCCTCTGCTCTGAGCGCTTCTCCTGGAGATGTGCTGAAGGTTATTTTAAAAATGCGGCGCGAGTTCACTGAGCCCTGAGCTCTGTGCTCTGAGCCCTGAAAGAGATTGCCATGCGTCATCGCAATGCAGGATACAAACTGGGACGGAACACGAGCCATCGCCGCGCACTGCTGCGGAATCTGGTGACGTCCATTCTTTTGGAGGATCGGGTGGAGACCACGGTGACCAAGGCGAAAGCCGCGCGTCCGCACGTGGAGAAGCTGATCACGCTGGGCAAGAAGGGCGACCTTCATGCGCGGCGGCAGGCGCTGGCGTATCTGCAGACCGGCGAGGCGGTGACGCGGCTGTTCGACACGGTCGCGCCGCGCTACGGCGATCGCAACGGCGGCTATCTGCGCATCATCCGCTCGGGCTTCCGTCAGGGCGACGGCGGCGAAAAGGCTTTCATCGAGCTGGTGGATGCCGAGCAGGTGCTCGACGAGAAGCGCCAGAAGCGCGCCGAAGCTCGGGCGAAGCGCCGTGAAGAGGTGCAGAAGGCCATGGCCGAGAGCGGCAAGGGCGAAGGCGGGGAAGAAAAGGGCGAGTGATCAGCCGGTAGCCTGCAGCAGGAAGCAGGAAGGAATTCGAGAGGCACATCCCGATTGGGGTGTGCCTTTTCCGTTTGTGGAGCATGACGGCCGCATGACGGAAATTTTTCGGCGGCGTGCGGCCAGGGCTGGTACGCTGGCTTGCAACATGCCCAGCGATTCGAACGTGGTGCGGCGCGGACTGCGCAGCCTCAAGCGGCACACGCCTGCGGGCCGCGCGGCGAAGACTGCCGAAGAGGCAGAGGCGCGCGCGATCCAGACGCGGTTGCTGCCGATTGAGATTCTGCAAATCCCAGGGTTTGAGATAGCGACCGCCTGGCAGCCTTCGGAAGAAGTGAGCGGGGACTACTTCGATGTTTTTTCGCTCCCCGGCGACGGGCTGGCGCTGTGCATCGCGGACGTGTCAGGCAAGGGGCTGGCCGCTGCGACGCTGACGAGCGAGCTGCGCGATGCGGTGCGGAAGTTCGCGCCGGGTGCAGCCTCTCCCGCAGACCTGTGCACGCAGGTGAACCAGACGCTGAGCCGGCCAGGGCAGACGCGCTACGTGACGATGTTCTACGGCATGCTCGACGGCGCAACGCGACTGCTGCGCTACGAGAGCGCGGGGCATTGCCTGCCGCTGCTGGTGCGCGGCGACGGCAGCGTGTGGTTTCCGGCAAGTTTCAGCGGCCTCATGGGTCTCTTCTCGCACTGGCTGTATCAAACCCAGGAAGTGCATCTGCGCGAGGGCGATTGCCTTTTGCTGATCACCGATGGGATTCTGCAGGCGGAGAATCGCAAGGGCGAGGAGTTTGGCTATCAGCGATTGATNNGCCGAGGTGACGAAGTTCAGCGGGGGCAAGCTGGAGGACGATGCTTCGCTGATTGTGGCGCGGGTGCTGTGACAGCAGCCTGCAGTCGGCGGTCAGCAGTCAGCTGTCGGTATTACCGCGGGTGCACTTCAACCGGCGCCGGCAATTCAAGGGTGCGCTGGCCCGCCACGCGCACCGACACGCCGCGGGCCAGATACGGAGCCATCACCTCAGGGCGGGCCCACTCCAGCGTCCAGCCGTTGTCGATGGCGACCAGCGTGTAGTCGCCGGGAACGACACGGTCCAGCCTGAAGCTGCCGTCCGTGTTGGTCTGGTCGCGGCGGTAGAGATCGTGCAAAGCTGGATTGCGCGGGACGAGGAGGATCATGACGCCGCCCGTTCGCTTGTTGTTCTGCCTGGCATAGCCGGTGACGGTGGTTGCGCCGCGGGCGAGTGTGGCGGCCAGCAGGACCGGCTGTCCGGCAACGGTGATGCGGTTGCCCTGGGCTTCGGCGCCGGAGGCCAGCATCTGCAGGACGACGGTGGCTCCATCCAGAGAGCTGACATGGACGTCGTAGGAGCCGGCTGCAACGGAATGGAAGTGAAAGATTCCGTCTCCTGCTGCGACGACGGAATAGCGAGCTTCGCTGCTTTCGACGGATTCGAGAGAAACCCGGGTTTGGGGGGCAAGCACGTTGCCGGAGGCCTCGGCGATTTTGCCCGAGATATCGACGCCGCTCGCGGTCGAGGCGAGATCGACCGTCTGATTCGCGGTGAGGTCCACAGTTGCAGTACCGGTGCTCTCACCCTGGACTCCGAACTGCCGCAGTACATAATGACCCGGGGCGATGCCGCTGAAGTCGGCGACCATGCCGCCCGATGGTGTGCCGGCGGTGAACTGTGTCGCGTTCGAGTACTCATCGGCGCCAAAGGCCTGCTGCGCAAGCTGGGGCATCGGCATACCGCGGCCTTCCACCGGAGGAGGCAAATGCACCTGGATATGAATGGCGGGAACCGCGTGCAACGAGAAGTCCACCTCGACGCGATCACCTGCCTTGACCGTGATGGGCGTGGCGGAATCGGAGTCGGCGCCGTTTTCGTAGAAGGTGGTGGGGTAGGCGACGTCGAGGGGCGAGCGCGGCTGCTGATCGACGGGGAGAAGATTGCCGCTGGGGTCCGTCTTCGGGCCGGGATGGAAGGCGAACCAGGGCGTAGCGGAAACCGAGACATAAAAAGTGCCGGCGCGGACGCGTAAAAATTCGTAAGCGCCGCTGTCGTCGGTCATTTCCGTTTGCGTGCCGACGGTTCGCTCCTCGCCGTTGCGCTGATCCTGGAGGAAGAGGCGAACCTGGGCTCCGGCGACGGGCTCACCAGATTCGTCGGCAACGGTGCCGCCGATAACGCCGGTGGGCTCGAGAGCAAGGCGCAAACTGCTGGTGTTGAGACCGGGCCCGGCGACGACGCCGGTGTAGAAGCCATCGTGTTCCTGATACCCGGCCGCGATGTAGCCGCGGCGGGAGCCTTCAAGACGATAATTGCCGGCCTCGAGATGGTCGAAGCGAAAGCTGCCGTTTTCGCCAGTGATGCCCTCGGCGACCTGCGATCCGTTGGGAACTGCGGTGGAGAGTGTGACCTCGGCGCGGTCGAGCGGGCTGCCGGTGGAGGCGCTGACGACGGTGCCGCTGATGGAGAACGATGCGCTGCTGGTGTTCTGTGCACCGAGCACTGGGGAGAACGCCAATAGCAAAGATGCAACGGCAAGAGCGCGCATCATTGCGCACCCTCGGGGGCGATGTGAACCACGTCGAGTTCGACGCTCGCCGTTCCGCCTGGATCCACGGTGACGGTTTGACCCTTTCCGGCCTAGGCGGCGAGGCCTTCCGCGGAGTGGAAGTCGATGTCCTGCTGCGCATCGCAGGCGACAACGCGATAGCTGCCGGGCGCCATCGCGTAGAGCGAGAAGTGTCCATCGGAATTGGGCATAACGTCGCGCAGCGTGGTGGTGGAAAAGAGCGGGATCGCATAGATCCACACCTGGGGGGACTCGCCCGCGGCATTGGGATTGGGAGCGCCGGGCGTCTGGCTGCCGAGGATGCCGGTGATGGTGCCGCCGTCGTCGCGCAGCGTCACTTCGACGGCCGGCGGTGTACTGCCGGGCAGAACGACGAGTGGAGTGCTGCCGAGGTCGACGCCGCCACTGGTGACGGAGCTCACATAGGCCGGCGGCCAGGCCTCCGCCTTGACCCAGTAGCGGCCAGGCTCATTCACATTGAGTTGCCACTCGGGGCTTCCGGAATTTTCGTTATGCGCCATACCGCCCCCGCCTTCTGAGCGCATCTCGTCCGCGTTCGTGATCTCGAGGTTCATGCCGGGGCCGGGGCCGGCGGGTGGCGAAGTGGCGGAATCCGACAAGTCGCGGCGGATGATGACGGGAATGTGCGGAACCGGCTGAAGGCTCATGGCGAAGCTGGCAGCAGCGCCGTTGACCTGCAACGTCGTGCTGCCCCATTCCGCCGATTGTCCGTAAACGTGAGCCTCGATGGTCCACGTGCCGTTGGGAACAGCTGCGTGGACCGTGCCGTCCTGGCGATCGAAGCGCGCGAACAGGCCCGTCTGCCGTCCTGCGCTGTCGAGGATTTCAAAGTTGGCGGGTGTCTCTGAGGAACTGTGGACGACGCCGGTGACAGGAAAGAACTGCTGGCGGACGAGAGCGATGTCGGCTTCGGCTTGCTGGCCCGCGCCCACGGTAAGGATGCCGGCGCCGCTGATGTCCGTCGTACCGGGATAGTAGAGGGAGGGATATCCCCAGATGGGTCCGTGGGTGTTGAGGGCCAGGCCTGGCCGGTCGAGTGTCGCCGTGGTGGAGAGCCTGTAGCTGCCGGGCTCAAGGTTGGCGATGCGGAAGGAACCGTCGCTGCGCGTTCTTGCTTCACCGGCGATGGTCCAGTGCGGATGGCCGTTCTCCATGCGGCGGTCGAAAGCCTGAATGCGGATGCCGTCGTCGGGATCGGCAGTCGAGAGCGTGACGTGCCCGGCGATGGTGGCCAGCGGCGTGATGGAAAGGGTCACGCTGGGCATATCGGGCCCAACCTGAATGCTTGTAGGCGGCGCGGGGCGGAGTCGGCTAAAGCTGTTGCCGCGGATCATCCCGCCCATGGCTCCGCCGCGGCCCTGATAGCCGGGCTTAGTGACGGAGAGTGAATAGCTGCCGGGCCCCAGGTTGTCGAAAGCGAACTGGCCGTTGCTGTCGGTGAGCATGGCCTGATCCTGCGCGAGCGAAACCAGTGCGCGAGCGACAGGCTGATTCGTGACCGAATTGACCACGGTGCCGCGCAAGGCATAGCCGGCCGGCGCCGCGAGAGCGTCCTGTGCATGAGCCCGCGGCATCGCGGAGGCGAGAGCCAGCGGCAACAGAGGGATCAGCAATGCGAGTGAGCGATGCACGGACCTCAGCTGCGATTCTCCAGTTCCGTGGGGAAAAATCAATGCTGCGAGAATAGACGTTCGCGGCAAGGGAATTGTGTCCAGGGAGGTTGGCGGTCGGAGCAATTCACGGAATTGTAACCGCCACGGTGGGCTGCAACCTTTATATTTTCAGGCATGTCCGCCGCCGAACCTTTGACGCTCGAAAGCGTCGCCGGGCAGGCTCCGGGAAGCCGGATCCTGCGCCTCAATGGTCCCCTTGTGCTGAACAATCTGTTCGAATTCCAGAGCTTTCTGCGCAACGATCCGCCGCAGGTTCTGATCCTCGATCTGAGCGCTGTCCCTTACATGGACTCAGCCGGGATGGGCGCGATCATCAACTACTTTGTCTCGAGCCAGCGCCACGGCCGCAGGCTGGTGGTGGCCGGCGTGAACGGCCGCGTGCTGGAGCTGTTCCGGATGACGAAAGTGGAAGGCCTGCTGACCATGAAGGCGACGGTGGCGGAGGCGGACCAGGCAGTTTAACAGCAGGGTACAGGTTACAGGGCACAGGGCACACGAAACGCGTCTGGCTCGGTTGCGCCAGGGTCTAATAGAGAGATGCGATTGTGGATCGGCTCTCTTCTACTGGGCTGCGCGGCTGTCGCGCTGTCGATGCCGGTTGTGCCCGCAGCCTGGGCGCAGGACGTCAATATTCCTTATGTTGCGCCGCGTCCGGCAAACACGCTGGTGATGCTGCCCGATGGCTCGACCGTCCACGTCGAGCTGGCGACGACTCCCGCCGAGCAGGCCTACGGACTGATGGGGCGCACCAGTCTGCCTGAAGGCCGCGGCATGCTGTTCGTTCACGATGACATGGCGCGCCACGCCTACTGGATGTATCACTGCAAAATTGGGCTGGACATTGTGTGGATGGACGCCGCTCACAGCATCGTCGAGATGAGCCCGGATACGCCGCCCTGCCGTGGGAAATCGACCACGTGCCCGAGTTATGGCGGGAAGATGCCCTCGGAGTATGTGCTGGAGTTGCCGGTGGGGACCATCGGGAAGCATCACCTGGCCGTCGGCGAGCGGGTGGAATTCCAGCTGCCCTGAGGAGTGCAAGGTACGGGTTGCAGCGTACGAGTTACAGGGAGCAGGGTAGGTCTAGCGTTTCTTCTTCGCCGGCGCTTTCTTCGCGGGCTTGCCTGGCTTCGCAGCCTTCTTCGGCGCGGCCTTTGCGGGTTTCACCGATTTGCGGGCCGGAGCGGCGGCCTGCTTCTTTGCAGCAGCCTTGACTGGCTTTGGTGCCGGTTTTGAGGGTTTGGCGGCGACCTTCACCGCAGGCTTCTTTACAGGAGTCTTCGCCTTCGTCGCGGCTTTCGGCTCGGGCTTCACGGGTGCTTTGGCAGGAACCTTTCCCGGAGCCTTCGGCTTTTCGGGAGCCTTCGGTACAGCCTTCTGGGCCACTGCAGTCTTTGGCGCCTCTTTCGCAGCCTTGACCGGAGCAGCTTTGATCGGCGCAGCGGGAGCTGGCGCAACCTTCGCCCCTTTCATCGCTTTTGCCGGAGCTTTCGCAGAAACTTTCACAGGAGCCGGGGCGCCGCCCTTCTTCGGCGGCAGCGGGACGTCTTCCCCGAGTGGGGAGGGTGCCCTCTCGTCCTCTTCTTCCTCCTCGCCGTCCTCATCGGAATCGCGCGCGGGCGGCTCGACCTCTTCCTCTTCCTCGATTTTTGGCTCAGCACGGCGCCCGCGTGGACGTCGAATGACAACCGGCGGCGGCGGAGCGGGCGGAGAGTACGGCTGGAGGAACTTACGAATCTCCTCCTCGGTCTGGAGCTTGCCGTCCATGAACTCGAAGAAGAGCAGCTCGGCGATCTCGCCGTAATTGGGCAGATCGGGCGTGATGCGCATCTCGGCCATAAGCGTAGTGGGAATCTTCTGACGTGCTTCCGGCCAAACATTGAAGAAGCTGTTGAACTTTTCTTTCACCGCCGCGTTCTTTGAACTATAGGCGAGCCACAGCACCGGCTCTGCCTGATGACTGACCAGCAGCTTCCATGCCGCGGACGGTTTGGCTGCCGCTTTCCCCAGCAGCACCTTCGAAAATTCCTTCGCGCTCTGCTCCAGCCGGTTCCACTGTTCGACGAAGCCGCGCCGTGGGAACAGCCGCTTGAGCCCGGCCACATCCTTCGGCTGCATCTTCGCCGTGAGCAGCTCAATGTGCGCTGCGGAGGGATCGGAACCGACGCCCACCATGAGCAGGCGAATCAGAATCTTGTTCAGCTCCTCTAAACCTTTGATGTCGGCCTTGGCCGCGGTCCATGCCGCGTAGAGCACCTTCATCCAGCCCTCGGCTTCGAGCGCGCGCAGGGCTTTCAGGGGATCCTCCTCGTGCGCGATCTCCTCGAGCTCATAGCCGCGTGCGAACGCGGAGATCTGCTCCATCAGGCCTTCGGCTTTGGCGTTTTGGTACCGAGCCTGGGTCCGCTCGTCCATCTGCCACCCGGTGCGGGCAGACAGGCGGATGGCGCGGACCATGCGCGAGGGGTCCTCGATAAATCCGTAATTGCTGGCGAGCCGCACGTGGCGGGCCTCGATGTCGGCAACGCCGTTCAGCGGGTCCAGCAGCAGCCCCCACGAGCCCTCGTTCAGCGAGAGCGCCATCGCGTTCGCCGTAAAGTCGCGGCGGCGAAGGTCCTCGAGAATCGGCGCCCAGTGGTAGACGGGCTTGCCGGGTTTGGGATACTCCTCGCGGCGGGAGCTGGAAACCTCGACGCGAACGCTGCCCGGGAACCAGAAGTAGACAGTATGGGTCGGCTCATGGTCGCCCCAGAACTCGCCTCCTGCTTTCTCCAGCGCTTTCTTTAATTTGAGAGCATTTCCCTGAACCGAAAAATCAAGATCGCGGACAGGGAAGCCACTGGTCAGGTCGCGCACCGCGCCGCCGGCCAGGAAGACGGTCATGCCCGCATCGCGGGCGGCGTCTCGAACGTGGCGAAGAGCGTTTTGCTGGGCGGGGGAAAGACGATTTTCAAGAAGATAGATGTAATCGGGCATGCGTGATGTATTCTGCTTGGTGACGCCGGTAGCGTCCGTCTCCGTCCCCGGGAAACTGTCCCTAACCACCGTAAGAATAAAGGTTTACAGGACAGACAAAGGGCAATACAAAAACTTAATGTAACACAAAAGTGTGCACTTGCGGCGGTGCAGCCTGCACAATTTTTGATGCTTCGCGCCGGAATGTGCAACAATCCTGCTTTCTCTCCCGGAAAGCCCCGGAATCGTCAGGAACGCATGTCTTCGAGCCGCAAAAAGGCGATCTTCCGCAAATTTTCACGGGACTGGGTCGCGGGCTACCTGCCGGCCAGCGGATTCGTCCACGAGGGCCAGGTCGAGATGCTCGACCTCGACGGCAAGGTCATCGCACTGGCGGCCTCCGACGTCAAGTGGATCTGCTACGTGCGGGATTTCAATTCCGGCGAACTGAATAACCCGGAGAGGCTGGTCCGCAAGACCTTCGCCGGACGGCCGCGCGGCGACGGACTGTTCGTGCGGGCGCGGCTCAAAGACGGCGACCTGATCGAAGGCCTCGCCGCCAACGATGTAAGCCTGGTCGGCAGCGACGGCGTCTTCCTCACGCCGCCCGATCTGCGGGCGAACACGCAGCGGCTGTTCATCCCCCGCAGCTCCATTGACGAGCTGGAAGTTGTGGCCGTGATCGGGACCGCAAAGCGCAAACCCATCGAGAAAGCAGAGAAGCCGAAGGACGAGCGCCAGGAAGAGCTGTTCGGAGAGGGAGCCGGTAGCGTGTAGCCTCTGACCTGTAGCGATCAGGCGGCGCGGGGGAGCATTGTTTCTGCGTTGGGATTGCGACGCACGATCTCCGCATTGAGCAGCGTGGCGAAGGCGACCCAGGCGGCATAGGGCAGGAAGCACGCTGCGGCAGCCGGGTCCACTTTTTTCACCGTTTGGATGTAGCTGACGATTTGGGACTCGAGTGAGATCACATCGAGAAGGGATTGCTTCGGGTTGTGGCGTCCGAAGAAGAGGTGCGTCCACTCGGCGTTGGTGGCCAGTTGTGCCGCCCACAGGCGCAGCGCGCGGGAGCGTTCGGGCGAGCGTTCCTGCATCCATGTGCGCCAGCCGGCGACGGCGATGAGCGAGTAGAGTGCAGTCCAGACGATGGGAAAGACATACTGGGGTGGATTCCAGGCGGGCTTGTCGAGCCGGTTGTACCAGAGCTTCGTGCGCAGATCGCGCGGGCTGTTGCGGGCGCTGTACCAGCTGGCGGCGGCGACCACGGCAGCAAAGCCCAATAACCCAAGGTAAGTGCGGGAGGTTTTCATCGGGAATCTCTTTCAATTTGAGGAATGCGGGGACAGCGGGCGGACAATGATTCAGATGCACACGGCCCTGGAGCGGTGGTGCGCCGCGGCCGGGACCGGGTACATCTTAAACATCGCGGAGGCGCAATGAAGACAGCATTTCTCGGCCTGGGCAGGATGGGCAGCGCGATTGCGCGGCTGCTGGTGAAGAGCGGGGAAGACGTCACGGTATGGAATCGAACGCGGTCGCGCGCGGAGCCGCTCGAACGCGACGGCGCGAAGGTAGCGAGCACGGCGGCTGAAGCGATTGCCGGCGCGGACGTCGTCTTTACGATGCTCATCGACGATGCCTCGCTCGAAGAGGTGCTCTACGGCGGGCAGGTGCTGGAGAGCCTGCGTCACGGCGCGATCCACGTCTCGATGAGCACGCTCAGCGTGGCCCTCTCACGGAAGCTCACCGAGGAGCACGCGAAGCGCGGGCAGCACTTTGTGGCGGCGCCGGTCTTTGGGCGGCCGCATATCGCCGAGGCAGGCAAGCTGTGGATCGCGGTAGGCGGCGCGCCGGAGCCGGTCGAGAAGGTGCGGCCACTGCTCGAGAAGTGCGGACGCGGGATCACGGTGGTCGGAGAACATCCATGGAGCGCGCATGCGCTCAAGCTGGGCGGCAATTTCCTGATTACGGCGATGATTGCAGCACTGAGCGAAGGATTCGTCTATGCCGAAGCGCAGGACGTGGAACCGGCGACGTTTATCGACACGGTGAATAAGGCGCTGTTCCAGTCGCCGTTCTACGAGATGTACGGCAAGATCATGCTCGCGCCGCCGGAAACCCCCGGCGCAACGATGGCCGTGGGCGAAAAAGACATGCGGCTCTTCCGGGAAGCGGCCCAGGCCGAGCAGGTGCAGACGCCGCTGGCCGATTTGTTCCTCGCCAACTTCCACCGTGCCTTCGAGGTCGGGATGAAGGACGCGGACTGGGCGGCGGGGTATTTACAACTGCAGCGAGCCGGGAGCCGGGAGCAGCTCAAAGCTAACCGCTAAAAGCTAAGAGCTACTATGGGTGCATGGCGAAGATCAGCTTGAAGGATCGTATCGTTTTCATCACTGGCGCGAGCTCCGGGATCGGCGCAGCGTGTGCGCGGGCGTTTGCGGCGGAGGGCGCGCGGTTGCTACTGGCGGCACGGCGCGTGGAGCGGATCGAAGCGATGAAAGTGGATCTGCGGGAGGCTGGAGCGGCGGCCGTGCACGCTTTCTCACTCGACGTGCAGGATCGCGACGCAGTGGAGCAGGCGATCGCCCATCTGCCGGCGGAGTGGAGCGCGATCGACGTGCTGGTGAACAACGCCGGCCTGAGCCGCGGCCTCGACAAGCTGTGGGAAGGCAAAACCCAGGACTGGGAAGAGATGATCGACACCAACGTCAAAGGCCTGCTGTGGGTCACGCGCGCCGTTGTTCCCGGTATGCTGGCGCGAGGCCGCGGTCACGTGGTGAATCTGGGATCGACGGCGCAGGAGATCGCGTATCCCAGCGGCAACGTGTACTGCGGAACAAAGGCCGCGGTGAAGCTGATCAACGACGGCCTGCGCATCGACCTGCTGGGGACTCCGGTGCGGGTGACGAGCATCGATCCGGGCATGGTGGAGACGGAGTTCAGCCAGGTCCGCTTCCGCGGGGATCAAGAGCGGGCGGAGAAGATCTACCAGAACATCACGCCGCTGACGCCGGAGGATGTGGCCGACGCGATTGTGTGGTCGACGACGCGCCCCTCGCACGTGAACGTGGCGCATGTGCTGATGACGACGGTGGATCAGGCGAATTCGCTGCTGTTCAATAGAAAAAGCTAATAGCCGGAAGCAGGAGCTCCAGCTCCCCGCTGCATTACTCTTCGCGCAGCAGCTTGAGCGGATCAATCGAGAGCGCTCGCTGCGCGGGAAGCCTTTGCCGGTGTCGAGTCGCAGCCTATCCGAACGGGCTCATGTTGATGTTCATCTGATACTGCTCGCCGTGCTGGAGCTGGTCGTCCCAGGTGACTTCTCGACCGAGCTGGCCGGCCATGCGCCCCAGCATGGCGCTGAGCGCGCTGTCGACGCCGGCCTGGGCCTGGTTGTGGAACTGGCCCGAGGCGATGCTCTCGATGAAGGCCTTGTCTTTCTCGCGGTCCGCGAACTCGAGGTTGTCAGTGAACGCGCCGTTGGCTGCGAACGTGGCGGACGGAGTGCTTGCCGGCGCGCCTTCCGGTTTCCACTCCCATGCGTTGTCGCCGATGATGCGGACCGGGCCGGAGTACGGCGCTTCCGCGATGCCTTTCTCGCCGAAGACGCGCTCGGTGACATCGAAGAATCCGTTGTTGCCCCACTGCGTGGACGAGAAGCTCAGGTGGACGCCGTTGGGATAGGTGTAGATCACCTGGTAGTTATCCCAGGTGTCGCCGGCGTGCGTGACGGCGTTGCGGCCGCCGGTGGCGGTGGCTTTGATGGGGTGAGCGCCGATGATCCAGTTGCAGAGGTCGATGACGTGGATGTTCTGCTCGACCAGGATGTCGCCGGAGAGGACGCGGTCCCAAAGCCAGTTGCGCAGGCGAAACTCGTCGGCTGACCAGTTGGCGCCGCTGTGGCTGACGGCGTTGGGTGCGTTGTAATGCGCGGAGATGCAGACGAGCTTCCCGAGGTCGCCGGCGTGGATGCGGCGCACGACTTCCGCGATGGGCGGCGCGCTGCGCACCTGGAAGCCGACATCGAGGCTGACGCGGCCCTGGGCGCGCTTGCCAATTTCGAGAGCGTGCTGGGTCTGGGCGACATCGACCCCGAGGGGTTTTTCGCAGTAGGCGTGTTTGCCCGCTGCTATGGCAGCGTCGAGGTGCTGGACGTGGAACCAGGACGGCGTGGAAATCTGGATGGAGTCGACGGCTTTGGACGCGGCCAGCTCCTCGAAGGCGTGCGAGCCGCGAAACATCAGGCTGGGGTCGATGGCGGGCACGCCGAGCGAGGCGTTGACCTGGTCGAAGTGCGTTTTGGCGGCGGCGAGCTGATCGGGAAACAGGTCGGCAAGGGCCACGATGCGGGCGGGCGTGTTCTTCGCAAAGGATGTCGCCACGGTGGTGCCACGGCTGCCGCAGCCGAGCAGTCCGATGCGGACTGCGGAGTTGGCTTCGTAGCTGAAAGCCGTGCGCGAGCTGAGGATCATGATGCCGGATGCGGCTGCGCCGCCGATGAAGTCTCTTCGATCCATGATGTGGGTTCCTGTTGGGTTTCGATTCTTATGCGGGCTGCGCGAGGACGCGCGTGAGAATGCGCTCGAGGTAGATCTTCTCGTTGCGCACGTCGGCTATTTGCTGTGGGCCGGAGGTTTCGCGTTCGATGGTGACGGCGCCCGTGTATCCGAGCTTGTGCAGTTTGGTGAAGACCTTCTCGAAGTCGACGAGGCCGGTGCCGATGAGGACTTCTTCGCCGAGTTTCATCGGATCGGTGGGCCAGCGTCCGTCTTTGGCGTGGATGCTGCGCACGTGCGGGCCGACGATGTCGACCGCGTCGACGGGATTGGCTTTGCCGTAGAGGATCAGGTTCGCGGTGTCGAGGCCAACGCCGAGGTTGGGCTGATCGACATCCTTAATGGCGCGCGACATGGTGGTTGGCGTTTCCTGGCCGGTTTCCATCAGGAACATCTGCTTGTTGCCNNGGGATCTCGAGCATCGCGGCGAAATCGGAGGTTTGTTTGAGCGCATCCATGCGCGCGGTGCGGGTGGCGCGCGGCACCAGGCCAATGGTCGAAGGACCATGCTCGAAGTCCCAGACGAGGGGCTCGGGGCGGACGACTTCGGCGGCGGTGGCGACAACGTTGTACTTCTCAAGCAGACCACCGATCTCCTCGGCGAGCGGTTTGGTCATTTTGCCGAGGTAACCGTCCAGCGAAAGAAAGCAATTCGACATGCCGAGGTCGTGCACACGGGCGATGGCGGCTTCCGCACCGTTGGCGGGTTGGATGATGAGGCCGACCGCCATCGGGGGCAGCGCTTTGTGCTGCACGGCCCAGTCCGTCTTCGAATTCTCCTGGCTGCGCGCGGAGGAGGCGAGACCGGCGGCTCCGATCACCGCGGCGGACATGGCCCCGGCGAGAAATTCTCTTCTTTGCATGACGACCCTTTCGGGTCAGTTATACGCCGAATCCTGCGCCGTTGGCGGCGCGATGCGGGAGCGGTCGGCGTGAGTGACGTCGAGTTCGCTGAGGCGAAGGACGAGGCACTTGGCGGCACCTCCGGCTTTGAGGAATTCGGTGAGGTCGAGCTGGACGATCTGGAAGCCACGCAGCTCGAGCTCGGCGGATAACTCGTCGCTGATCTCGTTCAGCAGGATGGTGCGGCCGACGTTGACGGCATTGCAGGCAAACCGGAGCGCGTCGGCTTCCGCAACCTGGATGCGCTGCTTGTTGCTGTAGCGGGCTTCGATCTTCAGCTGCGATTCGCGGTCGAAGGCGGGGAGGTAGTACGTCACGTCGCCGCTGGAGAGCGGGCAGAAGCAGGTGTCGAGGTGGTAGAAGCGCGGATCGACGAGGCGCAGGGAGACGACCTCGACGCCCCAGAGTTCGGTGAGGTGCTGGTGGCTGTCGACGCGGGTGCGCGGGCCGTATCCGGCCCAGAGGCGCGAGCCGTCGGCCTCGAAGAGGGCGTCGCCTTCGCCTTCGAACGGAGTCACGCGCGGGATGTCGCGGACGGCAAATCCGGATTCGCTGAACCAGCGGCGGAAATGCGGCTCTTCGCCCTGGCGCTCGCGGTGATGGAAGCTGCTGAGCGCGACAATGCCGTCGCGGACCAGACCGGCGTTGGCGGTAAAGACCATGTCGGGAGAACCGGGCTGCGGCTCGACCAGTTCGACGCGGGCAAGCTGGCGCAGAGCGCTGTGCAGTTGTTCCCATTGCCGGGTGGCGCGCTGCCGCGAGGAACGATGGACGTTGCCGGCCATCCAGGGGTTGATGACGTAGTCGACCTCATAGTGCTTTGGGTGGCACATGAGGAAAGCCGGCCGGTCGTGAGGGTGGGACGAGAGGCTACCGTCGAAGGCTCTGAGGGTTCCCATGCTCGAGTGTGGGCCCGGTTGGGCGGAGCGTCTATGGCCCGGCCGGCGGCACAAGCGTACCCGAGAGGCGGGTTACTGCGGAGGGAGTCGAGCTTCGGATTAATGCTGCGTTCATTCTTCGCGCAGAAGGATCAGCGGATCGAGCGAGAGCGCGCGCTGTGCGGGGAGCCAGGTGGCGACGAGTCCCAGGAAAGCCATCGCAACAACTGCGCCGGTGAGTACAAGCGGATCGCGGGGCGTGGCTTCATAAACGATGAAGGACAGAACCCGGCTGGCCAGGATGCCGAGGATGAGTCCTGCGGCGGAGCCCCAGGCCAGCAGTTTGACGGAGCGTCCCAGGGCGGCGCGGAGGACTTCAACGCGTTGCGCGCCAAGCGCGATGCGGATGCCGAGTTCGCGCAGGCGCCGGCTGACGGAATATGCGGCCATGCCGAAGATGCCGGTGATGGAGAGCATGGCGCCCATGATGCCGAGCATGCCCAGGGATGCGGTGGCGATGCGCGAGGCGAACATCGCTCCGTTCATCTCCTCATTCCAGGTCTGGATGAAGACGGGCAGGCCGGCATCGAGATTGCGCATGGCGCTCCGGAGCGCCGCTGCCACCTGTTGCGGATCGCGGTTCGATCGCACTACGAGCCAGGCATCGCCTGAAGGCGATTGCAGGATGGAGAGAAACATGGCGGGCTGGGGCAGTTCCGCAATATTGGCGGTATATTTTCCGTCTTCGACAACGCCGACGATCTGCAGGAGCGTACCGTCGGTTTTCTTGTAGTAGCCGCCGAGCGCGCCGGCAACTGAGCCGAAAAATTTGCGCGCGAACAGCTGGTTGACGATGACGACTTGCGGCGCGTTCTGATCGTCGTGCCACGAGAAGTTTCTGCCTGCCAGCAGTGTGGTTTGCGCCGCGCCGAGGTATTCCGGGGAGATGCCGAACTTGATGGCCTCGCCGAGGGCATTCGCTGGCCGCAGGTCCGTGGTCTTTTCGCTGTAGACCCGGGAGATGCCCCAACCCATGTGCATTGGCGGACTATCTACCAGGCCCGCCTGTGTGACGCCTGGAATGGCCTGGGTGGCTTCGATCATGCGCTTCTGCATGGCGAGCACTTGGTCGCCGCGATAGCCTGCCATAGCCAGCCCGGTTTCCATCAGCATGGCGTGCCGGGGTTCGAAGCCGAGTCTTGCGTGCAGGGATCGACTGAGGCCGCGCACGGCAACCATCGAAGCTGTGACAAGCACAGCGCAGATGGCGATCTGGCCCACAAGCAGGACGTCGCGCACGGAGAGGCTGCGTCCGCTGCGGCCCGTCGATCCGGCTTTCACGACTTCGTAAGGATCGGTGCGCATGACCTGGCGCACGGGGACAGCACCGAAAAGGAATCCGGCGGCGAGGCTAAGGAGCAATGACAAGATGTAGACAGTGGCGTCGGGGTCGACGGGGATGTTCATGGGGAATTGCGGGAAGGGCTGCCATCCGCTGAGCCAGTGGAGCAACAGAATGCCGCCGCACAAGCCCACCGCGCCGCCGACGAGCGAAATCAGCACGGCTTCAGTGAAAAGCTGGCGCAGAACGCGGAGGCGGCTGGAACCGAGGGCGAGGCGCAGCGCCACTTCGCGGGAGCGGTCCGCTGCGCGCGCGGCAAAGAGGCTGCCGAGATTAGCGCAGGCGGCAAGGAGGATGAGTCCGGCGAGCAGCATTAGTCCAATCAGGAAAGCGCGCAGCGCAGGGGCGAAGAAGTTGCCGTGGAGGCCCGGTCTGACCAGGCTGAAGTCTGACTGGTCGTCTTCTTTGGGGTAAGTCTTGTGGAGCGCGGCGCCGATGGAGCTGAGATCGGAGGCAGCCTGGGCTGGGGTGACGCCAGGTTTGAGGTGTCCGAGAACCTCGAAGACCCACCGGTTGCCGCGGCTATTCAGCTCGCTCAGGCCACCCACCTGTTCATGGTCGACGAGGGGCACGAAGAAGTCGGGAGTGAAGAACAAGAGAGTGCCGTGGAAGCTGGGCGGCGCGACGCCGACGATGGTGAAGGGGTGCTTGTTGAGCCGAACGACGCGGCCGATGACGCCGGTATCGTCGTGGAAACGGCTGTGCCAGAAACCGTAGCCGAGGGCGATGTAGGGAGCGCTGTTGGGGCCGTGTTCGTCCGAGCCATGAATGAAGCGGCCCAGATACGGCTGAATGCCGAGCGTGTCGAAGTAGTTTCCGCTGACCTCGTAGAGCCAGGAGGCGGAGGGGTTTTCGCCGGCGTCGAAGCTGGCCTGCCCGATGGTGTAGGCGGCAAGGGCGGTAAAGCTCTGGTTGCGGTCGCGAAGATCGAGGTAGTCCGGGTAGGACTGAACGATGTAGGTATTGTCGCCGCGCTGGAGGGAGTAGAGAGTGCGCGCATCGGGCACATGCAGCGGCCGCAGCACAAGGCCATTGAGCGTGCTGAAGACCACGGAGTTGGCGCCGATGGCGAGGGCGAGGGTGAGGACGGCGGCAACGACAAAGCCGGGAGACTTCAGCAGTACGCGGACGCTGAAGCGCAGATCCTGCGCCGAGGTTTCAAGGAAATTGCCGCCGCGAGCTTCGTGACTTTCGGCGCGGACCTTTTCCCAGGCCCCGAATTCGATGCGGGCGCGGCGTTCCGCTTCAGCCCGGGTCAGCCCCGAGCGCAGCAGATCGTCGACCCGGAGCTGGATGTGGGAGCGCAGCTCCTCGCTCAGGTCTACCGCGGTTGCGGAAGGGCGGAAGAACTTGGCGGCTACGGAACGAAACCAGGCAAAGAGTCGCATGATGCCTCCGGCTCGGCACTCCTAAAGTAATTAGGAGAGTAGCGCGTCCTCTCCTAAGCTGTCAAGGAGGAGGTGAATTTGTTTGGTGGCGACCTGTTGCTTTCCCAAAGGAAGTGTGGCATAGTCCTGTGGGTAACCAAAAGGGGAGCGATGAAACAGAAAACCGATGTTCCGCAGGGCACGCTGGCTCTGATGGTACTGCGCACACTCGACGTGCTTGGACCGCAGCACGGCTATGGCATCGCGCGCCGCATCGAGCAGATCAGCGGCGATCTGCTGGCGGTGAACCAGGGCACGCTCTACCCGGTGCTGCTGCGGCTGGAGCAGGAGGGAGCGGTTGCGTCGGACTGGGGCGCATCGGAAAACAATCGGCGCGCGCGCTTCTACCGCCTGACCCAGGCCGGGCGGAAGCAGTTGCAGGCCGAGACGCGGAACTGGGAACAGACGACGGCACTGGTCACGAGGTTCTTTGAGGTGAAAGCGGAGGATCTGCCATGAAATTCCTCAGACGTTTCCTGGCTCGTTTGACAAATTTCATTACCGGACGGCAAAGCGATCGGAGACTGCGCGAAGAGATGGAAGAGCACATCGCTCCGCAAACCGCAGAGAACCTGCGGGCCGGCATGTCCCCGGAAGAGGCGCGACGTCAGGCCGTGTTGCGTTTTGGCGGCGTCGGCACAATCCGCGAGGAGTACCACGCCGAGCAGGGACTTCCGTTTTTCGAGAACCTCGTTCAGGACCTGCGGTTCGCGTTGCGCATGCTCGCGAAGTCTCCGGGTTTTGCGGCGGTCACGATTCTCACCATGGCGCTGGGCATCGGGGCGACCACGGCGATCGCGGTGCGAGTGACGGACGGGCGGCCTGGCATTCCATGCGCGCTCCGCGCGCAAACCCATATTTTTGTCTAAGCTGAAAGAGGTCCGATACCCCAGGACCCCTGAAAGGAATCCCCGCATGAAGCTTGCTCTTCTTGCCTCCGCAGTTCTTGTCCTGGCCGCCCCTTTTGCGATGGCGCAAACCTCCACCTGGAAGACGGATCCCAACCACAGCGAGGTCGACTTCACGATCAAACATATGGCGCTCTCCAATGTGCACGGCCGCTTCGGCACCGTGGACGCGACGCTGACGTGGGACGATGCCGATCCGACCAAGTCCACCGTGAACGCGACGATCGATGTGACCGGCGTCGACACGGGCGTGCCGAACCGCGACAAGGATCTGCAGAGCGCGCGGTTCTTCGATGTGGCCAATCATCCGAAGGCGACGTTCGCCAGCACGAGCGTGGAGAAGAGCGGGTCCGGCTACAAGGTGAACGGCAATCTCACCATCAAGGGCGTGAGCAAGCCGGTGACTCTCGATGTTGATGCGCCGGCCGGTCCCGCGAACGGCATGGGCCACAAGATGCATCTCGGCTTCTCTGCGACGACGACCGTGAACCGGGAGGATTTCGGGGTCGGCGCGGGAATGGCGACGGCGATGCTGGGCGACGACGTGAAGTTGACGATCGATCTGGATTTTGTGAAGCAGTGAGCAGCGTGTCTGGAGTCCGATCCGTGGCGGCGGCTAGATCTTCATCAGCTGCATGTCTTCGGCAATCTCCAGGCCGACCCGGTTGAAATCGGCGCTGAGCTCGCGGGCGCGGGCCAGCGCCGTCTGCACATTGGGCAGGATGTTCTCGCGCCCGATCTCCTCGACAAACTCGGTGCCGGACAGCAACTCCGCAGGCTGATCGCGGGCGCCGCACAGCAGCAGGGTGCGGCCCGCTTCGCGCAGACGCTCGGCAAAGACCTCCAGCGCGTGGAGGCCGGTGGCGTCGAGCGCGGTCATGTTGCGCAGGCGCAGGATCACGATTGCCGGGAACACGGTGATGTCCTCCGTGGCCTCCTCCAGCTTCTGGGTGGCTCCGAAAAGGAACGGACCGTGGATGCGGAGAATGGCGACGTTGGTGGGGATCTCTTTGTCCTGCAGGATGTGCGCCTGGCCGTCCCGCAGATACTGCTCGGTGACGGGTTCGACGGTGGTGGTTTCCGCGATGCGATAGATATAAAGCAGGGCAGCGAGCGCCATGCCCACGCCGACGGCGACGGTGAGGTCCGCGACGACGGTGAGGGTGAAGGTCACGAGCCAGACAGCGATGTCGGCTTTGGCCAGGCGGAGCACGCCGCCGATCTCGCGCCACTCTCCCATATTCCACGCCACGATAAAGAGCACGGCGGAGAGCGTGGCCAGGGGAATGAATCGCGCCAGCGGTGCGGCCACGAGCAGGATCGTCAGCAGCGTGAGCGCGTGGACTATGCCGGAGACGGGCGTGAGCGCGCCGGAGCGGATGTTGGTGGCGGTGCGGGCGATGGCCCCGGTGGCGGGGATTCCACCGAAGAGCGGGGACGCGATGTTTGCCACGCCCTGCGCAACCAGCTCCACGTTGGAGTTGTGACGATCGCCGGCCATGCCATCGGCCACGACCGCGGAGAGCAGGCTCTCGATGGCGCACAGCAACGCGACGGTGAACGCGGAGGGCAGCAAAGGAAGAATGTGTTCGGCATGCAGGTGAGGCAGGGTGAAGGGCGGGAATCCTTTGGGAATGCCGCCAAAGCGCGTTCCGATGGTTTCGACGTGTAAGTGAAGCAGCGCGGCGGCGGCGGTGCAGCCGAGCACGGCAAGGATCGAACCGGGGATGCGGCGGTTGATGCGCGGCCAGAAGAGGATGATGGCCAGGGTTGCACACGCGACAGCGACGGCAGGCCACTGCAGGGTGCCGATGTTGTGCGCCAGCACCTTCATGCGCGGCAGAAAAGCGCTGGGCACAGCGCCGGTGCGAAGGCCGAGGAAGTCTTTGATCTGGGTGGAGGCGATGAGCAGCGCGATGCCGTTGGTGAACCCGATAATGACCGGCCTGGGGATGAATTTCACGGCCGATCCGAGGCCGGTGATGCCCATCACGACGAGCATGCCGCCGGCCATGAGGGTGACGAGGGTCAGGCCGGAGACTCCGAAGCGCGCGACGATGCCGGCGACGATAACGACGAACGCGCCGGTGGGACCGCCGATCTGGACGCGTGAGCCGCCCAGCGCGGAGATGATGAATCCGGCAACGACGGCGGTATAGAGTCCGGCCTGCGGTGTCACGCCTGACGCGATGCCGAACGCCATGGCCAGTGGCAGGGCGACGAGCCCGACCGTGATGCCGGAGGCGAGGTCATGACTGAAACGGCGCGCCGAGTAATTGCGCAGAGAAGTGATGGATCGGGGGAGCCACTGCCGCGGAAGGGCCACTAACGGCGCTCCTCGGCCTTCTCGATATTCTCGAGCAAGGCCATGGACTCACCAACCTGCTTCTGGAAGTAGTGGCGGAGAAGGTCGAGCATCTTGTGGATCAGCGGGTCGCGCACGGAGTAGAAAACCTGGTTGCCGGATTTGCGGGTGACGACGATCTGGCGGGAGCGCAGCACGGCCAGGTGCTGAGAGAGGTTGGCCTGTTCGAGGCCAAGGCGATCGGAAAAGGTACCGGCGGTCAGCTCGCCCTCGCGCAGCATGTCGACGATGGCGATTCGGGTTGGATGGGCGAGAGCGTGGAAGATCTCGGCTTTGAACTGGCGCAGCGAATCGGGCATGACTTCATAATATTCGCAAATACGAATGTTCTTTTCCATCCCTCCTTCGGGGAACCCCGATTTTAGCCTGTCAGGCTGTGGCGAGCCGCCGATTTTCGGATGGAACTCACTTCGGGGCCATTAGCTAATCCATTGAAATGGCACAAGCTATGGTGGTAACTGGGTGTTACGGGGTGCCGCCCAGCGCAGGTCTTCATCAAGATCGTCCGATTACTTGAGTGTCTTTCACTCATTATTCACTCGATCCCCCTTGACATTCACAACCCGGAAACGCTACCTTAGCAGTCATAGGGCGAAAGTGCTAAACGACGGCGGCGGCCCTGGCAACGAGCCTCCTGCCGTTCCGGACTGACGCCAAGATGGTCCGGCGGTCGCCCCAACCCAAGAGATAAGGCAGGCCTCAAAAGCTTCGTACTCTTTCGCAGCCTGGCGCTGCGAGAAATCTCACGCGGAGTGACGCGTTTCAACGCGTGCTCCAGGAAACTCTGAAGGAGAAGCATCGCAATGGCTACAGCAACAGCTACCGCTACCGCAACGCAGACGTTTACTCCGCTGCACGATCGCATCCTCGTCCGCCGGATTGAGGAGAGCGAAACGACACGCGGCGGCATCATCATCCCCGACACCGCCAAGGAAAAGCCCCAGGAGGGCGAAGTCATCTCCGTGGGCAAGGGTAAGTCGAACGACGAGGGCAAGGTTTTCCCGCTCGACGTGAAGAAGGGCGACCGCATCCTCTTCGGCAAGTACTCCGGCACCGAGATCAAGATCGACGGCGAGGAATTCCTCATCATGCGCGAAGAGGAAGTTCTGGGCATTCTCAAGAAGTAGTGCTGGCCCCCTCGGCTTCGCTCGGGGCAGGCTCCCAGGCGGACGCGGCTTGCGCCGCAGAAGATCTGGGCAACGAGTTTGGAATGGAGCCAACGGCTCCGCAACATCAAGGAGATTGAAATGGCAAAGCAAATTCTGCATGGAGAAGATTCCCGCCAGGCGATTCTGCGCGGCGTGAATATTCTGGCGGATGCGGTGAAGGTGACGCTGGGTCCCAAGGGACGCAACGTTGTGATTGAGAAGAAATTCGGCGCGCCGACCATCACCAAAGACGGCGTGACGGTGGCCAAGGAAATCGAGCTGAGGGATGCGCTCGAAAACATGGGCGCGCAGATGGTGCGCGAAGTGGCGTCCAAGACCAGTGATGTGGCTGGCGATGGAACCACGACGGCGACCGTTCTGGCGCAGGCCATCTATCGCGAAGGCGTCAAGACCGTTGCCGCCGGCGCGAACCCGATGGCGCTGAAGCGCGGCATCGAGAAGGCTGTCGAGGCGGTTGTGGGCAAGCGCGCCGAGGACGGCACCGTGACCGGTGGAGCGCTGGCGAAGTTTTCCAAGCCCGTCACAGGCGACATGATCGCGCAGGTCGGCACCATCTCGGCCAACACCGATTACACCATCGGCAACATCATTGCTGAGGCCATGAAGAAGGTCGGCAAGGATGGCGTCATCACGGTTGAAGAGTCGAAGACGCTCGAGACGCAGCTGGAAGTCGTGGAAGGCATGCAGTTCGACCGCGGCTATCTGAGCCCGTACTTCGTCACCGATCCGGACCGCATGGAAGTCGTGTTGGAGGAGCCCTACATCCTGATTTACGAGAAGAAGATCAGCTCGATGAAGGATCTGCTTCCCCTGCTCGAGCAGGTTGCCCGCAACGGCAAGCCGCTCGTCATCATTGCTGAGGACGTCGACGGCGAAGCACTCGCCACCCTCGTGGTCAACAAGCTGCGTGGCACGCTCAACGTAGCTGCCGTCAAGGCGCCTGGCTTCGGCGATCGCCGCAA
>PMAM01000329.1 GCA_003152595.1 Acidobacterium sp.
CGGATCCAGGGGGGCAGGTCACTCCGGAGGGCATGGCACCGCGATTTGGGCGACGATCTGCGCTTCGACTTCGCCTACCGGTCCAGGCGGAATAACAGTGATTCTTCCCACCAGCTCGCTCAGCGTCAGATACGACTCCCGGCAACGGTAGAGAAAATCGAGCGGGTACTCCGGCTTGCGACTGCGGGCCTGTATCGGATCGGCGTCGAGCACAAAGCTGACATCGGGCCGCGGGACAACGCTGGCGATCAGCCGCACATACATTCGCGTGATCCACCAGTGCAGCGTCAGGTTCGCAAGCTCGTCCCAGGCATACCGATCGCAGATCAGGAAATCGCCGGAACGCAGCGCGCGGCGAACAGCAAGACGAAGCGAAACCGCATCGGCGAAATAGAGCCCCCACCGGACCATCGTCATCGTGCGCGAGCGCACGTTCTTGTCGCGGCGATTGATCGGCATCTCGGGCGTGCCCACACCTTTGTCGCCCCGGAACAGCGTGTGCCCGGCGCTCTCACGCATGCCCTTGAAACACGCCACGTCATCCCAGAACGTAAGAATCCGCACACGCAGCCCAGCGGCCTCAAGCCGGTTGCGCAACGCATCGATCTGCGTGCTTTTACCGGCACCATCGATCCCGGAAAAGCTGACGAATCGGGTACGGTCTGAGCCCATCGTGATTCCTCCTGAAAAGCGAGTTCCCTGCTCGTCTTCTTATGGACGGCTCGGGCTTGCGCTCGACAATCCGACAACGGTACCGATGGCGACCGCTGCGCCGACCAGCAGGCTTACGCGGATCAGCAGAGTGTGGCTGCGCTTCTGTTTCGCCGGTGCAATCGCTGCGCCGGCCGGCCGTGTCGCTGCCACTCCGCCCGACGGCTGTGCCGGCGCGACCGCTGTTCCCATCGGTTGCGACGGATTGCTTTGCTGTTGTGGCGGCGTCGGCTGGGTGTTGGACGGCTGTTGCTGTTGCTCCTGCGCCCCCGGGTCGCTTTGCGGAACCGGGGTCGGACTATCCGGCAGCGACGCCACCTCCGCTGCCTTCTGTGCCGGTGCGGCCGGCGCAGGTGCAGGCGCGGCGGTTTGGGGCTTCGGCGCATCGGGAACTTCCTGAGCCGATGCCACAGCCGAAAGAGGCACTGCGAGCAGGATCGCCAGCACGATCGCCACCAGGCGGTGCATACCCAGGGTTGCTGTCTTCATATCTTTCTCCCCTTCCGGACTTTCTGCATCGCGCACGCCCTAGGCAGCACGCTCGGAGCGAGGTCTCTGCCCGGAGGACGGCTTTTCCCGCGGCAGCGGAAGCTGATGAAAGCTGTTCACTGCTTCCTCGGTTGAATCGAAGGTCTCGAAGAGACCCGCCACCCCCGTGCTGACCAGCCGGATGGCTGCCCCCGCCGGCACCGCTGCGAGCTTCACGTCTCCATTCCGCTTCATGGCTTCTTCCAGACAATGCAGCAGCAGATGGATCGTAGAGATGTCGCACTCGCGGAGTCTCGAGCAATCGAGAACGAGGCGCGGGCGGCTGGTGTTCATAATCCCCGCGATGTCGTGGAGAAACGCCACCTTCTCCTGCACGCTTAGAACGTCCGGCAGCCGTCTCACTGCCACCGGTCGCATTCCTGTCGGTATCTCTGTCAATTTCCTACCCTCCTCTCGGGGGTCCTGAAAAACCTATCCGGCGCTCTCCATAAGGCGCGCCAGCTCAGCCTCCGGATCGTGAATCAGATGCGTCAAAACGTTCTTCGCATAGCGCGTCAATGTAACAAGATTGGTGTTGTACCAGCAGCATTCACTCATCCGCGGAGACAGCCCGCAAAGGAAACGCAGCCGGTCGAGATCGGCGGGTGCGGACAGGACAGCCGCCATCAACCGATGATTACCGTCCAGCACCGTAACCGGTTCTCGCTCGCTCACCCCGATCAGAACAATCACACCCATCTCCGCATCGCCGGAGGAGATCCGATTGGCGATGGAGTCGAGTTTTGTGCGCAGCAATGGCTCCGAGCCATCGCTTCCCTGCTGCATCCGCTCGGCCACCGCTGTGACCGAAAAGTCTCCCTGCGCCAGCTTCCGCCAGTGCGCGCGGGGAAAACATCGCACAGAGTCCAGTTCCCCACGCTGCAGTTCCACCTCGTACCATTGCGTGTCGCTGGGCAATTCCTTCCACAGCGCCAGGTGCCGAATGAACAGGAGCGCCTTTCGCTTCGTGTTCTCGACCGGGTCCTGCAGGTTCGGCGTCATCACCAGATCGCGCAACACCTGGTGGTACTCGTGAAACGCCGGGCTGTTGAAGTCATTCTTCAGAAACTCCGCGATCACCTCTTCCTGCGTAACCGGCCGCAGAATCCGGATCGGGCCCGATTCGACCTTGTTCTCGACTGCGCCCTTGTCTGTGAGGGTTGCGAAGATGAAAAGTCCGGCGACCAGCAGGAACAACGCAATCATCAGGATCAGCTGAACCAGGATGACCTCGAGCAGCGAATTGTGGAAGAAACTGATACCGGCGATGACTACGCCGCTTGAGACCAGCGGGATCCAGCTGATGCGCGCAATTCTGTGAGCCATCTCATAGGTGATCACGACCACGCTGAGGCAGTAGATCGTGGACGTGACCGCGTACAGCGCCAGCAGCTGCGGCAGTCCATAGGGTCCGCTCAGCTGAAAGCCATCGCCGAAGAACTTTGTCCACAGCCAGGCTGGAGTGACATACAGGGCCAGGGCGAGACCACCGCCGATCCCCAGCACCAGCAGACAGGGAGTGGCGATGACCCTGAATCCGCGGCGCTCCTCGCGAGTGGTGCCGGCCACAATCGGAAACATCGTGTTGACGACAGCGAACGACAAAACGTAGATCACGCGCCCCACCAGAGCCACGGCTGCGTACAGGCCGGCATCGGTAGGCAGAAAGAAATGCTTCACCAGGATGATGTCGCAGTTGTTGACCAGTACCTGCCCGGAGAAGAACACCAGGGCCTGGCCGATTTCATGAAGGCTTTCCTGCAACAGGACCGGGTTCGCGATACGCGCAACCCGCTTCCAGGGCATCGCCTCCAGATATGCCGCAGCAACGCCGCCGGCATTCGCAGCGATCACGCCGGTCACCCCGAAACCGAGCTGCATCAGCAAAACCGAGCCACCCAGGCGGACGACACCCTCGACCACCACATTGATGGCCAGCGCGGGGAACTTGCATACCCCCTGGATGTACCCGCGCTGGATGCCCAGTGGAACATAGAACGCAGCTCCGACCGCGACCCACGCGACCAGTGCCGGCGTGGGCAGATTGAGATAAGCCGCGATGGGCTTCTGGTAAAGGAAGAAAAGGGCCGCAGTGAAAAGGCCGCAAGCCCATGCGCCGCGGTGCAGGCCGCGGTACACGGCGCGCTGCTTTTCTTCCGAGTCCTGCCGCGCGACGAGTTTCGCAGAGACAATCTGAAACGAGAGGGTTCCCGCCGAAATCAGGATTAGCAGCGTGTAGACGGCGGTTGCGTGTCCGTAACCCGTGGGTCCGAGGAATCGCGCGACGGCGACGTTGTAGGCGAAGTTCGTTGCGGTTGCAATTCCTGAACCCAGAAGCAGAATGAAACTACCGGACAGGATGCGCGCATGCGCGGTCTTGCGTGATTCCAGGGGGCCGTTGTCCACAATCTGGGGCTCCGGTATTGCGATGGGACGCCTCACATCAGTAAATGCTCGTGGCGGCCGCAGGAAACGGGCGGAACCCACCCATTTTGTGCTGCCTCATGAGACTGAGCACTTGGATGCGCGGCTCCCCCTGCTGGCTGCTCTCGTGACACCGGCACAACGCTTTGCGGGACAACCCGTCGCGCCTGCCCGGCGTCTTATTCATTTCCACTGAATGATACGAACGTATACCGCACTCCTTGCTTTTCTTTTGCTCATGCACGGATGCTCCGAGTCGACGCCGCGAAAAGCGGTCCGGCTGAGGGCGGGAATTCCGGGTATCTCGCCACGCATCCTGGCGGTTTACGAACCGTGGTTTGGGCACCCCGCACACATCTCCGTCGGCTACTCGTCACATGACCCCAACGAGCTGCGCAAGCAGATCCGTGCGGCGAAGAAGATGGGGATCTACGGCTTTGTCGTCGACTGGTACGGCGACCGCGACTCCTTCAACGCCCGCACCTACGAGTTGCTGCAGCCGATCGCGGCCCAGGAAGACTTCCACATCGCGATGATGTACGACGAAACCGATCATGTGGACGGCGCAACCGACGAAACCCTGGCCGACTTCATCAATTTTCGCGATACATATCTGGCTCCAAATGCGCCCGGGCGCGACGTCTACCTCACCGACGATGGGCGCCCCATGATCTTCATCTTCCCCAAAGGCGGACACACCGACTGGAGCCGCATCCACGAAGAGGTGAGCAAGTGGAACCCGGCTCCGCTGCTGATCTACGAGAACATACCCAGCCCGGACGCCGCCGACTTCGACGGCTTCTACGCATGGGTGCAGCCGGGCAGCAAAGGCTACGCCCCTGATGGCAGCAATTGGGGCGAGGATTATCTGGCGCAGTTCTACTCCACCATGGTCTCGAAGTATCCGGACAAGATCGCGGTCGGTGGCGCCTGGGCCCAGTTCGACGACAGCAGGGCTTCGTGGGGCCAGAATCGGCACATCTCAGCACGCTGCGGCCAGACGTGGAGCGATACCTTTAACTTCTGGCGCCGCTATTATCCGGCCAGTCAGCCGCTTCCCTACCTGATGGTTGAAACCTGGAATGACTACGAGGAGGGGACCGCCGTCGAGCCTGGGATCCCCACCTGCAAATCCGGAGAGCAAGCGTCACGCTGACCGCTTACGCGATCCGCAGAATTCTGGCCGGCTTCTCTTCTTCCTCGTACTCCGGTTGATTTTCCAGAGCGCCCGCCGTCGACGGATAGTAGACCTTGTTGATGATCGAGAGCGGCCGCTGGCGAACCTCGTCGTACACCCGCCCGATATATTCTCCAAGCACTCCCATGCATAGCAGCAGCGCCCCGCCGACCAGGAACATGGCGCAAGCCAGCCCCCAGGCCACCGCAGTCAGTGGAGTGCTCACAATCAGGCTGATCAGCGCCGCCAGCGCCGCAATTCCGCACGACCCGGCCGCCAACACGAAGCTCAGCCGCAGCGGCTTATAGCTGAAGCTGGTGATCGCGTCCATCGCGTACTTGATGCGGCTGATGAACGACAGCTTGCCTTCCCCGGCGGCGCGATCCTGACGATCGTAGTACACCACCGCGTTGGAGTAGCCGACCCAGGCGCGCAGACCCGGCAGATAGCGGTTCTTTTCGCGCATGGCATTGATGGAATCGACCGTCTGGCGATCCATCAGACCGAAAATGCCGGCGTTGAGCGGAATCGGAAAATCGGAAAGCGCGCCCAGCACCTTGTAGAAAAGTGGGAACAATGCAGCCAGGAACTTACGGCTCTCCTGACGGCTTCTGCGCACCGCCACCACCACCTGCGAGCCACCGCGCCAGCGCTCAACCAGCTCCGGAAGCACGTCCGGCGGATCCTGGAAGTCGCCATCCATCAGGACAACGGCGTCACCTCGAGCAGTCTGCAATCCGGCCGAAATCGCGCCCATGTGGCCCCAGTTCCGCGAAAGATCGACCACTACAACGTGGGAATCGAATTCCTGAAGATCCTGCAGTAACACCAGTGAGGAGTCCTTCGAGCCGTCGTTCACATAAACTGCTTCCCATTCCTCACCNNTACGTACCTGTTGTCTTGCTTGCGGTCTTGCTTCCTGCAGTCTTGCGTGCAGGACGTGCCTGGCCCTGGGAGCAGTACGGCTACAGTGGTTCCGACTGGAGAATGCGTACTTTCCACTGCACTTCCGTCGGCGTCAGCACGGCGACATATCGGACATGCACCGGCTGAACGGCTACGACCTTGCCATGATCGAGAACCTGCTCATCGTATTCGATGAGGTCTACCAGCTGAATGGATAGCCCGTCAGGTGAGTAAAAAACGATTTTTATGTCGTGGGTACGGTCCTGGTAATGTACGTGCACACCCAGCTTCGTCTGCTCCGCGATCGTGGCTGCCAATTTTTCCCTCGCTTCGCCGACAAAATCCTGATCCAGCAAGTCGGGGCGATTCTGGTCCATAGCCGCCGCCATCCCCTGCCAGGCCTGCAGATAATCGTGGACCACCGCGGTTTCCGTCTGTTTCGCCAGCGGCCGCGGACCCCGCAGGTTCGTCGGTTCCAGCTGCACGGAGGGCTGATCGGCGGCGAACGCCCCGGAAGCTGCCAGAACCGTGCCCAAAACCAGGATTCGGCGGATCATTCCTTGCCCTCCCAGCGAATTTCATTGCCCATCACCACGCCCGTCGCCACCGAGAGGCGCGCGCCCATGTGCGCAGGCACCTCGGCCTGGGCGATATCCCGTTTGAGCGGCACGTCGACCGTCGTCTGCCCGCCGTCCCAGGTCTCGGTAAAGGTCACAATGGTCCCGTCGGAGACGGCATTGCCGCCGCAGTCGCGCAGGGGCTCCGTCACAAGATTCAGCTTGTCTCCGACCTTCTGCGCGCTCATCTTCAGACCGCACGGTTCGCCGGGGACCTGCTCGATGACCCGCGTTGCAGACACGTTGCCGGCCTGAGCCATGAACTTCGCGTTCCCCTCTTTCGTGGCGGAGTTCATGCCCGTCCATGCCGCTCCCAGATTGGTCACCACGGTTCGGGTCTGTGCCGGCGCCGACGCAACCGAGAGCTCGAAATTCACTGGAACCGGGCTGGTGATCAGATTTCCATAGGAATCAAACACGTAAACAGCGCCCGTAATGCCGTTCTGCAGATCCACAGGAAGGCGTGAAGGCCTGGCCAGAAAACTGATCGATGCGGGCTGATTCGCCGCAATCACATCGAATTGCGCCGTCTGTGAGGAGGAATCGCTGGCCAGCACCGCAATGTAATGGCCGGCATCGTCCAGATCGCTCGCCGCGATGGCGATCGGCTGCCCGAGCTGGACGTCGCGTTTCAGCACCCCATCCGGCCCTGCGATGTAAAGAGTCGCCTTGCCGCTCCCCGCAGCAGGGATCGAGAACGCCGTTCCCGCGACCACCGACTTGGGAACGTCCAGGGACGCGTCCTGTCCCGGCGCCGGCAGAGCCGTCGCAGAGAGAATGCAGGCGAAAATGCAGGCTATGCGGATCATTGGAATGCGGCGTTGCTGTAGGTGGCGACGACGGCCCGTTCGCTGCTGACTTTTCTTGCCAGGTCTTCAGGAACGGGAATACTAAACGGCACCGGAATTTGCGGCTGCAGCGCGCGATCGATGTACTGATCGCCCACCCACACCAGCTGTCCACTCTGGTCGTAGAACGTGGCAAGAACGTGGGCGATATTCACGATCTGCCCGCTCTGATTCGACAGATCTCCGCTGAACACCGAATACGGAGCCGGGCTCAGCTTCTGGTTCTGAATCTCCACCACCGGATCGGCCGACGCAGCAATCAGATTCGACGTCGGGTCCATGTGAATGCTGTCCACGTCCGACAGCTCCGCGTTGGGGAACATGATCAGAAACGGCGTGACCTGTTTCGGCAGCAGCAGGTGCGAGATCTGGTCGAAGGCCTCTTCGGTTGCGAGGGTCGATCCATCCTTGCGCAGCAGCGAAGCCTTCACCGAAACAAAAGCCGGCACCACATCTTCGTTGAGCACTTCACCCAGCACCGCCACTCCGGCCGCGCGCTGCACCGGACGCATGTCCACAATGCGGATATGCGGCGCCTCCACGTCCTGCGCCCCCCAGTCATCGCCCGGACCCCGATAAATCACATCCCAGCGCAGATAATTCACCGGAATCACCTGCGGCGGCACGCGCTGTTCTTTGACAAGCGGCCAGACCGGAGACCAACCGTCTCCATTCCTCACCACCTGAACGTCGCGCGTGTCCAGAAACGTACCAACCACCGTCGACCAACGCAGCCTCAGCCGAACTTCCGCCTGATTATCCGTTGCACGGAGCGGCTGCGCCTCGTAGGTGTCCAGCGTCGCGTAGGTGCGCAGGCCCGGATAGCTTCCTCGAATATCGTTGATGAACTGCTGCTGCGTGAACTCGCTCTTGTTGTTGAGCATGGAATACGCGCGGCCCCAGTTCTGCTGGCCAATCGTGTGAGCCAGATCGTCGACCGCGCCCTCCGGCGTGGACGTGGAATACGACGTGTTCGGTCCCGTGATTCCGGCGTAGGCCGCCGCAGAAGGAATCGGCCACACCGTGCCGATGACGATCAGCGCAACCGTCGCGGCAGCCAGAACGAAAGCGAGAAACCTGCCGCCCATCAGCTCACCATCCTTCCCGCGACGTAATCTTCGTGCCCGGCATCGGATTCCACCCCGGCCGGCTCTCTCTTCTCCCCGGCAGGAATCAGCAGGATCACGAGGATGGCCAGAAGACTGCTGCCGAAGGGCAGCGTGCCCCACAGGATTCCCTGCCATGCGGGAGGTATCTGCGGCGCATTCACCGGCGTTGCCGGCGGAACCCCGTCTTTCGTCCAGACCGCAATCGTGTCGTTGTTGAGCTCATCGACGCGACGCCAGCCGCCAAACGCCAGCAGTGGATCGTAATAGGGATCCCGGACAAACACCCACCTCAGACCGTAGCGATCCGCATGATCGAGAATCGCGTGCAGCGAATCGAGTCCATCCTTGCCAAAATATTTCGCGCTGGTCAGCGCGCCGCCGCCGTGCGCCTGCAGTTCCGGCAGCATGCGCCCGGAGTTCCACTCGCCATCGAGGCTTCCGGCGTCCGTCAGAATCGCCAGGCGGGATATCTGGTTGCCGAAGCCCAGCGTGATGTAGCGGTAGTTGTCGTGGCCATCGCGGTTCAGCCAGTTGGCCACTCCCTCAACCTGGAACTCCTCGCCTTCGGCCGGATGGAACGTGGACCAGGACACGGCAAGCGCGCAGGTCGCGGCGGCCGCGATGGCCAGTGCCGCTACCGCCTTCAGGCGATAACGATCGACCAGTTCCGAGGCCAGCAATCCCACGAAGGGCAGAGTCAGCAGCGTCGCCCAGTAGCCGAAGCGCTCGAACGTCAGCACTTCGAAAACGCGGCCCAGTAGCCAGTGTCCTACCGGCGTGGTGCCGCCCAGCCCTACCAGGAAGGCCACCCAAAAGCCGATCAGCAGGGGCCGCAGACGCGGCACCGCTGCGCCACGCAGAAAGATGAACGGAAGAGCCAGAATCAGAGCGCCCCACGGAACGATGAAGTAGTTCATTCCCCACTGCGGGCTCAGGATGTAGTTGGCGCGGCTCGGGTGCGGAATGGGCGTCTGAGTAACGGGATAATGAATCAGCGCGATCCAGAACGGCAGCAGCACAAGGGCCACGG
>PMAM01000096.1:0-2129 GCA_003152595.1 Acidobacterium sp.
CGCCCGACGGCGCCTGCGCCGCACCCTTGTCGGTGGCCGGCTGCTGCGTCTGCGCCTTTCCCAGCGATAACGGCGCCAAAGCAAGGAGCACAACCCACGTCCAAGCAAACCATCGAAAACGAATCATCGGCGTACCCCCCCAGCTCCACTCAAAGACGCACCGCCGCCGTCGAAAGTCCCAAAATCAGGTGCCGTTTTCTATACGGCCCAACGACGGTGTCCGACCATGTTAACGCCGAGCCGTCGCGAATGCTTGAAGATCAGGGCTCATGCGTGGAGGGGAGAACGCGAGCGTCGGCGTGGAACAAATGGTAGCTCGTGAAAGTCACATCGTTGAGACAAGTCCGCAGAGGCGGCGTAACCGACTTCGTTTCCTCCGTCGGCTGGCGCGACAGAGCCACGGCGTGCAACGGGCAGATGTAGGTCTTGTCGCCGAGATGAACCGGCCCGTACTCGACGACGATGCCGACCTGAATGAACTGGAAGGGCGCCTGCATATCGGCGACAATCGTCAGGCGGAGCACCGCTCCGGTCTCCGGATCAATGGCCAGCAACCCGTGATAACCCGGCGAAATCAGCTTTACCCCGGACTCTGAAGGATAGTTGACGGTGTAGTGGGAGCCGGACGGGGGAACGGTATAGCGAAACACAGCGACCGGGCCGCCATCGCCCGGCTCCCAGTGGTCCCAGTAGAGCTTGTTGTGCAGCGCATCGCTGACAACGATGGCGAGAATCGGGCCGAACTCGCCTCGGGTCGTGAGGCCAATGCGCTCTACCTCGCGCTCGCTGGCGGCGGTTGTGGCGGGCACCTCGCGTCCGTCGCGGTAGCTCACCTGACCGGAAGTGTTTCCCGCGCTGTACATCGCCAGCCAATATGGCTGGCCGATCGTTATGTGTGCGCTCCCCACGGATTGAGTTACATTGTTGGCCCCAATCGAGCGGGAGTTATCGATCTCTTTCCGCCACGGAGAGTCCTCGAAATAGAGCGTCTCGCGCGTGGCAAGGAAGTTAGGCAGGTTGGGAATGCTCTTGCCGAGATACTGGATAACGTTGTCGATAATCCTGCGGAAGCCGGCAGCATCCGGCGGTGGCTGGTTGAGGTTTTCGGAAGCAGGCAGCGCCAGAAACGCCGACGCGTCCGCCAACTCGAGAAGAGCCTCGCGGCTCCGCGCCCCGGATAGCTCGGCTTCGAACTGCGCCAGGGTAGCAGCGCTCAGGCGCTCCGTGGGCTCGAGGTCCGAGAGATCGCCGGCGAGCTTCGCGTCGGAGAGGCCGTGAGCGTCCGCTAAGATGTGGCGAATCTGATCGACCGTCACAGTGCGCGCGGCCCAGGCCGGAAGCGCGAGCAGCAAGAGCAGGAGCGAAATGGTCCCGGAGCGCATCGTAAGTGCCAACAGAGTACACCCACGGTTGGGCGCTTCTCATGGTGCTCACTGGACTCGTGACCGTGCCTTCCAGCTAAGAGCTAAAGGCTAAAAGCTAACAGCTAACAGCTAACAGCTACCTGACTTCGATAACCGCGAGCCCCATCGGCGGCAACGTCAGCGTCAGCTTGTGATCCCGGATCGGCACGTCCTCCGCCGGCCCCGGATCCGACGCCTTCCGCAAAGCCTCAATCTGCGCCTGCGTCGGATACTTCGGGCTCCCCATCTTCTTCCACGCGTCCAGCGTGTCGCCGTGCGATGCATCCACGCGCCGCACCTCCGCCTTCATCCCCGTCACCGTGTGCAGCCCAATCCCGCCGCCCAGATTCTTCAGCTCGAACGTCACCGTCTTCTCCGCGCTGCTCACCGGCGTTCCGTCCTTGCTGTCCTCCACCAGGTTCCACGCCGCAATTACGATCGTCCCGTCCTTCTTCCGCGTGACCAGCGCCTCATCCACCGGAGCCGGCAGCCGCTCCTCGCCCAGCTCGTGCAGCAAACCAAAGACGTCGTACGCCGGCTTCGGAATCCCATCCTCCGCCACCAGCCCGTACCCGCCGTAAAACGGCGTCTTCACCACGCCCTGCTCCTCGAATACATCCGAGAAGCTCCAGTACGACATCATCAGCGTCTTGCCGTCGCACTTTGAAATCGTGTCCGCCATCCACGGCCCCATGTAGATCGAGTCCGTGATGTTCTGCTCGTTCA
>PMAM01000096.1:2152-17916 GCA_003152595.1 Acidobacterium sp.
TCCAGCGGCACATCGTTCTGCGTCGCGTGCGCGATCATGTCCCCCACCCACGCCGCCTGCGCCGTCGCTGGGCCGCCCACGCGAATCTTCTCGCTCACGCCCTTCAGTGCCCGCGCCGTGTGATCGTACAGCTCGAAGTACGTCTGCTGCGCCGGCTTTCCGATCCAGAAATCGATGTTCGGCTCGTTCCACACTTCGAAATACCACTGCGCCACTTCATCGATCCCGTACCGCTCCACCAGATGCTTCCCGAACGCCCCGATCAGCGCGTCCCACTTCGCATAATTATCCGGCGGCGCAGGAATCGGCTTGTACCAGAAGGCGTGATGCGGAGCGTTCGGCGCCAGCGCCTTCGGCATGAAGCTGATCTCGACGAATGGCCGGATCCCGTGCGCCAGCAGCCCATCGTAAATCTGATCCACGTATGACCAGTCGTAGACCGGGTTTCCCTGCGCATCCTCGCTGTACACTCCGTTCTCATCGTCGAAGATCGCGTGGAACCGCACATACTTGAAATCCGAGACCTTCTTCACCCGATCCAGATCGTCGCGATAGCTCTGCCTCATCGATAAATTCGCGCGCCCCGACCCAAACATCTCTTCCCAGAAATGCGG
Organism: Acidobacterium sp.; assembly: GCA_003152595.1. Classification (GTDB taxonomy): domain Bacteria; phylum Acidobacteriota; class Terriglobia; order Terriglobales; family Acidobacteriaceae; genus Palsa-343. The sequence continues at coordinate 2,767 of PMAM01000096.1, forward strand.
AAACGGTGTCCCCTGCGCCTTCGCATCCACCACAATCGTCTGCGGTGCAGCACTCGCCGCCGCACTCCCCGCTCCGCCCGCCTCCTGCGCAACCGCACCACACCACGTAGCAGCCATCACAACCGCCGCCAACAAAACAAAACGCCCTCGTCTCATCGCAGTCTCCCCGCAGAAAATTATCCTCCACGCGCTCATGCGGCGCTCCTCGGACCCCGCACTCCGCAAGCAAAAAGGAGGATGCCGTTCGAACGACAGCCTCCCGCTGCCCGCATCTTCGCTGACCGGCCTTCAGTTGACCTCTTCTAAGCCGACCGCTTCCTCGCTGCCTCTGGCGGCATTTCGAAACTAATATCCAGAGCCGTGCCAGAAATCAGGAGAAAGGGCGGACACGCGATCAAAACGGAGTCGTCCGATGCAGGATCTGAACCTGCGGATAGCTGGCCACCGTCTTGTAGTTCGCATCGATGTACTGGTCCAGAATCGTGACGCCGCTGCTGAACCGGCTGTCGTTCGGCTCGGCAACTCCGTCCCAGGTCATATTGCGCACCACATAATTCACATGGTGGTTGTCCAGATCCTGAATCATCTGCGTCTGAATTGGATAAGTCGTCTCTAGTCCAGGCTCGAGATAGTACCACTTAGTTCCCGCATCTCTCTTGGCGATGAAATACAATAGAATATCGTTCTGATACAGCTTGTCATGGCGCCCCGCGCCCGCGTAAATCTCCTCGCCAGGCACTGTGTGGCTCTCGATATACTCCGCCTCTTCCTCTTCGACCGGATCGATTCGTAAACAGGTTGTTCGCTCAAGGCCCGCCGGCGGATGGCACATGGATTCGAGCGAGCCAGGCCTGCCAGGATGAACGAGCAGCGCCACCGTCCCTTTGGCCTGGCGAACCGTGCGCACGAACTGTGCAATCGTGACCACAGAAAAGAACATCGCAGCGCCGACGACCATCGTCTGGCCAAATCGTCCTGAATATCCCCGATTCGCCACGAAAGCCGAAAGCACGAGCGCATCGACCATGAGCGCCGGAGCCACATGAAAAAGATCCGGGCGCACGATAGCGCTGATCGGCATCACGATCGCCAGACACATCAGAAGAACGTATCCCGTTGCCTGCCAGTGCGGCTGCTGCTCTCTCCATCTCTTTTGCACCACGCAGCTAAGAGCCGCGATGGGGACAACCATCGGCACCAGCACATAGCTCTCATGTACCGCGGCCCTGATGTTTTTCACTACCCCCCCAAACGGCAGGAGATACAGCGGCAAGCGCCGCATTAATGGATACACCCGCGAAGGGATGTAGAACATCTGGTATCGGACGTCGGCGAAGGGTACGTGTTCGAACAGAAAGATGATAGGCGGCACGGCAATGATAAGAATGCATCCCGCAAACAAACTTACGTCTCGCACAAATCCTCTGCACCTGAGACGAATCGATTTTCCCGTGAGTCCTAAGTGGTAATAGCATTCTGCAGCGCACATCACCAGAAATGAGTATATCGCCATGTCGTGACGAAATAACACGACCACCCCGATCAGGGCGCCGGCCATGCAGATCCATCGCTTTGTTCCGAGCTGCCAGTGGCGGACAAGGCATAGCGCCGCTACCAGAATGAGAGAGAGTGCCGTATAAACAGGATAGAGATAGGTTCCCGCCGCCGATGCCCAAAGCAGCGCGACCAGAGCTCCCACCACTCCCAGCCAGCGCTTCCCGCCCAGCACCGATTGCAGTCTGATCACCGTCAGCAAGCTCACCAGCATCGTCAGCGAGTAGAGTGCTCTGCCCACGATGGCAAACATTCCGAAAATGTGAAATAACGCTGCGAGCAGATAATATTGCCCGGGACCATAGAAACTCCAAAAGTCCCGCCACGGAAATTCCCCGNNCATCCACAACACCACGAGCAGTAATATCCCCACTCCTGATAAGACCCAGAACCACATCCCTGACAATCCGTAACGATTAGCACCAGGCGCGCGCTCTTCAGGCGATCCCACGTTGATGGCCTCCAGCCAGATTTGCAAAGACGCGTTTCAGAAGGCCAGCTCCACCCGGGAATAAGTCGGGTTCCGGAAGGTATCGTGGAGCGCCTCCCTGAGAGGGGTTGCCTGGATGCCGAAAATACCGGGCCAGTCGATGACCTCAAAAATATCGGGAGTGACCAGGGCCTTCAGTTGCTTAACTGTGAAGGCAGGGTTCTTGTCGATGAATGAATTGACCTTCAGAAGTGTCCAGAAAAGAGAATAGGGAATTGGTTGAATCCGCGTCCGCGCACCGGTAGCTTCTTTGACCGCGTACATCAGATCGATATAGTCGATGCGTTCCATACCGGTAATGTTATAAGCGCCCGTCAGCTCTTTCTCGATGGCGGACGTGATGATGTCGCAAAAATCACCGGCGAATAGAGGCTGCCGCAGATACCGCCCCGACCCGGGGACTGGAAAAACCGGAATCTTCTGCATAAACCGAGCCAGCCACCCTATGTGCTTGCGATCGAACCACCCGAACATGAGCGTAGGCCGCAGAATCACCTGCCGAATGCCGCTTACTGCAACTAATGCCTCCTGCTCCTTCTTGGTCTCGGTGTAATCGTCGATAGCCATGGAATTGACGACCGACGAAGAAATGTTGACAAGATAGGGTACCCCGTGTCTTAGTGCAGCCTCCACCAGGCGCCTAGTTGCTTCAACGTTATTCCGCACGAACTCTGCAGATACCGTCCCGCCAATTTGCGCGTGCGCAATCACGAGCGCGTCGCAGCCAGCCAGTTCCTCATCCCACTTTGAAGGACCGTCGCCCGCAAGATCCTCTTCGAGGACCCTGATATCCGCATGGTATTTCCGCAGAATCGACGTATTCACCGGATGCTTATCGATGCCTGATATCTGGCTGAGTCCTTTTCGTTTGAGGCGGGGAATGAGATTTTGGCCGACAAGACCTGCTGCGCCTGTTATGACGATTTTCTTAGCCATATTTCACACTGAATCTCGGGCCGGCGGCACAGGGATGTCCAGCGGGGTGCTCCTTTGCACTTGCAGAAGACAGAATAGGCAAACTCAGGCAACCCCGGCTTGCGTCACCAGCGGCGTCACTCCGATCTCAGTCGCCGCTCCCTGCGCTACGGAATTCGCCATTAGCGACCCAAGGCGCACGCTTTCCGCGATGCCCCGATCCTCAGGGTAGTAGTAGCAGGTATCCGCAATCTGTAAGCCGGCAATGGGCGTCTGTACCGGCGGAATCTTGGCGGCGAATCCCGGCTCGCAAATGGGCTGACCGTAACGAAGCCGCGCCACCTTCGTAGCGCGGACATTGCTCCTGGCAATCGCCGGATTGATGCGCTGGAGGCAGTCGAATGCTTCTTTCAGCAGTCGGTCGTCGGACCAGGAAAACTTCATATTGGTGACCGGCATATAGTACGGAACATACACGATGGTGTCATTGCCCTGCGCCCGCAGGTTTGTGAACTCGATCACGCCTGGAATTTCAATATCCGGCTCCGAGACGTTGATCCAGAAATGCGGACTCACCGAACGGCTTAGTTTAAAAATGACGCAAATGACCCCGATATTGTGAATCGCCTCGTAGCGGTGTTTCCATTCCGGAGGCAGATCGGGAACCAAAGCAGTCACAAGCGGCGTCGGAACCGTCGAGATTACGGCGTCCACAGGGACGGTGCTCTGCGCAGTCCGGATGCCCGTTACTCTTCCCGATTGCACCAGCACGCGCTGTACGCCTTCACCCAGGTGAATCCGGCCGCCATGTTTTCGGATTCCTTCGCACAGTGCATCAATCAGGGTTAGCGAACCGCCTTCGATATAGCCCAGTTCCTCCTGAAACATGCTCCGTCGCGAGCGCCCGATGCGGCGGATGCGCGTCCAGATCCACGCCGCCGAGATGTTATCGGCATACTCGTAGAACTTGTGCCGGAACAGCGGACTCCAGAACCGTTCGTAGATGTCCTCACCGCACCATCGAATGATCCATTTCCGGGCATTTTCCGTCTCGATCGACGGCCACTGGTTGCGGCGTACGCAGATGAATGCAAACAGGCCGTAGCGCAACTTCTGGATCAACGTGAGATACGGAAAGCGAAACAGCGCCAACGGATCTCCCCACTGGAAAAGCCTCGCCCGGGTGACGAAGCCCATCGAGGTTTCACGCCAGCGCATCTTGTCGCCGATGCCCAGTTCCTCCATCAAGTCGAAGGTCGGCGTGTCGGTCTTGCAGACGAAGTGGTAAAACCGCTCCAGCGAAATCCCGTCGAAATCGAAGTGGCCCGCCATGCCGCCGGGCTCGGGCGCCGCCTCGAACAGATCCAGGCTGTGTCCGTTCTTCGCCGCGCGGTACGCGGCCGCCAGACCCATCGGCCCTGCTCCGATTACGACAACTCGGCTCATATCGATTAACTCCCGTGGAAACGCTTGGCGTTGTCGTAAAAGGCCAGAGGAGCGGCCTTCGCAACAGTATATAGAAGCCCTGTCGGCGCCACGTGTTCTCCTTCTCTGCTGTTCATGTGCAAAGCGGCAATGGGCAGTGCGGGAGATTCTCGCTAACTAGCCGCGCTCCGCAGCCAAATCCCTCAACTTGCGGTCGTAAACCCCCACCAGCGAGTTCCACCGGACGTATATCAGCTCCTCGAGCATCTTCAACCCGTCCCGCAAATAGCTGATCCGCGACCGCTCGTCGTGGCCCCACGTCTTCTTAGCCGACCGCTTCCTCGCTGCCTCTAAAAACTGAACCGCGCCTGTAACTGCACCGTCCGGCCCGCCAGCGCGCCGCCCGCCACGCCGAAGTCTCCGTTCGGCTTCACGGTTCCTCCGCCCGGTGCCACCGAGCCCACCACGTTGTCGATCGACGACGTGCTGATGTTCGTCCGGTTGAAGAAGTTGTACGCATCGGCCCGCACCTCAAACGCCGCGTGCTCGCCCAGAATCCGGTTACTCGGCACACCGAAATTCTTCGAGAGACTTCCATCCAGGTCGTCGTAATCCGGCCCGTTCAGGCTGTTGCGATGAATCCCCGGCATCGGTCCCGGCGCCGTCGCCGGAAACGCCGGCCCCAGCGTGTAGTTCGGCGCTGCGAAATACGGCGTGGCATTGCCCTGGAAATTCGGATTGGTCGCTGACATGAACGGCTGGTTCGATGTGTTCACGCCGTAGCCCTTTTGCACCGCCGCGGGGCGAATAGAACTGTACGGGCTGCCCTGGTAATACAAATTGCCCGACGTGTTGTACACCGGATCGAACGGGAATCCCGTGTGCCAGTTCCAGATCCCGCTCAGCGCCCAGCCGCCCACCACCTTCTCCGCCAGCGAGTGGCCGTGGAAGAAGACCGGCTGCCACAATCCGAAAATCTTCACCGCATTCTGCACGTTGTAGTTCGACCGCCCATACGCCGCGTGTACATCGTACGGATACGGGTCCTCGTAGTACGGGCCCGACAGCTCGTCCATCGCCTTGCCCCATGTGTACTGCCCTTCGGCCTGGAAGTTATGTGCGAAGTTATGGGTCAGCGTGGCCACCATCGCGTTGAAGTTGCTGTTCGCCGCGTTGTCGTAGTAGTCGATGAAGTTCACGCTCGGGTTCATCGCCAGCCCCCGCTGCGCCCCGATCGCCAGCCAGTCGTTCTGCGTCAGCAGGTGCCGCATCTGGGTTCCCTGGTAGCCCAGCGTCGCCACCGTATCGAATCCGAGCTGGTAGTCCGTCTCCAGCGAGTAGTGGTAGTTCGTGATCGACTTCGGGTGCGACGGGAATCCCGTGATCGACGTCTGGCCCGTCAGCGGCAGGTTCGCGCTGCTGAATGCCGTGATCGCTGCCGGATTCGGCGCGTACCCGAAGATCGAATTGATGTTGGTCGCGGGCGCATACAGGATGCCGATCCCCGTGCACGTCGGATTCGTCGTGTATGGATACGGGCAGGTGAAGTTCGGACTCACCGCGTTCGGCGGGTTCCCAAACCCGTTCGCCAGAATCGCGATCTCGTTCTGGTTGTAGTTGATCCCGAACCCGCCCCGGACCACCGCCTTGCTGTTGAGGCTCATCGGCTGCCAGTCAAAGCCAATCTGCGGCCCCCAGTCGTTCTTGCTCGGCGAATACAGACCATCCCCCACCTTGATGTTCACTCCGCTCAGCGGATCGGCCCCCGACCCGAACTGCATCACGTCCAGGTTGTTCTCCTTCGAGTAAAACGCCCCGAAGTACGACCACCGCAGCCCCGCATTGATCGTCAGGTTCGGACGAATCTTGTAATCGTCCTGCACAAAGATTCCCCACAGGTTCTCGCGCTGATCCTGACGGTTCGAAAACGGCACCCCCGTCGTGTGATCGAACGTCCCCGTCTCGTGATACGAAGCGTCGTTCGAAAAATCCCACAGGTTGTGAAAATTGAACTGCGGCCGCGACGCGTAGATCGGGTTGTTCAGGTAATAGAGCCGCGTCAGTTCGCCGCCCATCTTGATGTTCTGCTTGCCCAATACCTTCGTGACCACATCGTTATAGCTGTACGTCCACTGGTTCAGGTCGCTTGGTCCGGGCGCGCCAAGAAACTGGAAGCCGCCCTGATTCCCGATCGTGCCGATCGCATCGATATTGTCCTGCGGCAACCCGAACGGCTCCTGCGGATTGCTCGTCACCTCGTTCCACCGCCACCCCGCCGCGTTCGCCCGCGCCTGGTTCAGCAGCGTTGACGAAAACGTGCGATTCCAGATCGCCGAGAACGCGTCGTTCACCTGCGAGTGGTGCCACAGGTTCGCCGACCGCACCGGCCCGTTGTAGTCCGTCGTGTCCACCGGCACCCAATAGATCGCAAACGTCAGCCGGTCCCGCGACGTCACGTTCGCGTCCACGCGCCCGTTGTACTGAATCTGCGACGTCGTGTTCGGGTCTACCGTGTTGTAGTACGCAAGATCCGGAATCCCGTCCAGTCCTCCGCCCACCCCCGGCGTGTTCGAGTTGCCGCCATACGTCAGGTCCTGCGTTCCCAGCGCGCTCGTCAGCGGCGAACCCACGTCCAGCCCTCCGCTCAGCGTCGCGCAGTTCACCCCCTCCGTCAGCCCGATCGAAGCGCACGTCCGCGGCACAATGCTCGACGCCGCAACGCCCTCGCCCTTGTACGACAGATATTTCCCCGCGATACTCCCCGTCTTCCCCGCCGAGGAGTCAAACTGCGACGTCTCATACCATCCCTGCGCCGTCGAGGTCGATGCCAGCGGGCTCGACTCAAAGTTGAAAAACCAGAACAGCTTGTCCTTCCAGAACGGACCGCCCAGGCCGCCGCCGTACTGGTTGAATCGCGAGTTGTCGCGATTCACGCCGCGCGACGCCGCCCGCGCCGCATCCGTCGTCCCGGTCGGCGCGTGATTCGACCCCGTGCCGTTCCACCGCTGGTACGCGTTCAGCCCCGCCCGCGACGCCTTGAAAAACGCGCTCCCGTGGATCTGGTTCGTTCCGCCCTTCGTCGTCACCTCGATCTGCCCGCCGCTGAACCGCCCATTTTCCGCGTCGTAGCTGTTCGCAACCACGTGCATGTCTTCCACTGAGTCTTCGCTCGGCGTGATCACCGACGTCCCGCCCCACACCGCACTGGTCGTGCTGATCCCGTCGATGCTGATCCCGTTCGTCTCGTACTGTCCCCCCATCGTCTGGATCTGCGGCCCGTTCTCCGTCGAGAAGATGCCTCCCGCGCCCGCCGGCGTGCCCCCCGGCCCCTGGTTCCCCGGCAGCGTATACGCTCCGCCGCTCGCTCCCTGTGACGCATCGCCGAACACCCCCGGCGTCAATTGCGCCAGCTGGAAAACATCGCGGTTGAACGACGGCATGTGCTGGATCTGGTTGCTGCTGATCGTCGCGCTCAGCGTCGCCGTATCCGTCGGCAGCCCGCGCGTCAGCGATGTCACCGTCACCGTCTGCGTCGCGCCCCCCACCACCATCTGCACGTCGATCGTGTTCGCCTGCTCCGGCGTGATCTGCACCTGCGCCAGCGCCTTGGTCTGGAAGCCATCGTGCGCCACCGTCATGCTGTAGTTCGCCGGCCCCAGTGCGTTGAACGTGTAGATACCGCTCGCATCCGTCGTCGCCGTGAATTTCTGGTTCGTATCCTTGTTCGTCAGCGTCACCGTCGATCCCGGGATCACCGCGCCCGAAGGATCGCTCACCGTCCCGCGCAGCGACGCGTTGAACTGCGCATGCAGCGCCGGCGTCCCACACCACGCCAACATCGCCATCAATAAGAAAAGCGCCAGCTTCCTGCCGGCGCCGCCGCTCTCACAAACTGCTTTTTTAAAGAATGATTCCGTGCTCCGCGCAATGCGAAGCCTGCCTGCTATGGGGACACGCATACCGGCTCTCCTGAAATACCGCAACTTAGGCAGGATGTTTTCTGGCCCTTCAGGGATGCCCGTCCCGGCAAAGAACACCCCGCCACGTTGCCCCGTCCTGGATCCGCTATCCGCTAACCGCTATCCTGTGCTTCTGAGGCCGAACCCTTGAAGATTCCCGCTGCCCCGCGACCCCTATTTATATTGTTGTCACTCGTTATATTGTTGTCACTCGCCCTCGCCGCCCTCATGCTCCCCCCAGCCCAGGCCCGCGCCGCCGACAATCCGGACGACATCCCCGACGGCATCCCCCGCGCCCTCGCCCAGTCCCGCGCCGCCCGCGTCTCCGGCCTCCACTACCAGCTCAGCTACACCCTCATCCCCCACGCCCCCGCCACCGTCGCCACCGAGACCCTCCGCTTCACCCTCACCGACGCTTCCACCCCCCTCCTCCTCGACTTCCGCGACGGCCAGGTCTCCTCCCTCACCCTCAACGGCTCTGCCATCTCCACCACCATCGACCACGGCCACCTCATCCTTCCCGCCGACCACCTCCACGTCGGCCCCAACACCGTCGAAGCCCACTTCACGGTGAACATCGGAGCCGCCGGCAAAGCCATCACCCGTTTCGAAGACCACGACGACGGCAGCGAATACCTCTACACCCTCTTCGTCCCTATGGACGCCAGCATGGCCTTCCCCTGCTTCGACCAGCCCGACCTCAAAGCCCGCTTCACACTCACCGTCAGCGCGCCCAAAGACTGGACCGTCATCTCCAACACCGCCGGCGTCACCCAGGCTTCCGGCTTCGGCCAGGCCATGAACGTCGCCTTCTCCGAAACCCAACCCCTCCCCACCTACCTCTTCGCGTTCGCCGCCGGACCCTTCGTCTCGGTCCACTCCACCGCCAGCCTCCCCAACGTCTGGGTCCGCAAATCCAAAGCCCCGGCTGCGCTCTCCGAAGTCCCCGCCGTCCAGACCACCGCCGCCGACGGCATCAAGTTCCTCTCCAACTACTTCGCGCAGCCCTTCCCCTTCCCCAAATACGAAATGGTCCTCATTCCCGGCTTCGCCTACGGCGGCATGGAGCACGCCGGCTGCACCTTCCTTCGCGAAGAGTCCGTCCTCTTCCGCACCGCCCCCACCGACCTCAACCGCTTCGCCCGCCAGACCCTCGTCCTCCACGAGCTCACCCACCAGTGGTTCGGCGACTTCACCACCATGCGCTGGTTCGACGACCTCTGGCTCAAGGAGGGCTTCGCGCAGTACATGGCCTATAAGACCCTCGCCGCCCTCCACCCCGACCTCCCCGTCTGGCAGCGCTTCTATCAGTCCATCAAGCCCGGCGCCTATGCCATCGATGAAACCCAGGGCACCACGCCCATTTATCAGGACATCCCCAACCTCAACGCCGCCAAATCCGCCTACGGAGCCATCGTCTACTCCAAAGCCCCCGGCGTTCTCCGTCAGCTCAACTACGTCATCGGCGACGAAGCCTTCCGTCACGGCCTCCAGCTCTATCTCGCCGCGCATCAGTACGGCAACGCTACCTGGAGCGATCTCATCGATTCCTTCCACACCGCATCCGGCCGCGACCTCACCGCCTGGGCCGATATCTGGATCCGCCACCGCGGCATGCCTCGCGTCGATGTTGCCTGGTCCTGCTCCGGCTCGCAACTATCATCGTTGCGTCTCACCCAAACGCCGGTTCTCGCCGGCCCGGATTCAAATAAAGACCTCTGGCCCATCGCCACCGAAGTCCTCCTCGCCTATCCCGACGGCACCACCAGCACCCTTCGCGCGGACCTCGGCGATCGCTCCGTCTCCCTCGACCCCCACAAGTTCAACCCGCCTCTGCCCTGTCCTGCATGGATCTTTGCCAACAACAACGACCACGCCTACGGGCTCTTCCCCCTCGACGCCAAATCCCGCGAAGCCGTGATGCACGAACTCACCGCATCTGCACCAGCTACATCCGACGTATTCCGCCGCACCCTCCTCTGGGGATCGCTCTGGGACTCCGTCCGACTCGCCGAACTCAACCCCGCCGACTACATCAAAACCGCCCTCGATGTTCTCCCCCACGAGCGCGACGAAGCCCTCGCCTCCTCGCTCCTCGGCCGCACCCAAACTGCGATTCACCGCTACGTCCCTGCACCCGCCCAGCCTGAACTCCTGGCGCGCGGCGCATCCCTGGCCGCCGACCGCATGACCAGCGATCCGGACCACGACCTCCGCATCGTCTGGTTCCGGGCACTCGATGGATTCGCCACACAACCCGCAGGCGCCGCCGTCATGAAAGACCTTCTCAGCGGCAAGCGCACCATCCCCGGCGTCGAACTCCGCCAGCAGGATCGCTGGTCCCTCGTCACCGCGCTCCTCGCCTACAACGACCCCGAAGCCGACACTTACTTTGCCGCAGAACAGAAGCGTGACCCCAGCGGCGACGGCCTCAAATACGCCTGGATCGCCCAGGCCGCCCGCCCCGACGCCGCCACCAAGCAGCGCTACTTCGCCGACTACACCCGCTGGCCCGCAGTCCCCTCCATCGTCAAGGGCGAAGAAAAAATCACTAAAGACAAAACCGGTGAAGAGAGTATCCAGGTCACCACAATCAAAGCCGGCGAAGACAGCATCAGCGAAGACTGGATCCAGTCCTCCCTCGGCGCCTTCAATTATTGGAACCAGTCCGAACTCACCGCGCCATTCCTCCAGCCCGCTCTCGACGCCCTCCCCGAAGTCAAACGCGAGCGCAAGATCTTCTTCCTCGTCGCCTGGCTCGATGCTTTTATCGACGGCCAACAATCGCAAGCCTCCCTCGACACCGTCAATCACTACTTACAAACCGCAAACCCCGACCCCGACCTCCGCCTCAAAGTCCTCGAAGCCATGGACGAGTTACAGCGCACCGTTAAAATCCGCGCGAAGTTCACGAACGTGAAAGCCGCAGGGATCAATTCCCACGAGCCGGTTCTGAACGCTCCTTACTCAGCGAAGCGCCGTTTCATTGAGGAGAAGAAGCTCGCGGATGGGACGATCAGTCGCTCTGAATCCGGCGGAAGCGAGGCGCGCGATTCACAAGGCCGTACATACAGTGCCGGCGAACGCCAATGGACCTATTTTGATGGCAGGAAGAGCATCCTCAAGAGCGAAATGCTGTATCGAATCGACGATCCGGTTGCCAACACCGAGACAAGATGGAACTCAACCTCCAGGATTGTGAAGGTGATTCACTGGTCCCAAAATCCCTCAACACAAGTTGCATCCGCGGTCGAAGCTTTTCTCAGCCCTCCCGTCGACGCCGTTGAGAAACTCGGCGCGAAAACCATCGGCGGCTTAGTCGCGGAGGGCAGTCGAAGCAGCTATACAGTATCCCCGGGGCAGGACCATAATGACCAACCGATCATGGTCGTCCACGAGACTTGGTCTTCTCCGGAACTCAAGATCGTGATCCTCGAAACCAACGATGATCCACGGAGCGGAAAGACCAGAAATGAGCTGGCTGACATCGTTCGCGGCGAACCTGACGTTACACAATATCGCCCGCCAGCGGATTATGTTGTTCGCGAACTGCAAATGCCGTAGCGAGTATGAACTGAGCCGAAGGACGTGATATATATTCTTCCCATCCCGGCCCGGAATCTCACCTTCGCAACGGAAAAGTGTCAGGGCACGACTTCAGTCGTGCCGAAAAGCCGCGCCGCAAGGCGCTTCCTTGCTGCCGCAGGCCGTTCCTGGGGCCTCCCGTCGCAGCCGTAGGCGGGGCGATGGGGCGGAAACTTGTCGCGTTCGCTAGAACGCATCCGCTGCTTCCCGCGCCCCCTTACCTTCGTACCGTCCATCCCTCCGAATTCCCTTGCCTTCGAACCTCAAAATTCCTACCCTAAGAACAAGCAGAGCTCTGTCCGCCACCGCGAACAGAGCTTTCGTGTTTCAGGGCGCACGTGTCGCGCGCAGCCCGTTTGGCTGCGGCTCCCCCTGTACCCTGTCTCACCCGGCTCAGGCCGGATCAAAATTGGCTCTTTGAAAACTGGCGCAATGGCATCCGGACGCACTCGCGAGCACGAATGCAGCATTCGTACCCACGAAGCGAACTGGCGCCGATGCAATCAGGTGCCTTGTTCGCAGGCATGAATACAGCATCTACAGCTGCGAATGCAGCATTCGCACTTATCTCGAACTGCCCCGGCATCAACCAGATACAAGTTGTCAAACTTGTAAACTTCAGCGAAGCCCCCTGGAATCAATTAAGTGTGTTTTGTCGGGCCCCAACAAAGACAAAATTATCCTTCTCTTCCAGGAAGCGCCCTGGCTTGCGTGAATAGAGTGAGGCCTGAACTCAGATGGGCTGAGACCGTTAACCAATGCGTTATCACCTGGGGGTCGACCCCCAGGTCCCTGCCTCTGGAATCAAATACTTGCCAGGGGGTCAACCCCCCTCCGAGCCGCTTTTCGCAGCGGCACCCCTCACCCCACCCACGGCACCCACACCTGCATCGAGCTCTCCTCCCGGTTGTCCCACGCGTAGTAAGGGATCAGCTTCAGCTCCGCTGCCTCCACCTTCCCCGCCTCCGCCCCCGCCGGCGCATACAACGACTCCACACTCTCCATGCGTTTCGCACCCGAGTGGGTCAACACCATCACCCCGTCCAGCACATCCGGCTTGAACTCACCCTGGATCGCTCCATCCCGCTTCGCCAGGTACAGCGGAAACGTCTTCGCATCCGTCCCCTTCGCCTGGTCCATCCCCTCCATGCAGAACACGATGGGACCCCGCTCGATCGCCACCTTCCCCGTGTCCTGCTCGACCGCCGGATTCGCCATCACCATCCGCGGCGTCACGTCGAACGCCAGCTCCACCGAAGTCTCGCCGCTCCACTGCCGCCGAATCGGAACATACTCTCCACTCCGCACGCCCGATACCGGCTTCCCCGCCACAGCAACCTGCGACGCCCGCGACCACCCCGGCACCCGCACATACAGCGTGAACTCCTCCGGATGTTCCACCGCCACCGTCATCCGCACCGCGCCCTCCCACGGATACTGCGTCCGCTGCGTGACCACGATGCCGTTGCCGCTTTCGAGCTTCCACTGCATCTTCGAGTTGTCGTACAGGTGCACGTACAGCCCGTCCTTCGCCGTCGAGTAGAAGTACCCCGGCAGGCTCGCAAACGTCCGCTCCAGATTCGGCGGGCAGCACGTCGTGTCGTACCACGGGTTCCGGATCTTCTCCCCGGTCGTCGGATCGAAGGCCAGCGGATTTCGATAGCAATAAAGAATCCCGTTCAGCGACATGCCTGAGTTGATCCCGTTGTACAGCGCCCGCTCCATCACATCCGTGAAGCGCGCCTCGCCCGTCGCCGCCAGCATCCGCCAGTTCCACATCGCGTTGCCGATCGCCGCGCAGCTCTCCCCATACGCCTGCGCATTCGGCAGCTCGTAGTCCTCGCCAAACGCCTCACCCTCGCTGCGCGCGCCCACGCCGCCGTTCACGTACATCTGCGCCCGCGTCAGATCGCTCCACAGCACCTCGAGCGTCTTCATATACGCCTGATCGCCGGTCTCGAGGTAGTAGTCGGTCGCGCCGCAGTTCGCATACATCGCCCGCACCGCATGCCCCTGCAACCGAGTCTTGGTCGTGAACGGCACGCCGCAGTTCATATAGACAATCTGCTGCGGCTTCAGATTCGCCCGCGGATCGCCCTGCAGAATGTACCCCGCCAGCTCCATATACTTCCGCTCGCCCGTCGTCCGGTACAGCTCAATCAGCGCCATCTCAATCTCCGGATGCCCCGACACAATCGGCTTCTTGTCCGGCTCCGGCCCGAAGCTAGGCAGCAGATACCCGTCCACAAACTTCTGCCCCGCGTTCATCAGCGTCGGATCGCCCGTCGCGCGATAGTACGCAATCGCCCCCTGCAGCATGTGCCCCAGGCAATACAGCTCGTGCCCGCGCACCTGCTCCGGGATCGTCATTCGCAGCTTCTTCCGGTCATCCTGGTAGTAGGTATTCAGATACCCGCTCGGCTCCTGCACCGCTACGATCTCGCGAATCGTTGTCTGCGCCGCGTCATGCAGCTGCGCATTGTCTTCGGTCTGCAGCGCGAACGCCACCGCCTCCAGCCACTTGTACATATCCGAATCCGAATACACCGGTCCCTTCTGCGGCGCGTTCGACTGCCCCACCAGCCGCAGGAAGTTGTCCATGCGGCCGTGCTCCAGCAGTTCCTCATGCATCGAAGGAATGCTCGACTCCACATTCGTCTTCCGCCGCTTCGACCAGAACCCGTCCTCGATCGTCACCGCCCGCACCGGCACGTTGTGCAGCTTCGCGTACGGCGAGTGTGCCAGGTTCAGGACTCCCTGGTCATGCCATTCTGGAGTCGCAGCACTCGCCGTCGGCTCATCGAACCCCCACGAGCCAGTCGCCGCCATCAGCGGCCGTGCCGCAGCCGTCGCTCCAGCCAGCGAAAGAAACGTTCTCCTCGAAACCGTGCGTTGCGCCATAGGTCCTCCTGCTGCTTCCTGCTTCGCGCCCTCATTCTATTCCAGCAAACGTTTTCCGCGCCCGTGTAAGCTCGGTGATCGAGAGGCTCCACCCATGGTCACCATTGAGCTTTCCAAAGAGAAGCGCGCAGAAGCCCTCGCCTCTCTGAAGAAATATTTCGAAGACGAGATCCGCGAGCCCATCGGCGACCTGCGCGCCGGCCTCCTGCTCGACTTCTTCCTCGATGAGATCGGTCCGGCCATCTACAACCAGGCCATCGCCGACGCCCAGGCACGATTAACCGCCCGCGTCGCCGACCTCGAAGGCGAACTCTACGCCGA
>PMAM01000219.1 GCA_003152595.1 Acidobacterium sp.
GAATTTCAACAAGCTCCTAGAGCAATTCGAGCACGAAGGAGCCCCGATGCAGAGAGCAGCGTAGGTTCATTGTACGAAACTGTGCCGCCATGAAAAGGCGGCACAGTTTGCGTTAATGGCGCATCTGCTGCGACCATCGAAGCAAAGCACCCCAGGCCCATCCCAAGCTCCAGCCTGAGGGCCGCTTTAGTCGCCCTTTACTATCTGGATATACCCGTTTTGACTTCCACTAATTCAGGAGTACGATGAAATTATCTAGATTCTAACGATTGTCTGGATAACACTGCTCTGAACGATGACTACCTCACATACGGCTCTCCGCCCGATTCATCCCTTTCCGGCCCGGATGGCGCCTTCCATAATTCAGCGGCGACTGAAATCAAAGAAGTCGCTCTGCGTTGTCGATCCCATGGCGGGATCCGGAACCACCGTTGTCGCGTCACGCCTTCACGGGCACCGCGCGGTCGGATTCGATACCGATCCGCTTGCGCTGCTGATTGCCAAAGCGTGGTCGTCCGATATCAATCCTGATCGCCTTCGGCTGCTGGCCAAGAACGTTCTAAATAATGCGATGCGGTACTATCGCTCGATAACCGCCGGCCGGGCCTATCCGAAACACGCTGACGAGGAGACGCGTGCGTTCATCCGCTTCTGGTTTGATCCGACGAACCGACGCCAGTTGGCTGCCCTCTCGACGTCGATCTCCTCTGTGCACGATGCGGGTGCACAGGCCGTTCTGTGGTGCGCATTTTCGCGAATGATCATTACCAAAGACGCCGGCGTGTCGCTGGCAATGGACGTTTCGCATAGCCGCCCACACAAAGTCTACGACATTGCCCCGGTAACCCCATTTGCGCGATTCCCGCTCGCGGTAGAGCAGATTTTACGAGCATCGCATTTTTCGGAAGGAGAAAAACTCCCAAAGGCGGCCATTCGGCGCGGCGATGCGCGAAACATCCCGCTGAAGGATCGAAGTGCTGATTTGGTGATTACCTCTCCGCCTTACATAAACGCAATTGACTACCTCCGCGGCCACAAGCTGTCTCTCGTGTGGATGGGGCATCCAGTAGGCAAACTCAGGGCCCTGCGCTCGCGCAATATAGGGTCGGAGAAGTTCCAAAGCTCCTCGGCAGATGTCGAGCGGTGGAAGGCCGCTCAGAAGGAAATCGACAATTTCGCCGCGCTTCCCATGCGCGCCCAGCGAATGCTTCTCCAATATTTCTATGATATGGATTGCGTTCTGGCCGAGATCAGTCGGATCCTGAAACGCACTGGCAAGGCCGTAGTGGTGGTTGGAAACTCAACGATCAGCGGGATCTTCATCCACAATTCGAAGATACTCACGCGCATCGCTCGGAAAAACGGTCTCCATCTCGTATCGGCGCGCAGGCGCGAACTCAAGGAGAACCGCCGATACCTTCCGCCTCCGGCACGACACAGCTCCGGGCCGGCGATGCAGTCGCGGATGAATGAAGAGGTAATCCTAATCTTTGAGAAGAGGCCTTCCGTCGCGAGGGGTGGGCGTCGATGAAATCACAACACAGCCACGTCATGGAATTCGATCTCGACAGTCTCAAGCGGGAAGCGGAGGTGGGCAACCGCTACGAAAAGCGCCTTGCGATTTTGGTGGGCCAAGGCCAAGAGGTTGATCGGATCAAGGCCGTGGTAAGCACGGCAATCGACAATATTCACATCGGCCAGAAATCCTTTGTCATCTATGGCGAGCCGCAAAGCGGGAAAACCGAAATGATGATCGCCCTCACCGCGAAGCTGTTGGATGAGGGGCACAAGATAATAGCTGTGCTATTAAACGACAGCGTCCAGCTCCTCGGGCAGAACCTTGAGCGATTCCAGCGGTCGGGCCTTTCGCCATCGCCCAAAAAGTTCAGTGAGGTATTGCATCCGGAAGTTGTCATCGGAGATCGCCAGTGGGTGATCTTCTGCAAGAAGAATTCGAAGGATTTACAGAAACTGATCCAAAAGATTGAGGGCCATCCGGACCGCGTGGTTTTGGACGACGAGGCTGATTACGCGACCCCCAACTCCAAGATCAACCAGCAGGAGAAGAGCAAGATCAACGAGCTTACGGAGCGGCTCATCGGGCCGAAGGGCATTTACATAGGGGTCACCGCAACGCCCGCGCGATTGGACCTCAACCGCACTCACCAGAATCAGAATGAGTATTGGGTCGATTTTCTGCCCCATTCAAATTACGTGGGGCAGGATGTGTTCTTCCCGGTTAATTTGGACCACCTTCAATTTCACCTTTCCTTCCTCCCTGATGCAGGCGATATCCCACGCTACCTTCGCGAAGCACTCTTCCGCTTCTTGATTCGCGTCGCCTACCTCAACACGCAGGTTAACGCGCAGGAAAAGAACTACTCTCTCCTGATTCATACGAGCGGCCGCAAAGACGATCACATGGCCGATTTCAAGCAGGTCGTAAAGCTCTTTGAAGCCCTGCGCGACGACAAGCACAAAAATTACAAGCCGTACTACGAAACGCTCTTCAAGCTCAGCACCGAACTCTATGGCGACAAAGCCAACGAGATCATCAAGTACATTCTCGCGAACTGCGACCGCAATAATGTGGTCGTCATGAACAGCGATAAAGAGGTGAATGCTGCCGAGAACAGGACCGGTACGAACCCATCAGCGCCGTTCACGGTGGTTATCGGTGGCAATATCGTGTCGCGCGGCGTCACGTTCGAGAACCTCTTGTCCATGTTCTTTACCCGCGACGTTAAACACAAGCTGCAACAGGACACCTATATCCAGCGTGCGCGGATGTTCGGATCACGGAAGGTTTACCTTCAGTATTTCGAACTCACGATACCGAGGGGCCTATATCTGGACTGGCAACGCTGCTTTATTTTCCACAGGCTCTCACTTGAGGCACGGAAGCAAGACAACCGGTCTCCCGTTTGGCTGGACGGGGAGCGAATCACCGCGGCGGCGAGTTCGAGCATCGACAAGACCAACATTCTCGTCGATAAGGGAGAGATGAGTTTCGATCTGTTTCCCTACGATGCCGCTGGCATAAACGAGATCCTCGGCCGCAAATCTACGCCCCTTCAGAAGGTTAAAGCTCTTTCCGAGCTTTTTGGCACACAGTGCCTTCCGGATTACCTGATCAACTACATGGAGAATTTCCGCCCTGCGGGCGATGGATCCATCGCAGTCCACGGCCCTCGGTCAATTGCCGGCTACGCAGACAAACCGGGCGAAATCGACAAGACCACCATCACCCGTACGAAGGGATTCATCGGCGAACCTCAGCTCGAAAAAGGCAAGTATCCGAACGCTATTCATCATATAAATATTTTCTACAATGACCAGAACCCGAACCGAGCGAGAGTTTTCTACAAGTACGAGGGAAATATCCGTTTTCTGAAAACGCCTAAGAACCATGATTAGCGAGTTCGAATTCTTCCACGGTGCGGTATTTGCCCGGATATTGCATTCAGGTCAGCAGGTGCTCTCGATCAAGCCCTACTCGGAGGCTGACAATGCCGC
The DNA here is from genome assembly GCA_003152595.1 of Acidobacterium sp. Lineage (GTDB taxonomy): Bacteria > Acidobacteriota > Terriglobia > Terriglobales > Acidobacteriaceae > Palsa-343. The sequence continues at coordinate 3,517 of PMAM01000219.1, forward strand.
TTACGTGGTGAATGACAGCAAGGCCGTCTACATAAAATATTCAACTAAAAGACTTTCACCGTGGCGCTTTTCGTTCCAGCCTCGGCATCATGACATGATCGTCCAGATGAAAGAAGACATGGGCGAGGTATTCATCTGCCTCGTTTGTAACAACGACGGCGTCGTTGTGTTGACCTTCGATGAATTTCAAAATGTTGTGAATGCCGACGGCGGGGCAGGTGATTGGTTAAGCGCTGCGCGGAACAAGCGGCAAATGTACTTGGTGAAGGGGCCTCTCGGAAGGCTAACCTTCAAAGTCGGCAAAGATGATTTTGCGGGCAAGCTCTTTTCGGTTTCCGAGACTCCAATACTTTGACAGCCTTTATGAATAGGCGATTCCGAATCGCCCAAGGTTAACGCAAGGCCGGCGAACCCTCTCCCCACGCAAATCGTGCCACCTTTTATTCCTCCGTCCACACGAGGCACTTTATGTAAACGGTGTGCTCGTTGCCACTTCGAGTCAATCGTCTGTTACTTGGGACCCCTCAAACAATAGTTACATTGGAGCATGGAAATCAACACAGCTTTTCTCCGCACTCATCGACGACAGTCCGCGTATACAATCGCGCGCTTTCCGCGGCAGAGGTTACGGCCCTCTACAACGCAGAGCACTGAGATCGATCTCAACAGGTTGGCAGCAGCCCCCTCCGCCGGAAAACTATTTATTGGCCTTTTTCTGTGCCGCCCAACGCCGACGCTGAGCGTCACCAATGCGTTTCCGGGCCGCAGCGCTTAGCGCGCGCCGCTTGCGAGCGGGCCTAGACGATCCGCCGCGATGATTGGTGAGAAGATTCCTTACCTCCGTGAGGCGGGCAATTTCCTTATCAATCTCCGAAATGAGAAGCGCTAGTTTCCATGATTCCTCGCTGGGGATGTATTCTTGGAAGCTTTGTTGTACTTCCCGTAAACTCGTCACTGCTAATGGTAGATCATGGCGGTTGAAAGATGAAGTCCTTTCGGCGCTTCCTCTTGGATTGACGGACCGTGATTACGGTCTATACGTCAACGAGGAGGCGCCGAAAGGACTCTATCGTTCTCATTGTCAGCCGCGGCCTTGTGTGTGAAATAGGCGATCCCAAGCGCAGCTGCGTCGAAAATGCTCATGGAGTATTTCTCGGCTTCCCACACTTTTCGCCTGGGCCCCAAGCGGGGCGAAAGTTCCGGGAAGCACCCGGCGATGCTGGAGGCGATTTGATACTTGTTATCATGCTCATCTGCAAACGCTCGTCGCACCAAATCGACCGAAATCTGTCGCACCGGAATACGACGGCGCTTCGTCAAATCCAAAATCCCGCGAGCCGGTGCCGTGAGTATTGCCACCCTCGGCTCTTTGATTACAACAACGTCCGGTCCGTACCGATCCAGCAGGGATGCCAGTTTCACATCCAGAGGCACCTTCACAGCATTCACGCCATGCCGAAAGCTCCTTATTCCCCAATCAAGCAGCTCATCCGGTCCCTCAAACACGGCATACCCGAAGCTGAGGGGGTGAAGATCGAGCGCGATTACTCTCTCTGGCGCAGTTGCGTTCATTGGTTCAGTGTTCGTTGCGTTGCGCGCGACCGTGATGATCGTCAATCCATCGCAATTGCCTGGACGCCAAAGCAGGCATTCGACCGGATGGTCTATGCCCCTGTTCGATCTCGGAGCGCAACACAGTGATTCGTTCCGCGATCTCTTTCTGCAACTCACGGTGTGTGCCGCTGAACAAGGTGGCAAGGGAAACGTCAAGAATGATTGAAAGCGCGAGAGCGGTGCGAAGCGGGGGAAGCCGGCGGCCTTGCTCATATCGGCATACCTTCGCCCGATCCTTACATCCCAACAAAAAGGCTACGTCTTGTTGACGGAGGCTTGATCGTCTCCTGTGCGTCCGGACATAGTTGTGGGGCCTTGAAGACATGTGAGTGGCGCAAATGAATTAACACCGCGACTAGATGTCTCTCAGCGTATTCTAAAACCGCCGTTTTAGAAGACGGGAGGAGTTGCCGCAAGCGACAACAAACAGATGCCCAGCAATCAACAACGGCGCTTGTAGCAACGCTGTGTCTACCTCTTAAATGTGCGGCTTTGCCCCTTTTCTTAAACTACTGTTCTGCGTACTTGTCAAGGGCGATGGAAACCGAGGCGGGTTTTGATCTTTCGACGCGTCGGGTTCTCGGTTTGTTGCCGCTTGCGGCAACTCAGCCGCTCTTTTTTGCGAACCATCGCGGACATACCCTGTGTCCGATGGACGCGAACCGCTTGCGGGCAATTTACCCAACCCTGACCGACGAAGAACTCAAAGAGGCAGACGAGAATCTCCGGCGCTACTTCGCGTGTGCGTTGCAGATCGTGAGCGAAGCGCATCCCGGACCCGTTGACAGTTCCGAAGGCCTGGGTACGATAAAGGAAAGGTCGAATAGTTCATTGAATAACATTCCGTGTGAGCATGGGTAACGTATTCGCTTATACCCGTGTTTCGACGGTCAAACAGGGGGAGAAGGGCGTCTCATTACAAGAACAGAAAGACTCGATTATCCGATATGCTCATCAGCACCATCTCAACATAGGTCGCTGGTTCGAAGAGAGAGAAACCGCTGCCAAGCAAGGCCGCCCAGCGTTCACGCTTATGTTGAGGCTTCTGCGCTTAAGAGTGGCCGACGGCGTGATCATTCACAAGATTGATCGTAGTGCACGTAATCTCGGGGACTGGGCAGATGTCGGCAAACTTTCTGATGCTGGAGTCGCGATTCACTTTGCGAATGAGAGTGTTGATCTAGCCACAGTATCCGGTCGGCTCTCAGCCGACATTCAGGCCGTTGTTGCGGCCCATTACAGCCGGAATCTTCGCGAAGAAACCAAAAAAGGTTTCTATGGGAGGCTAAAGCAAGGATTCTATCCTTTGCGCGCACCCATCGGTTATCGGGACCAGGGTGCAGCAAAGGCAAAGCTACTTGATCCCGCGATGGCTCCGTTCGTCAAGGAATGCTTCGAGTGCTACAGCAGTGGACAATGGTCACTGCCGGAACTCGTGCAGCGCATGCACGAGCGTGGACTGCGCAATCGACGTGGCGGCCCGGTAACGATGAATGGCATTTCGACCATACTCACAAATCCTTTCTATGTAGGGATTATGAGGATCAGGCGAACTGGTCAGGAATTCTCTGGGAATCATGAGCCGCTCGTGAGCCGGGAACTGTTCCAGCGAGTCCAGGCGCTTCTCCACGGAAAAGCAGTGGATCGCGTGGTGCAGCATTCGTTTCTGTTCAGCCGATTGGTGCGCTGTGGAAGCTGTCGGTATTCGCTTATTGGCGAACACGCTAAAGGACACACGTACTACCGATGCCACAACCGCCCGTTCAAATCGCCCCCTGTGTGCCCGACAACGTCTATCAGAGAAGAAAAGATAGAAGAACACTTACTAACGCATATCGACACGCTAACGCTCTCCGAAGCAGAGCTCGCTCTCATGCGCGAGTGGATCGCTGATCGCCGTCAACATTCTGGAACAGAGCGTCAGGTACAAATCCGCTCTGTAAGCCTGCAGCTCGACTCACTTCGCGACCGTATGAGGCGCCTCGCCGATTTTCTCCTCGACGGATCACTTGAAAAGGCGGTCTTTGAGGAAAAACAAAAAGCGCTCGTTTGGGATGAGGCTCAATTGCGGCAAAGACTGGCTTCGCTCCAAACTGGGCATGACATCGCGCTTGAGGAGATCGAGCGTACTGTCGAACTCGCGAAAGATGCGTCATTGCTGTACAAACAGGCAAATCCGGAAAGGAAGCGTGAGTTGCTGCGAAGTCTACTGTCGAACCTTACCGTATCGGGGAAAAACGTAGATGTAGAGCTTGCAATTCCGTTTCGCGTGATCGCAAATCGAGAAAAAGCTTCTCATGGTAGCCCATATCGGGGGACTTGTCGAACTCTGGGTAACATCTTAGATCGCCTGCATAAGCATTTCGCCAAAGCTGACTTAGAGGTCAGTTCATAATCTGCGGTGCAGTATAGTCCCTTTATCCCGCCTGAAATAGACTGGCGGAATTGTCGTTCCCGACAACCTATTCATTTCCCAGGGGTAATTGTTATACTTATAGTATTCCCCACTCATGCAACCAAGTATTGTGCAGGGCGCTCAAACGGGGCAATCCGACAAGTCAGGCTTCACCCTGATCGAGCTTTTGGTTGTCATCGCGATCATCGCCATCCTTGCGGTCGTTGTTGTATTGACCCTCAATCCCGCACAACTTCTCGCTCAGTCCCGCGACGCAAACCGGGTCTCCGATATGGCAACCCTTACCTCTGCCCTCAATCTTTACACCACCGACCAGTCGGGGGCATCCACCTTTTCCCTCGGCATCGCCTCCGATACGTACCCAAGCGTCTATGATCCCGCCGCTTCTTCGACCTGCGGCTCCCTTGGCCTTCCTTCTCTCAGTACCTCGACCGGCCAGTCTTGGTATTGCAGCACAAGCAGCACCTTCCGCCAGACGAACAGCAATGGATGGATTCCTGTGAATCTCGGGAACATCTCCGCAGGAAGCCCGATTGGGAATCTTCCTGTCGATCCCGTGGATCAGACCTCGACAGGACTCTATTACACATACAACACGAATGGAAGCCAGTTTGAGGTTACTGCTGACCTTGAATCCCAGAAATACAAGGAACAATACGGGAACAGTCCCAATACCAGCATGTTTCCCGAGGTCGTGAGCGGAGGCACTCCTACCGTATCTGCCCTCTACAACCCGGCAGGCCTTGTGGGATATTGGCCGATGAATGAAGGATCGGGATCAAGCACGATCGATCAAAGCGGGAACGGCAACAACGGGACATGGTCAGGGACGGCCAGTTGCAGTAATACCTATTATTCGTCAGGAAAGACCGCGAACTTCTCTGGCTGCTTTGTGCGCTCGAGAAACAATAGCGCTATCATCGGTAATCCAAGCATCCTCCAGCTGACCTCCTCGATGACGCTTACGGGGTGGATTTATGTATTATCCGCATCAAACTACGCCACCATTTTGCAGAATGGGACTACGACCACGACGACGGTGAATATGTATACCGGCTCCGGCGGAGTGGGTATACGATTTTACCTCAATAACGGAGCCATGGGAGTGGCCACCACAACTCCTCTCAATACGTGGTATCAGTTTGCCGCGACGTGGGATGGCGCGACCATGAAGCTTTATATTAACGGGCAGTTCGCGGCCTCGAATGCCTATTCTGTTCCTTTGTCGTATGCCAACGGCTGGCCATGGTTTATAGGAGAGAGCTTCTCGGGGAACATGAATGACGTCCGAATTTATAACCGTGCGCTTTCTTCTGCAGAGGTGATGGCTCTTTATAACGCCGAGCGTTAGGGGTGATTGCTGCTCCAACCTCGACGGCCCCCTTCCCGCACATCATACCGCCTTGTATTCTTTCCCCTACCCTTTGGCAGCTCATACTCCAGTGGGAACACAGTGACAAATCTAGACCCGGCGCTATACTTCAGACATGACTAAGGCAGAACCCGTATTGTGGGGTATTCACGGGGGACGGACAGGTGACGCCGACAGCTTGTTCTTGAAGCACAATCGGATTGCTTTGGGATGGGCCGAAATAGGGGATCTCAGCGGGCTCAAAGCCGACCGAGACGCATTTCGAGCAAGGGTTGCTGCAACATATCCCGACAAAACTCCGCCGTCGGTAGCGAACAGCGCGGGTCAACTCTTTCGATTCGTGCATGAGATGAGAGAGGGTGACTTTGTCGTATATCCATCTCAGCGAGACCGCCAAGTGCACATCGGCAAAATCGAAGGCTCCTATCAATACGACCCTTCCATCGAAGCAGGCTATCCAAACGTTCGAAAGGTGAGCTGGCTGAAGGCGTTGCCGAGGACGCGGTTTTCTCAAGGCGCACTTTATGAAATAGGCTCGGCCATGAGCTTATTCCAAGTTAAGAACTACGCGGAGGAATTCAGATCGGCGCTCGAAAAAGGGCCGGAATCTCCCATCCCAGTCAAGAAAGACGAAACGGTGGCCGCGGTCGTCGGTGACATTGAAGAGACCACACGGGATTTTCTAATCAAAGCGCTCGCGCAGGAGCTTAAAGGGCATCCCTTCGCCCACTTTGTCGGCTATTTGCTCAATGCGATGGGGTATCGCTGCAGGATTTCGCCCGAAGGCACTGACGGTGGCATAGATATTATTGCGCACAAGGATGAGCTCGGCTTCGAACCGCCACTCATCAAGGTTCAAGCGAAGAGCAGCGAGGCCGCTGTCGGTGATCCCGTCGTGTCAGCGTTGTATGGAAAGGTGGGACAGGGAGAATTTGGCCTTGTCGTCACTTTGGGTACGTTCACGCCAGCCGCAAAGTCTTTTGCAAGGAGTAAGACAAATCTGCGCCTGATTGACGGGGAAGAGCTCGTTCAGCTGATTCTCCAGTATTACGACCGATTCGACTCCAAATATAGGGGCATCCTGCCTCTCAAACGAGTCTACGTTCCGGAGTCACTTGAGGAGACCGCAGACTAAGCGTTTATATCGAAGCAGGCGGCTTTTCATTCGCTATCCAATGTAATACAACGGGGCGTACTTTCGTAACGTTGCGTTCCACAGGGACGATCTGCCATTCTCTGTGGCACGTTCCCTTTGAATCTGCGGGCCCGCCAGAGCAGTAGCCAGGGTGGCGGGCCTTTTCCCTAAGCGCTGCGGGAAATCAGGTGAGGCATGGTAGTTCTATGCTTCCTGAAGAGGAATTCGCAACCGCCCGTCTGCGGCATCCTCAACGTCGCGCTCGTTGAGAGCAAACTGCCTATTGATCCGCTCGCTCCTAATGTTCCATCTCTTGCGCTCCAAGTCGGGCCGCTACGATCCGGGAAGAGTGCCAGCAATCTGGTCAGAATCCATATTTCTCTTTGCGCAGCTTGAATGCCTCTTTACCGCCCTCAGTGACCAACGTGATCTCGTCTTTGATTCTGGGACTGTCGATTGCACCAACGGCCTTGATCTGCCCGCCGGTTTGGTCACCCGCCTTCACATAGTCGCAACAAATAACGAGTTCCGCATCCCCGTTCACAACGAGATTGGCATTGTGGCTGGAAAAGATAAACTGCCGCCGTCTCTTCGCGGTCCACATTTTGCGGACAATCTCTGGGCTCATCTTGCTATCGACATCATCTTCCGGCTGATCGATTATGAGAGGAGCGCCGGGTTGGTTAAGCAGTACGGTGAGAAGCGCGGTCGCCTGTTGACCCGCTGAGGCATCAGCAAAGTCAATAAACTCGTGGGTGTCTTTGTTTACGCAATAGCGGAAAATTGGGTTGAATTCAAGTTCGGTAACGGAGAGGTCAAGCCATTTCGCGGGGGTTAGGCCCGCTGCAAGTCTTGTCTTCTCGGTTTGAATGAAATTGCACTTATCGAGCCGACCCGTAGCAGGAAGGGGATCGTTCGTCGTGGCGCTATTGTGCGTAGCCAACGACTCCAATTCCTTAAGTATCTCGGTCCATTCCGCAAGAGGGTCTGCCGCCTGAACTATCAACCGACAGAGATCGTCGAGCTTCTGCTCTCTGATGTTGAAGCCAACACACGCAACCTTCAACTTCTGCTTCAGTGAGTCGATGTCGAGGCTTCCGCGCACATCGGCCACAATGAGGCCGTCGGAGAGCGCAGAAAACGCCTTGCACTGCTGCTCAAGCGCGGTGACTTTGTCGGTATGGAGATCGTTCCATTTTTGCCGCAGCCCCGTATAGGCTGATGCGGGATCCGTGACGCCCCTGAGAGTATTACGGCTAGTCATCTGTAGTTTCCTGAGTCCCGAAATTCTCGTCTCGACGGTCTGTATTTCCGTCAATTGTTGCTGATTGCTCGTGGCCCTCTCCTTTGCAGCCTCGTACCGTGCATCGAAAGCATTCTTTGCCGCTTCCCACCGGGCCAATGCCGTTGCGATAGCTCCTAGGGAATCTTCTCCAAAGAGGGCGGTAAGCTGTGCAATCTGGTCGCGAATCTCCTTGAATTTGGCCGAATACGCCTCTTGAACGTCGCCTATCAGTGATGCGTTTTCAATTTCATGAAATGCTTCAAAGGTCTCGGGCTCGTCGCCGACTCCACTCCGGAGGGCATCTACCATTTCCTTCGCGCGATTTAATTCGTCCTCGAGGCCCTGAATTATGCCTTCTTCGTTGTCGTACAGCGGCTTCTTAGAGATCGTTTCCTGATCAGTTTCGGTGAGACCTTTGAGGGACGACCGAAGCGCGGTGACCTGTTCTGTCTGGGAGGCGATCTCTAAATCGTATTTTCGAATTTCGGCTTCAATTTCCCGTTCTCGAATCAGGTTGCTGTACGCGCTTCTGATTGCTGTTTCGGCATCGCGGATATCGAAACGAATCTTATCGAGAGCCTGTTTGATTGGAAGCTCCACGAATCGTTTCAACTCCTCGATTCGGACCCCGATGCTGCTCAGTTGCTTCTGGCTGTACGCTTGCACCGGGAAAACACTCCGCACCTGCTGCTCTGTGACCTGTTCGAAGGGCGCATTGCCGATCTTGAGAAAGATTTCCTGGGTTTTCGAATTGCGTTTTATGATGTGCTTCACGCTGTTAAGGAGAAAAGTGATAATGACCTCGCCGTCAAGTTTCAGTAGCGTATCATCGATCAGCTTCTTTCTCCTCGTCTGGACGGGCGCGATATCCGAACCCGTGTTCTCGACCGGCTGATCGCAGAGCCCCCAACGCAGGTATTCGAGAATCGTTGACTTGCCGGTTCCTCGGCCACCAATCACCGCGTTGTTTTGCTGATTGAAATCAACCTCGATTCTTCCCAGAAACTTTGAATTTGACACGCTCATCGAGACGATCCACTGATTTGGTAGCTCAGGCTCCGCATGCGTAAGCCGGGATTCCTTAGCCAGACACGCTTGCCTCAGCGCCTCTGCGGTCGGCTCCGACCATTTCACCCAGGTCGAGTATTTCCCGAGGCTTCCGTGGTCGCGTCGCCGGTTGTCCGAAGTTTGGATCACTCCGATGGATTTGAAACCATAGTCCCGGTTTTCGCCCGATACTATCGCTAAGTTACCAGTGCCAAACTTCAACACTGATCCATCGGTGTATCCTCCCACGCACGGCATCGACTTGTAGAAATTTGCGAAACCCGACCGCAGGAGTGTTCCATAACCGGTTTCGCTGACATTCGGGAAGACGATGAACCGACCTTTGAGATAACTATGGCTGTTGAGGAGTTCGTACAGTTGCGTGAGGTCTCCGACGACATTCTGAGGAATGCGGACCACCTGCGCGTGTTTAGCGTCCGTCATCGGAGCTTGCGTAATCGACAGGGCGGTCAGAACGCTTGGTAATAAATTCTCCGGGAATTCAGCGTCCAAAATCAGAAGCGCTTGGCAGTTCGGCGCTGTCAGGGTCAATTCGACTCCCGGAAATACAACGATTCGGCTGCCCTCCGGAATCGGGTGCCCTTTATCATCCAGTTCATTGAGCGCGGCCTTCTTCACATAGGGGAAAAACGCGAGATCATGATGGTCGGTGACGGCGATAGCGCCAAGACCCTTCTCTCGGCACGCAAGGATTAACTCCTCGGCATAGGCGTTTCTGTCAGCCTCGGAGGTCGCGTCCGCGCCCGTCCAATTGATGTCGCGCGGAGTATGAACCTGAAAGTCGCATTTGAAAAAGTGCGCGCCTTTGTCCATAGATATGTGTCGGATGATTTTGGTGTAAGTTGATCAGATTTTAGCGCGGAACGAGGGGAAAAAGCAAAGTAATAGCGATGTATCGGTTAGAACAGGACCGCCGTTCTTCGCCTCGTTGTCTCCTCCGGCAACATCTCCCGTCTATAACTTTCCCGCACCAGCGATAAGATGACCACACGCTTCGATCAGGGCCTCGGT
>PMAM01000202.1 GCA_003152595.1 Acidobacterium sp.
CCCTCCCATGATTCGGAAATCAAGAATCAGACCTAAGAAAACATCTGACGATTCAGAGACTGATGCGAACTCTCGCCTTGGTCGAGGACCCGATGTATCGAACAGCGAACGCTCAATTCTGGACAATTCGCCCCTGCCGATGGCTACATTGGCAGGATCAAATCACATCCTGCGCTACGTCAACCGTGCCTTTTGCCGGCTGGTCTCGAAGAGCGAAGGTGAATTGACTGGCAAGCCTTTCATAGAGGCCGTGCCCTGGGAGGGGTGCCTTGCATTACTGAACCGCGTATATAGCACGGGGAAAATCGCAATCCAGACTGAACCGAAACGGATAGGAGTTCATCCCGGTCGTTGGTCTTATACGATGTGGCCTGTTCGCGGTACAGACGATCAGCCAGCGGGAGTCATGGTACAAGTGGCCGAGACCACGCAGTTCCATAAGCGGACAATTGCCGTCAATGAGCAACTGCTGCTGTCGGGGGTGCGCGAGCATGAGCTCAGAGAAACGGCAGAGAAGTTGAGCACTCGGCTGCAACTGGAAATCGCCGATCGGAAGATGATGGAACTGGCCCTCGTGAACAGCGAAAAGCTGGCGGTGACCGCGAGATTCGCCTTAACCATGGCGCACGAGATTAACAATCCTTTAGAAGCAATCACCAATCTGGTATATCTGCTAGCCCCTATGCAAGCCGGTCCGGAGGCACAGGCCTATGTAGCCACAATTGAAGATCAGTTGAAGGGTCTGAGTCGCATTTCTACCCAGATGCTCAAGTTTCACCGCGGCGGCAACACACCTGCAGTATTCCAATTGAACACGGTACTCGGAGAAGTATCGGAGTTTTATCGCCACGAGGCTGAGAGGAAAGGGATTGCGATTCATCAGCGCCTTGAGACGGATGGGACCATTGTGGCCTTCAGAAGTGAAATTGTACAGGTCGTTACGAATCTGTTGCTCAATGCGCTTGATGCCACGACCGCTCACGGAAGGGTCATTATCCATCTATATCCTGCTCCACGCTGGCTCTGTGAAATCCATGCTTCATCCGGGTATTGCCTCTCGATTGCCGATACCGGGGGTGGTATTGCACCGCAAGATCGAGCACGACTTTATCAGCCCTTCTTCACCACAAAAGGGGAACGAGGAACAGGCCTTGGATTATGGGTAAGCGCGGGTATCATCGACCGCATCGGTGGTTCAATACGCGTTTGGAGCACATGCCGGCCGGGTCGTTCGGGCACATGTTTCTCCGTCTTCCTGCCCACCAGGCAAACCGCCTTTCTACCTCTCAATCGCCATCGCAGAGAGTTGATGGAAGTTAAAGCTACTCGTCGGGACAAGTGAAGTGTGCCACGAATGAGCGAACCGAATGGCGGCTTCCGCCGATCCAAGACATCCAATAACGAAGGCGTTGTTGACTATGCAACGACAGTGATTCACAAACGTCGCATAATTGAGACACGCATAAATGCGACACGCGAAAACGCGGGCAGCGAATCTCGATTCTGAGCGGATTGTCGGCAACCCTTCCTTTACTACTCAGCAACGGAAGAGTGGCCGGTAATCCGCCCGGAACCGCAGACCGTTATCGACGTCCCGTGAAAGATCGCGAGGCCAGAGTTGATTGCTTATGCGTACGGCGTGCCTGCCACTGCGGCCTTCACGCCGATGGTTCCCTTATCCACAATAGCGAGAAAGGCGGCTTTCGCTTTTTTGGCATCTCGCCTCTGTCGAAAGGTGCGGTGACCCTGGATAAGGGCCACGGTCCATGTCGTCAGGAGCAGGCCGGCCGCCAGATGGGCGACGGGATCGGCAGGTTCTCGTCCTACGCATTCGGATAGCACCACCGCTACGACTTGCGCGATCTCACCACGTATCGCCCTGGCCCGAGCCTTGAGGGTTTCGCTGCCCTCGATCGTTTCTATAAAGCTTAGGCTCCCAGCAGAAAATTCGAGAAAAGGGCTCTGTTCCGCAGCGAGCCGATGAGCCAGCAGGCGTAACGTCTCGATTGGAGAGACGCGGGGATCACGCTGTTGCAAAGCTTCGCGCAGGACTTCGCGAACCTCCTCATCGCGATCGAAGAACATATCCTCCTTGCGGGGAAAGTGGTTGAACACCGTCATCCGTCCGACGTCGGCGGCTGCCGCAATCTCGTCCACCGTAACATGATCGAAACCCCGCTTGAAGAAGAGGCGCGTGGCGGCAGTGGAGATGGCCTGTCGCGTGGCGAGCCGCTTACGGGATCGACGGTCGGATGGCATTGACATGTAGCTCCGGGCAGCGCACTATTAGATGTACTCAGTACATACTGGTATCCAGTATACCACAGAGGAAGCATGAAGGCAGTCGTCGCCCACCCTGTATCTGGTACGGACTGCGCAGACGGCAGGAGAGCATCTCCGAAGAGGCGAAAGAGATTGCATGGAAGGCGCAGCATCGGCTGCGCAAGCGCTATATGAAGCCGGGCGCAGCCGGCAAGGACCAGAGGAAGATCGTCACGGCAGTCGCCCGTGAACTGCCTGGCTTCGTCTGGGCCATCGGAATCAGAGCAGAGACGGTCGCCAGCCAGCGAGCTACAGCCTGACAAGAACCTGAGCAAAGACAAAACCATTCTGAAAATGAAAAAGCAAGAAGCCGGGGCCGATGTCGTTCATGCGGACAGTGGGGAGATCGCCGCTGACGACGCGGCCTTCGTTGCCGTCGACGTCGACGCTGGAGTTATCGGACCAGCCGGAGTCGAGGCGGCTGGACATGACGGTGGTGGACTCGACACCGGGGAGCGCGGAGGTGGCGCTGGAGTTCCTGGTAAAAGGGAACCATTTGCGGATGGCTGTGCGCGTTCTCCGGATTAAGGCCGAGAACAACGAGGCGGGTGTTCATGCCGAGGGGATGTTGCGGAGGTTCTGCAGGGTGCGGGTGAGCAGAGTGGCACCAACGAGGAGCACGAGGCAGAGAGCCATCTGCAGAACGACGATGGCTTTCCTGAGGCGGATTTTGCCGGCGTCGATGTGTGCGGCAGCAGCTGATCTTTTGAGAGCGAGGCCAGCCGTTCCGAATTTCGCTGCCAGGCAAGAATGTAATGTAATGACCCCTTCCAGGGGGTAGGACCGGGCAACTCAGGAAAATGCCCTGATAGCGTCCGCCTCGTTGTCGTAGACCTCGAAGAGTGGAAGCAGCCGACACATCGTCAGCGTTTGCAGAACCACCTTGGGCGGATTGACCAGTTTCACTGTTCCTCCTGCGCCCTTTGTTGACTGCAGGGCTTTCACCAGCAGCCCAATGCCACTCGAATCCAGGCGGTTGATGCCAGAGATATCGAGGACAATCTGGTTTTCCCCATGAGCCACCAGGTTATCGAGGGTCCCGCGCAGGCTATCGACCGGTGGTCCCAACACCAGCGGCCCACGCAGAGCCAGCGAGGTGACATCACCGTGCCTCAGCACCCCGATTTCCAGCGAACTGACTCCATCAGCCATGGTCTGCTCCGGACTTCTCAAACTCTTCCCGAATTTTCCGGGCAAAGGTCCACTGGGCTCCGCCAGCATGCCGCAGTCAGCTTCTTTTCGGGCCGTCTGCCGCCTCTGCGAAAAAAACTATCCTACAAAAGCACGGGCAGGATACCATACCGCCAACGATCCTACGGAAAGTGTTGCGGCTTCGCTCGAAGCCAGAGCAGCATGGTTCCAGGCTTGGCGTTCTCCCCAGCAGAGCGCGCTTTCCCGGCTCGTGCCACGAATCCAGCCGGCCTCCTCATGCCCGGGAAGGCCGCATTGCTCTCGCTGAAGGAGCCGTCGCGGTTGAGTCAACCTGCAGTTGTATTTCCATTGACGGATCTGTCGCCGGCGCTGCTGGCCGAACTCGAAATCGGCCCTCGCGCTCGCATCATCGCCGCAGCCGTGGCCGAGCTTGTGCCGGAATCCGCCATCGTCGTCTTCTCGATCGATGATCCGCGAGCGCCAGTGTGGACCGCGAAAGCGATGGTCGGCGAGCTCACCGTCGATGGCGACCCCATCCCCCTGGAGTCCGGAACTCTCGGCGCCGCAGCGCGCGAGCGATCCATCCTGCAATTCAGCGCATCGGAGTTGAGCCGCGACGACTATGCCCACCTCGACGTCCGGCTCAACGTGACTGCGCTCTCTTACGTTCCCATGCTTGTGGATGAACAGATCGCCGGGTGCATTGAAATCGTCAGCTTCTCAGAACCCCCAGGCGAGCCGGTTCTCGACCAAATCGCCGAGATTGCCGATCTCGGCGCCATCGCCTTTCGCAGTGCCTCAGTCTACGCGGCCGAGCGTAACGCCGGACTTGCGTCGGTCATGCGTCTTACGCAGCTCTACGACATCGAAAAAGTCTTCAACGCCACCCTCGAGATGCAGACCCTTCTGCCTGTGATCTGCGAGAAAATCGGCGACCTGGTCCGCAGCTCCGCGGTCAATCTCTGGATGGTCGATAAGGATGACCTGCTGCTGCTGCAGCAGGCGGGCAGCGATCCTGGCAGCGACGTGGGTGATCGTCAGCACGGTGAGGAAGGCATCGCCGGCGGTGTCGGTGAATCCGGCGAAGCCGTCCTGCTGCAAACGGGCGACGAACTCCTCGTCCGCCGCAACGGGGAATCCGGCGAGGCCGCGCCCGGCTCCCTCATGGCCGTGCCTCTGCTCGATGGCGAGAGTCTGGTCGGGGTCCTTGAAGTCATCCGAACGGAAGGGGACGAGCCCTTTACGGACGATGATCTCTTTGTGCTCACCCAGGTGGCTGCGTCGGCTGCCCAGGCGTTGCACAACTCATCGTTGCTCCAGGCGGAACGAAAAATCGAGATTCTGCAGACGCTGGTGAGCGTCGGGCAGGAGATCGGTTCGACGCTCAACCAGCAGCGTGTGCTGCAGGCCATCGTCAATCAGCCGCAGCTCGTCATTCCTTACGAGCGGGCCGCGCTGGCGCTGGAACAGCGGAATCGGCTGACCATTCAGGCTGTCTCCGGAGTCACGAAGCTCGACACATCCGAGCCTTCGATCGAACGGTTGGGGGAGATCCTGAAGTGGGTGGGCGGCATTGACACGGAGATTCATGTCACGCAGCACGATGAAGAGATCGACGATCCGCGGCCCGAAACGCGTGAGAAGTTTCGGCGCTATTTTGCCGAAAGCGACTCCCGTGGTTTCTACGCGATCCCGCTGGCCGATGATGAGGGTCGGCTCGGCGTTCTGTGCTTTGAGAGCTCTGAACCCGACTTTCTCAACGAGCTGCACATCGAGGTCATTCGCATCCTCGCCAGCCAGGCGACCCTGGCTCTGCGCAACGCCTCCCTTTATAAGGAAGTCCCGTTTATCGGAATCCTCGAGCCGCTAATCGAGAAGAAGCGGCGGTTCATGGCGATCAACCGGCGGCACCGTACTTTGATGATCGCGCTCGCCGCTGCCGTGGTTCTGATCCTCATCTTTATGCCAGTGCCCATGCGGGTCTCCGGCGACGCCCAGGTGGCCCCCGATCAGACGCAGTATGTGCGAGCCGAACAGGATGGGGTGGTGCAGCAGGTGTTCGTCCATGAAGGCCAGCAGGTTGAACCTGGCACCCCGGTAGCGCAGATGGCGGACTGGACCGCTCGAACGGCACTCGCCGGTATTCAGGCTCGATACAACACCGCCCTGGCGCAGGCGGCGGATGCCCTGGTGAAGAATGACACCACCGCAGCCGGCCAGCGCCAGCTCGAGGCGAATTTCCTGCGCGGTGAAATGGCACGAGCTACGGAACAACTCTCCCGCATGACTCTCCGCGCACAGGTCGCCGGGATCGTGGCCACGCCGCACGTCGAGAACCTCATCGGGAGGAAGCTCGCGCTCGGTGATCCGATCATGGAGATCGTGAGCACCGAAAACGTGATCGCCGATGTCGCGGTGCCCGAGCGGGATGTGATTCTTCTGCGTGTCGGGGATCCCGCGCGCGTGAAGCTCGAAGCTTTTCCGACGCGAACGTTCTCGGGGGTGGTCAACGTCGTGAGTCCCGCCGGACAGGTCGTGGGTGAAAACCGCTCCTTCTACGCCCGCATTGCCGTGCCGAACCACGATGGAAACCTTCGCCCCGGCATGCAGGGCTTCAGCAAGATTCGTGCGGGCCTGCGCCCGCTCGGCTATGTGCTGCTTCGCGATCCTGCGCTGTGGCTGTGGTCAAAACTTTGGGGATGGTTTGGATGGTGAGGATTCGCATGATGCGTCTGACCGCGGCTATGGCCGCTGCTGCAGCAGTTCTGGCCTGTACGTCCTGCTCCTCCGGTGGCCACAATCCCGGAACGGTCGTCGCCGCTTCGCAGCCGCCGGCGGATTTAACAAAGCCGACAGCGTCGGCACCCTCCGACCCGGGCGCCATCGTCACGACGGGCCCCATCATGGTGGAGCAACAGATCGATGTCGTCGCCCTTCGTGCCGGCATCGTCGCGGCTCTTAATACCGACGTTGGTTCGGGCGTCCGGCAAGGGCAAATGCTGGCTCGCCTGGACGACCGCCAGATCGCCGCCGATTGCAGCGCGGCCGAATTCAAAGTGCACAGCCTCGAGTCGGACCTGAAGAACTGGCAGGCCGAAGTCGATGTTCGCAAGACGGACCTGCAGCGCGCCGAAGCCATGCGTCAGGCCGGTATCAACACCCAGGAAGCTCTCGATCACGTTCGTTACGATCTGCAGGCTACCGAATTCGAAGTCGAGCGGCAGAACAACGAGATGCGCAGCGCGCAGTCCGCACTGCAGTCGCAGCAGCTGGAACTGGAAAAAACCAGAATTGCCGCACCTTTCAATGGAACCGTCTCGCAGCGCTACGTGCGCCTCGGCCAGTATGTGAACATCGGCGACAAGCTCTTTCAGCTAACCGGCACTTCGCCCATGGAAGTCCGCTTCACGCTGCCAGAGCGGGATATTTCCGTGTTGCGGCGCGGCGACCTCGTCACCGTCTCGCCTGCGCCCGATTTCGCTCAGACCACCACAGCCTCCGTCACGCATCTGAGCCCTGTCGTCGATCCGGGCAGCGGCACCATCGAGGTGACGGCGAAGCTGACCCACAATATCCCCGGCCTGATTCCGGGAATGGTGGCGTCGGTCCGGGTTGCGCGCACGCAATGAATCTGGCTGAGGCTCTCAACGCGGCCCTGCCGGAGTTGCCGGTCCGGCGGGCGCGCATCGGTTATCCAAAGCTGGACCCTGCGCTGATTTTTAAAGAGAACATCGATGATGGCGAGCTGGGCGTCAGCGCCATGAAGCGCGGCGAGCAGGGCCTGTTTCGCTTTACGCTTGAACAGTGGAGGATCGTCGAGCTGTTCGACGGCAAACGTTCCTGGGAGGATGTGGCCGACGCCCATGCCGAACTGTACGGCCCCCGCTACGACCCCGACGATCTCCGCGAGTTCACTGCCGGCCTCGACGCCATCGACTTCTGGTACAAAACACCGTTCGAGAAGAACATTGCCCTCCAGCAAAAACTGGAGTCGGGTCGCCACGACCACGCTCATCGTAAATCCAAATTCGACGTGGCCCACATGCAGTTCTCCGCGTGGGACCCCGACCGCTACCTCGACCGCATCTACCCACTACTCCGCTGGATCTACACTCCCGGGTTCGCCCTCGTCTGCGCCGCCCTGTTCGTCTTCATGGCCTGGACCTTTATCGCTCACTGGGGCAACATCGGGCGCGACACGCTTGAGTTCTATACCTTCACCGACAAGAGTGCAGCCGATCTGGCGGAGTTCTGGGTCCTCTTCCTCATCCTCGGTTTCTTCCACGAGTCCGCCCACGGCCTTACCTGCAAACACTTCGGCGGTGAAGTCCACTCCATGGGTTTCCACCTGATCTACCTCACGCCGGCGTTCTTCGTCGATGTGACCGAAGCCTGGATTTACGCCACGCGCTGGCAGCGCCTCATCACCGTCTTTGCCGGCATCGGCATCGAGCTGTTCTTCTGCGCGCTGGCGACCATCGTCTGGTGGGGAACACCCGCCGGCAGCGGCGCGCACGATCTCGCCTACAAAATTATCCTCATCACCGGTGTTGCTGTCGTCGTGGTGAACATGAACCCGCTCATCAAACTCGACGGGTACTACGCTTTTTCCGAAATCATCGGCTTCTCCGACATCAAGGAAAAATCAACCGCGTTCCTCTCCCAGCTCGTGCGCAGGCATATCTTCCGCCTTCCCGTCGAGGTGGATTTCGTATCGAGGCGCCGCCGGCCCGGTTTTCTCATCTACGCCATTCTCTCCGGCATTTACAGCTACGCCCTGCTCTTCGCCGTCCTCCGCTTCTGCAACAACGTCTTCGCAAGATACAGCCCACAATGGGCATTTGTACCAGCTCTCGCGCTCGGACTTCTCATCTTCCGATCCCGCGTCCGCGCTCTGGTGAAATTTATGCAAACGGTCTATCTCGATAAGCGCGACCGCATCCGCTCCTGGTTCACCGCGCCGCGCATTGCCGCCGTGGCTGCCGCCACGCTCGCGATTCTCCTCCTCCCGCTCTGGCACCAGACCGTCTCAGCCCGGTTTCTGCTGGAACCGGTGCGCCTGGCCGTTGTCCGAACCACCGTGCCCGGCGAGGTCACCGACGTCTTCGTGAGCGAAGGGCAATCGGTGCAGGCCGGGGAGCCACTTCTCCGCATGACCAACACTGACCTCGAATCGCTCAGTGCCGGATCGGGCGAGCAACTGGCCCTCACCGGCGTTGAGCGGGTACACGCCCTGCTCAGCCATGGAGACCTCGGCGCCGCCAGCCAGCAACACCTCCGTGCCGGCGTCGATCAATCCATCGCCGACGAAGAATCGGCTCGCCTCACTGCCCGCGCTCCCATCCCGGGCGTAGTCAGCTCCGCGCGTCTGCACGATTTGGTGGGGGCCTATCTCGATGCCGGCACGCTGCTCACAGAGATCGCCGATACCCAGCAAATGCGCGCGCGCATTTTTGTGCATGAATTTGAGGCAGGCCGCGTTCTTCCCGGCCAGGATGTCAGCCTGCTCCCCGATGGCGCCTTTGCGTCGCTGCGAGGCGCGGTCGAAAACGTTCAGGTGGCCCCGAACGATCTGCCGCCGGCCGTCGAAAACATCCGGCAGATCACGGGCGGCGCCAGACTGCAGTACTACATCGCCGATGCTGTGGTGCCCAACAGCGGATTTCTNNCAAACACGAAGGAGTTGGGCCGGAGCCCAACCCCTTCGTGGGTCAACATTGAGAGGACCTGCAGAAAACTCTACGGAGTCTAACCGCCGTCGCCGGCACAATGGGGGAGGGTCGTAGCCTAGAACGCCGACATATTCTTCGAAAGCCCCTTGGAAAGGCCCTTCGAGACGCCCTTGGACAAGCCCTTGGAAAATCCTTTGGACAGCCCTTTGGAAAGGCCCTTCGAGAAGCCCTTCGAGGTCGTCATCGAAGCCTGCTTCGCAAGCCTCACGCTCGCCGTTACGTTGCTGGACTTCGTGGGGGCAGAAGAAGGAGGAACGGCGGGAACCGCTTTGCTGGAGTTCAGGCTGCTGATCAGCGACTTTTTCTGGATGGCCATGGTGGTGTCTCTCCGTTTGAGTTTGATTTTCAGCTTCCTGGATCTCTCCAGTTCGCTCACGCCCTGATCTATTGCGATTTGAATGCCAAACTCAAAACGGCTCGAAAAGAGACTCGAAGATGTGGAATTGGCCCAAAACACGTATATCGAGCGGAAAAACGAGCGCCAAATGGCATCCCTTCGCGTACCTCTGGGTTAAAACTTAACCCACCGCAGGGTTACTTTTTAACCCCAGGACGTCAGATCCCATGCTTCCGGCACAGGTATTTCATCTTCTCGATGGGGATTCGCAGCAATCCCGCTCCGCCCCGCTTGCTGCCGGCTCGCCGGATGGCCGCCTGCANNTCCCGCACGTTGCCCGGCCACGCGCTGGTCTCCAGAACCTGCATCGCTTCCGGCGAAAACCGCTTCGCCGGCTGCTCCGCCGCCGTGCAGTACATCCTCATATAGTGGTCGAGCAGCAGGGGCACATCCCCTTCCCGTTCCCGCAATGCCGGCAATTTAATGGGAACCACGCAGATCCGGTAGTACAGGTCCTCACGGAACTGCCCCTTCTTCACCATGTCTTCCAGATCATCATTCGTCGCAGTGATCAGTCGAAAATCAATCTTCCGCGGGCTCTTGCCTCCAATCCTCTGCACCGCCCGATCCTGCAACACCCGCAGCAGCTTGCTCTGCAGCGCCAGGCCCAGCGATCCGATCTCGTCCAGGAACAGCGTTCCGCCGTCTGCCAGTTCCACCTGCCCAGGCCGCGTGGCATGCGCTCCGGTGAATGAACCCTTCTCGTGACCGAACAGCTCGGACTCCATCAGCGTCTCCGGCAGTGCCGCGCAGTTCACGCCGATGAAAGGCCCGTCCCGCCTGGGGCTGAGGGAAACGATGGCTCGCGCCGCCAGCTCCTTACCCGTCCCGCTTTCACCCCTCAGCATCACCGTGGTGTTGCCTGGCGCCACTCGCCGCAGGGCCTCGTAAGCACGTTGCATGGCCTCGCTCGCGCCAATCATGCCCGCAAACGTGCTCTTCTGGCTGATTCCCTCGCGCAGTTGTTGCGCCTCAATCCGCGCCCGGTGTTCCTCGCCGGCCTCCAGCAGATACTCCCGCAGCTCGGCAAAATCCACCGGCGCCAGCAGGAACTCATCCGCTCCGGCCTTCTTCGCCCGCTGCCGCGCGCTCTTCAGCGGGGTCCGCGAAATGATGATCAGCAGCGTCTCAGGAGCGGCTTCCCGGACCTGCGCCGTCCACTCGAAAACGTCCTTCCCTTTGGGAACAATCGTATCCAGATCGACCACCACGATCTCCGGGGTCTGCTCACTCAGCCTGTGCTTCAGGGCGTCTGTATCCGGCGCCAGGTTGATGAAGAATGCAGGCGCCAGCTCCTGCCCGATGTCGGTCAGAGCCCCATCATCGCTGGTTGCAAATATGAGACTGAGCCGTTCGTAGTGGCCGGATGCCATCGCGACTCCTGCCCTGCAAATTCAGTTCTTTGTTGGTGAGCGAGATTATAACGGCAACTTCGCAGGACGCCGCTACAAACCCTGTGCGCTCATGAAGGGCTCAACGTTTGAGAAAGCAGAGCCTCGTCGTTGCTTCGCCTCATAACAATAGAACGTCATCACTGGGATTCGCAAAGGGGAAGGAGCCTGAGCTGCCCCCTCGGTTTAGT
>PMAM01000241.1 GCA_003152595.1 Acidobacterium sp.
GCCATCTGCATTTCGAGGGCAGAACGCTGGTGCGTCATCCTTCGCCGCGTCTGCCTTCCATCTCGCAGCCGCTGGAAGGATTCAAAGAGATCTATGTCATCGCGTTCGGCAAGGCGGCGCTGAGCATGCTGAATGCACTGCTCGACCGGCTGCCGCCGAAGATGCACGTGCATGGCGTGTGCTCGGCGCCCGAGGTCCCGAAAAAGCGGCACCGGCACATTCGCTACTTCGAGGGCGGACATCCACTGCCGAATGAGGATTCACTGGCTGCGGCACAAGCCACGCTGGCGCTGCTGAAACACGCGAAGAAGACGACGTTCATCTTCTTCCTGATCAGCGGCGGCGGGTCGGCGATGCACGAACTGCCCCGCGATAAGAAGATCACCCTGGACGACACGATCGCGTTCCACGAGACGCTGGTGGCCAGCGGCGCGACGATCACGGAGATTAACACCGTCCGGAAATACTTCTCTGCGGTCAAGGGCGGACGGCTGGCGCTGGCAGCTCCCACGGCGGAGAAACTGTCGCTGCTGCTGGCCGATGTTCCGCTGAAGGATCTTGCCGCGGTTGCATCGTCTCCCACGCTGCCGGACTATTCCACGCTGGCGGAGTGCCAGGAGGTTCTGGAGCGCTTTCATCTGCTGGAGAAATTTCCGCCCACGGTGCGGGAATACTTCGAGACGCTGATCAGGGAAGAAGGAACAGCGTCGGCGCAGGTGAAAGTTGAGAAGGAAGGCGCGGTGGCCTTTCAGCATGCGCAGTTCGACACACTGCTCTCGAACCACGACTTTGTGAATGCCGCGCGCGATCACGCGCATTCGCTGGGTTACAAGTGCGTCATCGACAACACCTGCGACGACTGGGATTACGCGGACGCGGCGAAATATCTGCTGGCGCGCTTCCACGAACTGCGCGGCGAGTATACGCGCGTGTGCCTGCTTTCGAGCGGCGAGGTAACGGTTAACCTGGGTAAGAACCCTGGATGCGGCGGGCGCAACCAGCAATTCGCGCTGCAATGCGCTCTGGATCTGGCTCGGTTCGAAGGTGAGCCCCTGGCGGTGCTGAGCGCGGGATCGGACGGGATCGACGGCAACAGTCCGGCGGCGGGTGCAATCGCCGACACGACGACTATTTCGCGCGCACGCCGCTGCAACTTCGATCCCGCGGCGACGCTGGCGCGCTTCGATTCCTGCACGTTGTTTACTTCGCTCGGCGACTCCATCATGACCGGACCGACGGGGAATAATCTGCGCGATCTGCGAATCCTGGTCGCGGGCTAGCTACTGCTGAGCTTTGCGTTGAGCGAGTTCAGCAAAGACCGGAGCCAGATCGATGCGGATCGAGGTGCCGGGCACTTCGAGCAGGGCCGCTTCTGTCCATTCGGGACTGGATTTCGACCACATCCACGCCTTGCTGTCGATCGGATCGACGGCCCAAAGGCTGGGAACACCCATCCGGCGGTAATCCTCGAAGCGCTCGGTAATGCGAGCCCAGCGGTCTTCAGAGGACATGATCTCGACGCACAAGATGGGCGGGTGGGTGATGATCTTCTCGAACGGATCCTGCGCTGAGATCACAGCGATATCGGGTATGCGGAATCGGTTACGCTCAACCTGGACGCGGTGTTCCGGGTAAACAGCTACACGCCACTCCTGCTCATGCTGGCTGATGAGCATCGCTATCTTCAATTGCAGAAATGAGTGTTCTCTTTCGCCCACGTTGCGCTCCAGGATCTCTCCGTCCACGTAGTCGCAGTCGGGGCGGAAATCGGTTTGGAGGTAGTACTCCAGCCGCGTTGCGAATTGTGGGCTGGCTGCCATAGGCCGGTCAGGAGAATTGTAGCTCCGCAGGCTGGCTGCGGCTAGAAGTGCACCTGCGGCGCATTCTGTGAAGACGGGCTGGCTTCGAAGTAGGCAGTATTCCGCTGGAAGCCACCGATGCGCGCCCAGATATTGTTCGGGATCTGCTCGATGAAGGTGTTGTAGTCCTGCACGGTCTTGTTGTAGCGTTCGCGCTCGACATTGATGCGATTCTCGGTGCCTTCGAGCTGGTCCTGCAGTTGCAGAAAATTTTCGTTGGCCTTGAGGTTGGGGTAGTTTTCGGCGATGGCCAGCAGGTGACCGAGCGCGCCGTCCAGCTGGTTGTTGGCCGCAATCTGACCCGCCGGGCTATGGGCCGCCAGCAGGGATTCGCGGGCCTTGTCGACGTCGGCAAAGACGGCTTCTTCGTGGGTGGCGTAGCCCTTCACCGTCGCGACGAGGTTGGGGATCAAATCGGCGCGGCGCTGGAGCACCGACTGCACGTTGGCCCACTGCGCGGCGACGGCTTCCTGCTTCGCGACCATCTGTTTCTGCGCACTGATGTAGCTGCCGACGACCAGCAGGCCGGCGAAGACGATCACGACGACAACCGCTACTGCGATCCACAGACCACGACGCATCATTGCGTTTCTCTCCCGTGCAAATCCGATTCGATGTTACCAGCTGCCTCCGGCTCCGCCGCCGCCGGTACCGCCGCCACCGAAGCCTCCAAAACCGCTGCCGCCACCACCACCGCCGAAACCTCCGCCCCCGAAGCCGCCACCACCCCAGCCACCGCCGCCCCAGCGGCCACTACCAAGAAACATGCCGAGCAGGAAGCCGAGCAGGCCGTGGCCGCCGGCCCAGATGAGGAAGATCACGACAAGGATGAGGAAGCAGATGCCGCCGACGATCTGGCCCGCGGTCGCGTGCGGCTGCTGCTGTTGCGCGCCCCATCGCGTGAGGGGTTGCAGCTTCACACCTGCATCCTGCGCGATGATTTGGGAAATCTCGTCGACGGCCAGGGTCACCGCGCCGTCAAAGTCGTTGTTGCGGAGCATCGGCACCATCTGCCGGCCGATTTCACCCACTTTGCCGTCGGGAAGAATGCCTTCGAGTCCGTAGCCGGTTTCGATCCAGCGCTTCCGGTCTTTGACCGCGAGAAGCACGATGACGCCGCGATCTGAGCTTTTCGGGCCCACGCCCCAGGCGTCTTCCAGTTCCACCGCATACTGCTGGATCGGCTCGCCGTTGGTCGTATCGATCGTGACCACGGCGATCTGTGCTTTCGCCTCGTGATCGACCTCGCCGCAGAGGTGGTTGAGCTGGTCAATGGACTGCGCCGACATGACGTGGGCGTCGTCGCTGACGTAGTCGGTGGGTCTGGGCAGGTCTTTGACGGCCTGCGCAAAGGCGGGCGCCAACGCGCACAGCAGGCACACGAGGACTGCGACCCGGTGCACGACCTTCACGCCAAAGCGAAGCATCGCCTTCATTCTAGCCGCCAGGCAGACGTGGAGCGGCGATGTTGCCTCACGAAAGCTGCTTTTCCATCACCAGGGCATCGATGCGGCCGAGGTAGTAGCCGGGAATGCGCCCGGTGCGCACGAAGTCGTGGCGTTCGTAAAACCTCTGTGCCGTCGCGTTATCGACGGAAACTTCAAGCAGGACGGCGGTTGCGCCGGCGGCGCGCAACTGACGCTCGATCTCCTCCAGAAGAACATGACCGACGCCGCGGCGGCGCAAGGGGGAATCGACATCGATGGTGATGAGCCGGCCGAAAACCGCACCCTGGCGGCGCTGTTTTCCGGCAATCGCAAATCCGGCGAGGCGGCCGGACTCATCCTCGGCAAGAATGCCGATGTTACCTGGATATCGCAGGAAG
This sequence comes from Acidobacterium sp., assembly GCA_003152595.1. Lineage (GTDB taxonomy): Bacteria > Acidobacteriota > Terriglobia > Terriglobales > Acidobacteriaceae > Palsa-343. The sequence continues at coordinate 3,685 of PMAM01000241.1, forward strand.
TAGAGGAGCTCCGCCTTCGACCATGCGATGCCGGGGTCGAAGCAGGCCTGATCCAGAGCGTAGAGACTCGGAAAATCGTCCGGCGAGACAGCACGAAGCGAAAAGGGCACCGTCTATCTTCGCGCGTCCTGCACCGCTTCGCCGATCGGGCTCGATGCCTGTTCGGCGGGCTGCACGACGACGCCGCTGTAGAATGACGCCGCCGCCAGCCGGCCACCGAGCGAGGCCACGGAATGCACAGTCCAGCCGGCGTTCCACCACGTCCACGATTCGTCGCGAGGATCGACGGCGTAGATCACGGTGCCGACGTCGCAGGTGACCATCAGTCGCGCGAGCGACGGATCCCAGGCGAGGCTGTTGACAGCGACAACCGGAAGGCGCTTGAGAATGCTCCAGGTTTGTCCCTGATCCTTCGAGAAGAAGACACCTTCGCGGCCACCGGCCCACAGCGTGCCATCCGGCGTGAGCGCGAGACTGGAGAGTGCGGTGAGTCCCGTGGGAAACGCGACCGCGTGCCAGGTAGCGCCGGCATCGCCGGACGCCATGATGCTGGTGCGGCCAGCGATGAAAATTTGCCGGCCATCAGCGGCGATGGTGCGATAGGAGCCGGATCCGGGACGGGCGCCCTCCCCTTCGCGCATCGCAACGGAAGTCCAGGATGCTCCGCGATCCGTACTCCGAAATATGCCCTGCGCGGTGGCCGCGAACCATGCGTCTCCAACTGGTTGCAGCGCATTGACACGCCCCTGCAGTTGTACCGGATCCTGCTGGATTTTCGGCTCTGCGGGACGCCGCTTGCCGGCGCCTGCATGCGTTTTCTCAGGCTTCATCGGTGCGGCAGGATCCGGCTGACTGGACGCAGAGTCGGCATGGGTCCACGCGGTTCCATCCCAGCGAAAGATGCCTTTGCTGCTTCCGGCCAGAAGCGTGCCGTCCTGGCTTTGCGCGAGAATGAAAATATCGTCGCCGTGAAGGCCTTCGCTCTGCTGCTTCCATGTCCTGCCCTGGTCGG
>PMAM01000027.1:0-1820 GCA_003152595.1 Acidobacterium sp.
ACCTCCATCGATGTCACGAAGCCAGGCATCGATAAGGCTTACGGAATTCGCAAGCTCCGCGACATCCTCGGCATCTCGCTGAAAGAGATGATCTACATCGGCGATGCCCTGTTTGTGGGCGGGAATGACTATCCGGCTGAGCACGCAGGCGCGATCTCCATTCCGGTGCGCGGACCCGAGGACACGAAGCGCGTGATCGAGGCCATCCTGGCTTGTCTGGGCGAAGAGAATCAAGCTGACTTGCAAGTGGGGATCCATGCGTGAATTTAAGTTGCAGCGCATCGGAATGGTCATGGAACCGGAGCCCGGAAATCCCCACGAGGTCGAGGGCGTCCTCAATCCGGCGGCCGCGCGTGGTCCAGATGGCCAGCTATATCTATTCCCACGTCTCGTAGCGAAGGGAAATTACTCGCGCATCGGAATTGCGCGCGTGCGCTTCGATGAAGCCGGTGAGCCGATGGGCGTGGAGAGGCTTGGCATCGCGCTGGAGCCTGAGGTCGATTACGAGCGACGGGCGGATGGCGGAGGCGGCTGCGAGGATGCGCGCGTCACCTTCGTGGAGCCGCTCGGGCGATACATCATGACCTACACGGCATATTCGCCCAATGGCCCGCGGATCGCACTGGCTCAATCGGAAGATCTCTTCCACTGGACACGTATGGGGCTGGCGACCTTTGCTCTGTGGCGCGGCGTCGAACTGGGTGATGAGGACGACAAAGATGCCAGCTTCTTTCCGGTCGCGATTCACAACCCGTCGGGGCATCCGGAGTTGGCCATGCTGCACCGGCCGCTCTTTTCCGGCACTCGACCGGAGGAAACTGCCTGCGACACGTTGCCCCGCATAGTGGATCTCGATCGCGAGAGCATATGGATTTCCTATTGTTCGCCGACGCTGGAGGGTCAAAATTCAGATCGTCTCGGGCGATTTACCTCCCATCACCGCCTCGCGACTCCAGTTTCTCCCTGGGAGCGGCTCAAGATCGGTGCCGGAACTCCGCCTGTACTCACCCAGCATGGGTGGCTGATCCTCTATCACGGAGTGAGTGAGCTGGCGGAGCCGAACAACGCAGAACACCACCTGTGCTACTCCGCAGGAGTCATGGTGCTGTCAGAGAAATATCCTCAGGTGATCCGCTATCGTTCGGCGGAGCCCGTGTTGCAACCGGAGCTGCCGGCGGAACGCCACGGGACTATCGCTAACGTTGTGTTCCCCACGGGCATCGATCGCCGCGACGATCTGGGATTGCCGGATCGCCTCGATGTTTACTACGGGATGGCCGACAATCGGATCGGTGTCGCGCGTCTGGATCTGCCGGAAGTGCTGCCGGCAGGAGGAGATGTGGATCCGCCGAAAGCGATAGTATGATGCACAACCGGCGGGCCGGGCGCCAGAGTGCGTGTCATAGCTATTCACCCGGGAGACGATGATGACTACCGATTCGAATGAGGCCTCCGGTACAGGAAGAAAGCCATCCCGGCCAGGAATTTGGACATTCATTTGGATTGTCGTTCTGGTTGTCATTCTCTTTGCGCTCGCCCATACCATGATTCATCACCGTTTCCACAGAGGTGGCAGGGCAAACCCGAACGGCACCATCGGACCCTAGCACGTCTGAAAGCTACTCGAGGCAGAGACCAATCACCGTTGCCACAGAATTTGGGCAGCTTCGAGCGGCACCGATGCGCTCGGATGGTGGGGGATGATGCGTGGAGTGTAATCGCTTGCGGGACGGCCTGTCGGTACCTCCGCTGAATACAGGAGCGCACCCCCTGGGTTCGCACACGCTTTGCATGCCGTCATTACTTCGACAGCGACCGAT
>PMAM01000027.1:1860-4316 GCA_003152595.1 Acidobacterium sp.
ATTGCCAAGCGCTCCCTCTTGGGCTGCACGATCTCGGTAATCAGAAGCGGCAGGCAGATAGTGGCCTTCCGTGTATTCGCGGATCGCACGGGTCGCGGAAAATTCTGGAGTCAGTCGTGCCATGCTCTCGCGGATCCGCCCCAGCCACTTCGTGGGCATTCCGCTTTCGTTTCGCTCATAAAANNGGGGAATACGCTTCCGCCCACCAGCCATCCAGCTCAGAAAGATTCAGGCCCCCGTTGACCAGTACCTTCATTCCGCTTGTTCCGCAAGCTTCCCACGGACGCCGTGGTGTGTTGATCCACAGGTCGACACCCTGAACCAGTTCCTGGGTCAGCAGCATGTCGTAGTCGCTGAGAAAGACGACGCGGTCGCGGACTTCGGGCCGCCGGATGAAGTCGTTCCATTGTTGGATCAGCGCTTGTCCGGGTAAATCCTGGGGATGAGCCTTTCCGGCGAGGACCAACTGCACCGGCCGTTGCGGGTCGCGGAGCAGGCGAACCAGCCGCTCTGGATCATGCAGTAGAAGATTCGGACGCTTATAAGTGGCAAAGCGACGTGCAAACCCCAGAGTCAGGACATTCTCATCGAAAATGTCACTGGCATCCGACGGTCGGCGACCTTCCGAAGCAAGCTGCCGCGCATACCGCACGCGGATGCGATCGATCAATGCGTTTCGCCCGCTTCTACGCATCTGCCATAGCTCTGCGTCCGTTAAGTGGCGGATGTCATCTTCGACGGCGCGATCTCCTCGCCAGCGTTTGTTGCCGCAAGCTGTGGTCCAGAGCGCGTCCGCCGCCGCCGAGTCCCAGGTCGGCACATGGATGCCGTTGGTCACTGAACCGATGGGAACCTCGGCCTGTGGCCATCGCGAGAAAAGCGCCTGAAAGATATGCCGGCTCACTTGTCCGTGGAGCTTGCTCACGCCATTGATCCGGCCGCTGCTGCGGACCGCGAGCCAGGCCATGTTGAAGGATTCCGAATCATCGTCATGGTTCTGCCTCCCCATAGCGAGCAAATCCTCAATCGGAATCGCGAGCTCGTCCTGCGCGTAATGGCTGAGATATTTACGAATGAGGTCGGGACTGAAGCGGTCAAAGCCGGCGGCAACTGCCGTATGCGTAGTAAAGAGATTTCCGGCCCGCGTGACGTTCATGGAAAGATCAAATGGCTTCTTATGATCCTCCATGTAGAACCGTGCCCTTTCCAAAGTGGCGAAGGCTGCATGTCCTTCGTTGAGATGGCAGACCTCAGGCTGCAGGCCGAGCGCCCGAAGCAAGCGCCAGCCGCCAATGCCGAGCATGATCTCCTGCTTCAGGCGCATCTCCGCGTCGCCGCCATAAAGTTCACTGGTAATTCCCCGATGCGCTGCGCTGTTGGCGAAATCGTTGGTATCCAGCAAATAGAGCTTCGTACGGCCAACCGACACTTCCCAGCAGCGAAGCCAGATCGTGGATTCGGGTAGTTGGATTTGCAGCCGCAACCATTCGCCATTTGGAATGCGCAACGGACGAATGGGCAACTGGCCGGGATCATTGACGGGATAAAGCGCTCGCTGGCGACCTGCCGAATCGAAATCCTGGCGGAAGTATCCCTGACCATAGAGCAGTCCGACTCCCACCACCGGAACCCCTAGATCACTCGCTGCCTTCATCTGGTCGCCGGCTACATTACCCAGTCCGCCCGAATAGATCGGCAATGCTTCGCTCANNCATGAACTCCATGCTGAAGTACGCGGCCAAGGTGAGGGCGGTATCCGGGTGCTTCTTTTGAAACCATGCGTCCGAGCTATACGAATCGCGATTCTGTTGCAGCAATTCGTTGAGACGTTGACGAAATCCCGTCTCTGCCAATGCGGCTTTGACCGTAACCTGGGACACGGTCTGCAGGATGACCCACGGATTCTGCGTCGTCTCCCATAGATCGGCGTCGAGACGCTCCCAGAGTTCGTCCGCAGCATGGTTCCAGGACCAGTGCAGGTTGAGCGCCAACTCCGTCAGCGCATCCATGCCCTCAACTTCCGGCTTTAGGGTCATATGGCTCCGCTTCATCAATTTTTGCTGGCCTAACGCCCGTCATGGCACGCGTCGGGCGGGTCATTCCGTCGAAGTATCTGCGGCGTGAGCGAACCCTCGAGGATCGGGGAAGTGGCTTCCTGCCTGTCATCGGCAGCGATCGCAGGGGACAAGACAGCCTCGCCACCAGCTGCGGATGCCGAGAAGGTTTTGTCATAAGCACTGGCTCAGCGATACGGGGCTCTCCGCCTCGACTCCTGGAATCTGCTCGGTGGTGGACATAGGGGACGATCCTCTATCTCGTGCTGCGTTGCCATCGGGAACGGTGACGGTGACGGCAAATCTTTAAGCTGCCAGATGTTTCCGGATGGACTGTAATTCTGCGCGCCGCTTGGGGGTGGTTTTGGGCCAGGCCATTTTCAGATCTTCGAGCGCATCGAG
>PMAM01000167.1 GCA_003152595.1 Acidobacterium sp.
ACATGGACGGCAGGATTTACGCCGTGGTGGCCGTTGTACTGGGACTTGGGTATCTCGGTTACACGATTCGCTTCTCGCGCATCGTGCGTGCGCGGAGCGAGACCGAGTCGAGAATGTACGCTCGCGATCTGCTCAAGGTGAGCGTGATCTATCTGCCCCTGCTGCTCACCGTGCTCATGCTGAACGCAAAGTAGCAGGGAGCGGGGAGCGGGGAGTGAGTTTGATGCCGACAGCTACGACCAATCCGAAGCTGAACCCCCGGCCCAAGTCCTCCGCGGTCGTGCCGGTGGTGGCAATCATTGGGGTCAGCATTGTGGCTGTGCTGTTCCTCTTCTGGCTCATCTATGTACACCCGGCTCCGGATGCAGCGGCCCAGCACTACACGTTTCTTCCGAACCTCAACGCGCTGCTTAACGGGCTGGCCGCCATCGCGCTGCTGGTGGGCTTCTACTTCATCCGCACCCATCGCGTCGCCGCGCACCGTGCCAGCATGATGACGGCTTTTGTCTTCAGCTCGCTGTTTCTCATCTCCTACATCGCCAATCACGCGCTGCACGGCGACACGCTCTACCCGGTGCACAATCGCGTCTACTATGACGCGTACCTGCCCATCCTGATCAGCCACATTGTGCTCTCGACGGTGGCGTTGCCTATCGTGCTCATCACCTTTTACCTCTCGCTCTCGCGGCGATTCGCCGCCCACCGCCGGCTGGCGCGCTACACCTTTCCCCTCTGGCTCTACGTTTCGGTCACCGGCGTGGTGGTGCGCGTGATGCTGGTGGCGGCGTTTCGATAGGCCAATGTCCCAGGCAGGTTCACCTTTATCAGCTCCACCCGACGACGGCACGCGAGCCCTGCTGAAGGCCGGCGGCGGCATGCTGCTGGCCGGCATTCTCGCGGCGCTGCTTACCGCCACCGTCTTCGGCGGCATCAGCCGCCAGGGCCCGCACACCAACACCGGATGGCTCTCGCTGATGGTGGCCATGATGTGCCTGCCCTTCGGCCTGATGCTCTTCGCCCTCGGCGCGGCCAAGTGGTTCCGCAACCGCCGCCTCGCTCGTAGCCGGGACCAGGGAGTAGCGAGCGCGAGGTAACCGCTGTGGTTCGCGAAGTTCGCCGAATGGCTGGCACGCGCTCGCCCCGCCAGGATACGCTCGTCAACAGGAGGGGCTGCGACCACGCCGCCCCCAACCTCCCCTCGGTCGCGACTAAATTGCGCGATCCGGGTTCAAGACTGACCAAAGCCGCCCGCGCTGGGTACTCGGCAAGGAGAGAACGCAAAATGAAAACCACGGGCCGATTCGCCCCCCTGGCGGTCTTCGCCGCCGGTTTCTTCCTGACCACAGCGTTGGCTCAGTCCACTCCGCCCGCCCAGAACCAGCAAAGCCCGCAGGATCAGGCCCAGCCCGTCACCGGCGTCGCGCACCCTCCGGCCGACGACACCATTACCACCGACGAGGACATGACGCCGCCTGCTGCCGCGCCGATTCCCAAGCCGTCCGCGGCGATTCCCATGACAGCCGCGAAGCCCGCGGCCGTTGCGCCCCAGCCCAGGAATTTCGAGGATGACATCGTCACCTCGGGCCCGGCCTCGACCAGCGCGTCCCTCACGAAACGCAACTGGAATTCCGATAACGACATCGTCAGCGTCGTCCCCTCCAATCCCAACGAGCTGGCCTCCGGCACCAACATCCGCGTGCGCCTCTCGCAGGATTTATCCACGGCGGGTACGCAGAAAGGCGCGTCCTTCCGCGCCATCGTCGATCACGACGTCTATAAGGACGGCCGTATCATCATCCCGGTCGGTGCCGAGATGCGCGGCCGCGTGGTGCAAGTTTCGCAGGGCCACCACATCGGCCCCAAGGCCACGCTGCGCCTCCGCCCCGAGGCGATTCTGCTGCCCGACGGCACCACCTACCACATCTATGCGGAGGCGGTATTGTCGAAGGCCTCCGGCACGCGCGCTGACGCTGAGGGCGGCATCCAGGCCGCGACCCACTACAAGAAGGATGCGGTGGAATACGGAGCCGGAGCGGGAGCCGGAGCGACTGCGGGCGCCCTGATCGCCGGTCCGGTGGGTGCGGGCGTCGGAACCGTGGTCGGCGCCGGAGCTGTCACCGCCCACATGATCACGGGCCGCCCGGAGGCTGCGAATCTCCCACAGGGATCGATTCTCGTCTTCAGTCTCAGCGAGCCGATGGAACTGACGCCGACCAGGAACTGAGCCGTCTCAGTCGGCAGCCGGGGATCGATCGGCGCCCCCGAGCATCTGGAGATTGCGGCGCCGTCGATCGGCGCCGGGGGCCTTGTCCCGCCGCCTGCGCGGCTGGCGTACAAGCCCCTCGATGAAATCCAGCCGTCGGCGCAGCTCACTCGTCTCTTCGCGCAGCGCCGTCAATTCTTTTCGAAGCGTTTCTGCGACCGGTCCGGCCGGGCCCCGCGTGCGGGAGCGCGCCCACTCGTCCAGCTCCTCCGGGATCGCCAGCACGGACTGCCGTGCCGGGTTCTCCCGCCGCACCGGCAGACCGGCTTCCCGCTCCCACCGCTGCACGGTGCGAACCCCTTTGCCGAGATACTGACTAATCTCCTTCCACGACGTAAGGATATTTGGCATCTCGGGCCCAGCCCTCGGGTGCTTTGCCATCTGCGTGATCCCCGGCGGATAGTATGCGCCAGATTCGACGATTTTCGGAAGAGGCGTCGCAACAAAATCGCTTTAGCCNNGGTAACTTGACGTTCTGCCACTTATACGTCCATACTTTTTCTATACTATCTCGATTCGTACGACGTTGTAATCCGGTCAGACTGCTCTCCCTTTCCCCGCGCAAGCACAAGTTGGAGCCGCACGCCGCCTCAGGCGGCGCTGAATAAATGTTGGTAACACGCTGAGATTCAGCGGGAACAAGGCGCCTGCATGCGGAGCTCCCTGGCTGACCGCATACCCTCTCCTCTCCCTTCCCGTTTCGAAAGCGGCGTGCGGTTCCGGGCCCTCCATTGCTGGTCAACTGCTGAAAGAAGGGCACCCCCATGGTGAGTTATTGCGCGAATTCGGGATGCGGCAAGCCTCTCCACTACTTACGCGACGGCCGTATCTATGTTTTCGACGCCTCCGTCGGAGCCACCCGCCCGGAATTGAAGCGGGAACGGCGTCTGGAGCATTACTGGCTCTGCGGCGCCTGCGCCCAGACTCTGATCCTGGTGCAGGACGCGCAGGGTTGGATCCACGTCCTGCCCCGTCCCGCTTCGATCTCCGAATCCGTTGACGATTTCACGCCCGCTCGTTCCGAGCGAGCGTCCTGAAGCACCCTCCCCCAACAGACAGGCGCCCACAGTTCCCTGCGAGGCGCCTTGTCGGCCGCCTTGCATCCGCTCTGCCCTTTGCTGCAATCTGACGGCAGGGAGCGAATCGTGCATCGCCTGTACATCCCCGCGCCGCCGCTGGCCGCCTTTGTCCGCTGCTTCTGGTATTGGGAAGGCGCGCCCCGGCCCCATGCGCGCGAGCGCCTCATGCCCAACGGCGAGGCCGCGCTCGTCATCAATCTGCGCGACGACGAGATGTGCCTCTACGAGGCAGACCATCTCGATCGATACACCTCCTGCGGCGTCGCCGGCCTCACCGGCCCGCGCACCGGCTGCTTCGCCATCGATACCGCATCCCAGGATCGCGTCATCGGCATCGAGTTCCAGCCGGGCGGCACGTTTCCCTTCTTTCGCGAGCCGGCCAGCGAAATCGCCAACCAGTCGGCGCCGCTCGACTGCCTGTGGGGCGCTGCCGCCGGCGAGGTTCGCGAGCAGCTGTTGGCCGCTCCCTCCGTCGATGCGATGTTCCTCATCCTTGAGCGGACCCTGCTGCGGCAACGGGTCCGGCCGCTCGATCTGCATCCGGCCATCGGGTTTGCGCGCGCTCACATTTGCCGCGCCCCGCATATCGCGACCGTGGCCGGCGTCGTCAATCGCATCGGCCTCAGCCAGCGCCGGTTCATCGAGCTGTTCCGTGATCAGATCGGGCTGCCGCCCAAGGCTTTCTGCCGGGTGCGCCGCTTCCAGCGCGTGCTCGAAAGCGTCCATCGCAAAGCCGGCGTGAACTGGGCCCGGGTCGCCCTGGACGGCGGCTACTATGACCAGGCCCACTTCATCCACGATTTCCAGGCGTTTTCGGGGATGACTCCGGCGGCGTATCTGGCTCGGGCGACCGAGCATCTGAATCACGTGCCGATGGCGTAGGGGTGTCGCTAAGGTCCACGAATCGTGGGCGCATCCGGCCGCGCTTCGGAATCATCTTCGCTAATAAATCCGACTTCGGTTCCGGCGCCAGAAGCCAATCCTTCAGGCTCAGCCGCGGGGTCTCCTTCTCGTCTGGGTTGTTCATGGCAGTTCCAGTTTAGTGTCTCGATCAAAGAGATCCACGGAGTTGCGGGGTCAAATTTTTACAATCCTCACCTGCCTCCGAACGCCGACAATGGTCTCCATCGAGGAGGAGAACCCGTATGTCCCCAGTCAAACCCATTCCCGAGGGCTACCACAGCGTCCAGCCCTATCTGCACGTGCTCGGCGCCGCCAAAGCCATCGAGTTTTACAAACAGGTTTTTGGCGCAGAGGAAATCATGCGCATGCCTCAGCCCGACGGCCGGCTCGGCCACGCTGAAATCCGCATCGGCGACTCCGTCGTGATGCTGGCCGACGAGTTTCCCGAGCGCGGCATCCACGGCCCGGCGCACTACGGCGGCGCGCCCATGACCCTGATGTTCTACACCGAGGACTGCGACGCCATTTACAACAAAGCGATCGCAGCCGGATCGAAGAGCCTGCGCGAGCCAACCGACCAGTTCTACGGCGACCGCATGGCCGGCCTCGAAGACCCCTTCGGCTTCCAGTGGTACGTTGCCACACACATCAAAGACGTTTCCGAAGAAGAGATGAAGGCCGCCATCGCGGGACAAACTGCATGACCGCCGCCGACTTCCGCCGCCTCGCGCTCAGCCTGCCCGAAACCGAAGAGCATGCCCACATGAACCATCCGGATTTCCGCGTGGCCGGCAAGATCTTTGCCACGCTCGGTTATCCGAATGCGAGCCGCGGCATGGTGAAGCTCTTTCCCGATCAGCAGGCGGAGTTCGTGGCGGCGGACCCGAAGTCCTTCGTCCCGGTCAACGGCGCGTGGGGCAGACAGGGCTGCACGCATGTCCTGCTTAAAACGGCGGACAAAGAAAGGGTGCGCGAGGCAATGCGTGCGGCATGGGAGCGGGCTGCGCCGAAGGCTCTCTTTGCCAAAGGCGCGACGGCGGATGCAAACAAGAGCGCGCCAAAGACGCGCCGCGCCTAAACCTCAGACCTCGCGCCGGCCCTCCATTGCGCGCGTCATCGTCACCTCGTCGGCGTACTCGATGTCGCTGCCCGCCGGAACGCCGGTCGCGATGCGCGTGATCCGCACTCCCGACCCGCGCAGCAGGTCGGCGAGCCAGCTTGCGGTCGCCTCGCCTTCCACGGTCGGCGACATGGCGAGAATGACCTCGTCGATCTCGCCGCCCTCCGCACGCGCCACCAGGTTGCTGGTCCGCAGATGCTCCGGCCCCACCCCGTGCAGCGGCGACAGCGTGCCGTGCAGCACGTGGAAGACGCCGTTCCACGACCGCGTCTTCTCGATGGTGCCGATGTTGGTGGGCTCCTCCACGACGCACACCAGCCGCTGGTTGCGCGTCGGGCTCGCGCAGTAGAGGCACGGGTCGACGTCGGTGATGTTGTTGCAGACCGAGCAGAGCCGCAGCCGCTCCTTGACCTCGCGGATCGCGGTTGAGAGCGCCTCGGCGTCCTGATCGTCGGAGCGCAGAATGTGGAACGCCAGACGCTGCGCCGACTTGTTGCCGATCCCGGGCAGCTTGCGCAGCTCCTCGATCAGGCGCGCCATGGGTTCTGCGAATCGTGACATAGGTGTTGTCCTGAGCCTGTTGTCCTGAGCCGGCGAGGCGGGAGCTATTTCGCCACGGCCACCGGTCGTGCTTCCTGCGCGTCCCTGATCCGGCCCGCTCGCACCGCCGCGGCCAACTCGCCGAGCATCTGGCGTGTCTCGTCCCAGCCGATGCAGCCGTCGGTGATGCTCTGTCCGTAGACCAGCTCCTGACCGGGAACGAGCTTCTGGGCTCCGGCGATGAGGTTACTCTCAAGCATCACGCCCACGATGCGCCGGTCGCCCGCTGCGATCTGGCCGGCGACGTTGCGGCAGACTGCGGCCTGGCGCGTGTAGTCCTTGCCGCTGTTGGCGTGGCTGCAGTCGATCATCACGCGCGGCGTCTGGCCGGCCTTCTCCAGCAGCCGGCAGGTTTCTTCGACCGATGCGGCGTCGTAGTTCACGGTCTGGCGTCCACCGCGCAGGATGATGTGGCAGTCGAGATTGCCCCCGGTGAACAGGATCGCCGACTGCCCGTAGCGCGACTGCCCCAGGAACGTATGCGGGTGGGCCGCGGAGACGATGGCTTCGATGGCGATCTGCACATTGCCCGAGGTGCCGTTCTTGAAGCCGACCGGGCACGACAGACCCGAGGCCAACTGGCGATGCACCTGGCTCTCCGTGGTGCGCGCGCCGATCGCGCCCCAGCTCACCAGCTCCGCCACGTACTGCGGCGAGATCATGTCCAGAAACTCGGTGCCGGCGGGCACGTTCATCTCCGCCAGATCAATGAGCAGCTTGCGCGCCAGGCGCAGACCATCGTTGATGCGGTAGGACTCGTCGAGGAACGGGTCGTTGATCAGGCCCTTCCAGCCCAGCGTCGTCCGCGGCTTCTCGAAATAGACCCGCATGACGATGCGCAGCTCATTGGCGAACTCGGCCATCGCCTCTTTAAGGCGCTTCGCGTACTCGCGGGCGGCGGTTGGGTCGTGAATCGAGCACGGTCCGGCGACGACGATCAGCCGGGGGTCGCGCTGGTTCAGGATGTCGACAATCTCCCGCCGCGCGTGGAACACCGTTGCCGACGCGGCTTCGGTGACCGGCAGCTCCTCTTCGAGGAACACCGGCGGCAGCACGACTTTGGTCGATCGGATGCGAAGATCGTCTGTGCGATAGAACATGGGGGCCAGACTTCAGTTTAAGCGACGAGCGCGATTTTCGTGCCTCCCGCTACTCTTCAACGATGGCCAGGTCCCACGGCCCCAGCGTCAGGACTTCGCCCTTCGCCACTGGCTTGTTGTCAATCAGGTTGGTGCCCGCGCCGTAGCTGTAGGTGGCCTTCTGCTCGCTCGCCGAGTAGTTGAAGTAGTAGTGCAGGCGTTTGCCCATCCGGTTCACGCCATGCTGTACGTGGACAACGGCCGGAAGGTCCTGGTCGGGACCGGTGAGCCCGGCTTTGGTGAGCGCGTCGCGGAGCACCGCGGTCTGCAGCGCGTCGGAGAGGTACGTCCCCTCATAGAGCAGCGTGCCCGAGCCGTAGTGGTTCTCGGTGATGGCCGGCCACTTGCCGAAGAAGGGATGGTCGTACCAGGCCAGCGGCGTGGCGTGCTCGGGCATCAGGAACTCTGCCCAGTACGAGGCTTTGTTGTCCGCCGCCCCGACGTGAAACGGATCGCCCTTGAGCGCCAGCGGAGTCTCGAGATTCGAGAACTCCTGGTAGCTGAAGCCGGCAGCCTCGCGCAGCGGTCCGGGCGCGCGCACCCAGCGGACCGCGGAGTTCTCGTTGGCGAAGCCGCTCTTGAAGGTCATGATGACGTGGCCGCCGTTCTTGACGTAGTCCGAGATGCGCTGGAGCAGTGCATCGTCGGAGATGTAGAGCGCGGGCACGATGAGCACCTTGTACGCGGAGAAGTCCTGGGTCTCCGGGAAGACGACGTCCGAGCCGATGTTCAGCTTGTACAGCGAGCGATGCATCTGCTGGACGAGCGATCCGTAGCCGTCCGGCGTGCGCGTCCAGCTGTTCGCCGGCACCGGACCGCCGTAGGGCATGAAGCTGATGGCGTTGGCCGAGTCGCGGCTCCACAGGATAGCGACATCGTTTTTAATCTTCAGGCCGACCAGCTGCGGGCCGATCTTCTCGAGTTCGTGTGCGGTCCGGCTCATCTCCGCGTAAGCACGATTGGGCTCGAGGTCGTGCGACAGGATGCCCTTCCAGTAGGTCTCCTGGTTCGCGGCAATGGAAGCCCAGTGCCAGTACTCGACCATGTTCGCGCCATCGGCGAGATAGGTATAGACGTCTTCGCGGAGTTGGCCGTCGTAGGGCGGAAACTGGCCTTCGGAGGACCAGCCGATCGTCTGTGCGTTGGTTTCGGTGACGAGGAAGTTCGAGTGCTTCAACGAGCGCGTGAAGTCGGTCTGGATCGACTGAAACGATCCGTCGTAGTGGTCCTGGGTGCTGTGGTAGATGTTGTCGGCCGGGATGTCGAGGAAGCCGGCAATCGCCTCTTCGTTGACGTCGCGCTTCATCATGCCGCCATAGTCGGTGGTGACAAACTGGCGCGGCGAGGCGCACTCGCGCACCAGCCCGGCCTGCCAGTGGAGGAAGTCGGTCACGCGCATCTGGCTCCAGCGCGTCCACTCCAGTTTGTAGCCGGTGCTCTGCGCGCCCTCGCGGGTGGGCAGGTCTTCCCAGGTGTGCAGGTTCTCGCCCCAGTAGTTCAGGAACCAGGCTTTGCTGAGGGCCTCCGGCGTGCCGAATTTCTTTTCGAGGTAGTGCTGGAAGCCGATGAAGACGTCGCGATTGGCGGCGTCGTAGCTGGAGGTTTCATTGTCGAGCTGCCAGCCGATGACGGTGGGGTTGTCTTTATAGTGCGCGACGATGTGGCGGATGAGCCGCTCGGCGTAGAAGCGGTAAGCGGGAGAATCGGTGTCCATGTTCTGCCGCATGCCGTAGGTGCCGGGCACGGCCGGGCCGCCGTTGGGACTGAGTCGATCCGCGAGGATCTCCGGGTGCTGATGGGCCATCCACACAGGGATGGAATACGTGGGCGTGCCGAGGATGACCTTGATGCCGGCCTTGCCCATAGCGTCGACGACGCGATCCATCCACCCATAGTCGAAGTGGCCGTCTTCGGGCTCCCACAGGCTCCAGGTGGACTCGCCCATGCGCACGACGTTGAGGCCCGCGGCCTTCATCAGGGCGACATCTTTGTCGAGACGGGCGGCCTGGTCACCGGGCATGTACTCGTTGTAGTAAGCGACGCCGTAGAGCACAGTGGGGAAGCTGAGATCGGGGCCCGTGCCTGGAGCTGGATTCTGCGCGGTCTCCTGACCCTTCGTCGCAGAAGATCCGATCGCCAGCGCAGCGCAGGCCAACGCAGACAGACACTTTCTCAGTCGTGGCATTTCTGTCCCTCTTGAACCGAGGGCAAGTGTAAACCGGCGCGGTGCGGGCCAACAGAGCGAATCCGCGGGACGAGAATCGTCAGTTACTGCTCGCGGTCTGCGAGCGCCGGCAGCCGCGCCTAAGATCGAAGCATGAAGGGTCTGGCCGCGCTGGTGCTGGCGTTCCACCTGGCGTGGATCCTGTGGGTGATCTTCGGCACGGTTTGGACACGCGGCCGCCCGTGGCTGACCGCCTTTCATCTCGCTTCGATTGTGTGGGGAGTCATCGCGGAAGTGGGCCCGTGGTCGTGCCCGCTGACGATGCTCGAGGATCGATTCGAATCAGCCGGCGGCGTCCCTTCGTACACCGGGGATTGTCTCGTGCATTATCTGGACGCGATTGTCTACCCGCACCTCTCGGTTCGGGTAATTGTCGGCAGTGCGGTCGCGGTGTGCGGCGCGAACCTGCTTATCTATCTGTCGAGGATGGTGCGGGCGCTGCGGGCCAGAGTCGTGCGCTAGCTGGGACCGGTGCCGGTCCCACCGCGCGCCTTCTTGTGCACGTCGAAGTAGACCTGCTGCTCCAGCAACATCTGATGCGCCTCGTCCGCGGCACTCCTGGCTGCCTCCAGCGCCGTCTTCTGCGAGAAGTCCAGGCCGGGGTCAGAACCGACTGCGTTCAGGACCGTTGGCCATCGGGCTGTATCCGCGACCAGATCCTTGAGCGACTTGCGGATGTCGGCGTGCGCCTCATCGTAGGTGTCGAGGTTGTCCTGCAGCTCATCGCACAGGCGCGTAAACTCCTCGAACTTGTCGTGGATCTGGGCCTTGTCCTTCGCGCCCTTCCCCGAGCCCGCCAGCTGTTTGATCGCGTCCAGGCGCTGATCGATGAACTTGAGGTAGAGCTTGATACGCTCGTTGGGATTGATCTTGCTTTCGCGAATTTGCTGGACTTCATCCTCGGTGAGAGGGTCATCCTGGGCGTGTGCGCGGACCGACGCAGCAAAACCGGCGGCAACCAGGAGGGAGAGAAGGAAGCAGGAGAAGCGGCGCGGCATGGCACGACCTCGGCGGATATCAACCATATTGGATGCGACGCGGCTCGGGTTGCAAGGGTCGGCTTCAGGCCATCTTCGCCCCGCGTTCGGCCAGCAACTTGCGCAGGATCGACCGGTGGCAGAGGTTCTCGTCGGCGCAGTAACAGCCCAGCGAAAAGTTGGTCTGGTGCGAGAGCGCCGCCAGGGTGTCGAGCAGGTGAGCCGCCTCGGGCCGCTTCATCTCCGCACGAAACTTCCGCTCAAAGGCCTTCCACGCGCGGTCCGGACGCTCGGCGTGCGGATCATGCGTGGACAGGGCATCCTTCAGCAGCGGCTCGCTGGGCGAGAGGGTGGGAAGCCACACATCGTAGAAGTCGCGTTTGGCGAAATCGGCCTTCGGTACCCCGCGCGGAGGCCGTCGCACCGTGCCGAGGCGCAGGCCTTCGTCGCGTTGGCGGGGGGTGCCGAGACGGACGATAGTGATCGGCATGGCGTCTCCAGCTTAGCTCGAAAGAGGGACTCTACAGGCAGCCCCGAGCCCACTGTGTTAGGGCAACGCGGCGCAAGGTGTCGGAGGCGTTGGATTCCCGGACGGCAGCACCGGGTGGGGAGTCGAACTCGAAAGCCAGGTACACGTCATTTTCGCTGCAGTACCAGGGTTTTGGTTCTGAGCCAATTTTTACGATGTCTTCGAGCGCGCTGGACCCCAACTTGACACTCGACAGGCAGCAGGTCTGCTCGAATGCACGTCCCTGAGAGGCGAGGAATGCCTCGACTTCGCCTCGCTGCATGCCCGGCTTCAGTTTGGTCGAGTATTGGCGCAGAACCGATTGGTAAGAGGCCTGCCGTTTCCGCTCGGCCCGGCGTCGGATCGTCGTTCCGATGGCGAGAAGAGCGACAATAACCACTGCGGCGATCAGCAGCCAGCGGATTGGTTTGCTCCTGGCCATCGGTGCGCAATTTTAATGTACGGGCGTTGCGGATTCGCGGTTGGGAACCGGGAGCCTGGGGTTGCCTGGCAATGAAGAAATCGTCATCCCAGCCAAAATCGATCACGCTTCCTCTCACAACCCGTCACACTAGCGGTGGCGTCCATCCCCTCGGGCTCTGTTCTCGTGCGACTCGGGATGGTCCTATCCGGGAATCTCCGAGGAACCCGAACTTGCTTCAGTACCATCATTCACGCCCACGATGCCTGGCAATCCTGCTGACGCTGGCTTTTGGTCTTCCTGCGCTGCAGGCGCAGACGGCCGGGAACGCGCAGGCTTTACCCGATGCGCCAGGCTTCAGTTCTTCCCACGCAGCGCTTGTACCCGATGCGCCCGACGGCCCCGCCGCACCGGCCGCGATCGAGGGTACCGTGGTCAATACGAACGGCGATATGGTGGAGGGCGCGCGCCTCGTGCTTTCCGGCCCTTCCGGACAACGGGATGTGCAGTCCGGCGCCGATGGCCAGTTCACCTTCACCAATCTGGCGCCGGGAACGTACAAGCTGATGATCACCGGTGGCGACGTGAGCACCTATGAGTCGGAGGCGATCGTCGTGCAGCCCGGCGAAACCCACTCCCTGTCAAAGATTGTGCTGGCGATGAATGCGGGGGTGACCGAGGTCCACGTCACGGCGAATCAGGTACAGATCGCCGAGGAGGAAGTACACGTTGAGGAAAGCCAGCGCGTGCTGGGCATCGTGCCGAATTTCTACTCGAACTACGACTGGAACGCGCCGCCGCTGAACGCGCGGCAGAAGTATGCGCTGGCCTTTCGCTCCGAGATCGATCCGATCACGTTTGCCGGTGCGGCGGCCCTGGCGGGAGCCGAGGAATATCAGGGCCTCTATCCGGGTTATGGCACGGGTTTCTCAGGGTTCGGCAAACGTTTTGCCGCGCAGTATGCAAATGACTTCTCCAGCCGGATGATCGGGAGCGCGGTCCTGCCGAGCCTGTTTCGCCAGGACCCGCGGTATTTCTACAAGGGAACGGGGACAGCGCGATCGCGGGCTCTCTACGCGGTCAAGTCGGCGTTCATCTGCCGGGGAGACAACGGCAAGAACGAGTTCGATTATTCCGATATCGGCGGTGACTTCGCGGCTGGGTGGATTGCCAATCTTTACTACCCGGAGAAGAACGAAGGAGTGGGCCTGGTGCTGACCAACGGACTGATCGAGATGGCAGGCCACGCCGGGACGAACCTGCTTCGCGAGTTTGTGCTGAAGGGAATTACCTCGCACGCCGGCGTGCATATCCCCGTCAAAACGCGGTAGTGAGCTGCCGCTGGCATCTCTCTTTGCTTCAGAACTCGAACACCACGAACGGGTGTTCCTGCCCTCGTTCACGCAGAACCGGCAACGAGACGTTGCAGACCCGCACCCCACACTTTGCCTCTGCCGAGAAGACTTTGGACGCGATCATACATGGACGCTTCGACGCGGCCAGGGAGGAGTTTGGTCGCCTGATCGTGCCGCTCAACGGGCGCGGATGGCCGAGATTTCACGGCGTGCGTTGGATTGCGGTGACGACCGTCACCGATGGTGTTTACGCTGCTTTGTTAGAATCTGCCTTGGAATTTCTGCATAATTCGCGAGGCAAAGGCCTTCGATGAGCATTCTGGAAACGATCGGCGCGACCACCGGGGAAGCGATTCGCGTGGATCGACGGCCTAAACTGAGAGAGCGACTACAGCACCACATCACGAGGAGCAAAATGACGGAAATTGCTGCGATTCACGCGCGGGAAGTACTGGATTCACGCGGAAACCCCACGGTGGAAGCTGACGTCGTGCTGGAAAGCGGAGTGCTGGGGCGGGCGATCGTGCCCAGCGGCGCCTCCACGGGCGAGCATGAGGCGGTGGAGCTGCGCGACGGCGACAAGAGTCATTACCTCGGCAAAGGCGTTCTCAAGGCGGTGGAGAACATCGAGAGCGTGATCGCGCCGGAACTGACCGGCATGGATGCTTCAAACCAGCGGCTGCTGGACGCGACCATGATTTCTCTCGACGGCACCGACAACAAAGGCCGCCTGGGAGCGAATGCGATTCTGGCGGTTTCCATGGCGGCGGCGCGCGCCTCGGCGACTGAACTCAAGGTCCCGCTGTACCGGTATCTGGGCGGTGCGAACGCCTCGATCCTGCCCACGCCGATGATGAACATNNCGACGCGCTGCGCTGGGGCGTCGAGGTCTTCCACACGCTGAAGGGCGTGCTGAAGAAGAAGGGCTACAACACGGCGGTCGGCGATGAGGGCGGCTTCGCGCCGTCGCTCAAGTCGAACACGGAAGCTATCGATGTGATCCTCGAAGCCATCCAGCTGGCCGGCTACAAGCCCGGCGAGGAAGTGGCGATCGCACTCGATCCGGCGTCGAGCGAGTTCTTCGACGCGGACAAGAACAAGTACGTTTTCAAGAAGTCCGACAAAAGCGAGAAGACGGCGGAGGAGATGGTCGCCTTCTACGCGGATTGGGTGCGCCAGTATCCCATCGTGTCGCTTGAAGATGGGCTCGCCGAGAACGACTGGGAAGGCTGGAAGATCCTCACCCGCGAGCTGGGGCAGCAGGTGCAGCTGGTGGGCGACGATATTTTCGTCACCAACACCGAGCTGCTGCAGAAGGGGATCGAAGAGGGCGTTGGGAACTCGATCCTGATTAAGCTGAACCAGATTGGCACGGTGAGCGAGACGTTCGAGTGCATCGATCTGGGGCGGCGCTACGGCTACACGTCGGTGATTTCGCACCGCTCCGGCGAGACCGAAGACACCTTCATCGCGGATTTTGCGGTCGCGACGGGCGCCGGCCAGATCAAGACCGGTTCGGCCTCGCGCACCGATCGCATTGCGAAGTACAACCAGCTCCTGCGGATCGAGGAAGAGCTGGGACAAACGGCGGAGTTTCTGGGACTCGAGGCCGTGAATTATGGGGATTAGACAGGTTTAATCCAGCAGCTTGCCACCGTGGCGCTTCGATTGCCGGAGTGTTCGGGGTGGTCCTTTTCAACCGTGTCTCCACGTCGAGACACTTGATCCGACGCCGCCGTGTTTGCGCGCGTCGCAACAGGTGTTCTTCACGGGAGGTTCCTATGCGCAGACTAGCGTGGCTCGTTCTGTTGGGATCGGTGCCGCTTCTGGCGGCGAATACGGCCAAACCTGGAAGCGCGGGCAGCGCGATGTCCAGCACGGCAACAGAGAATCCACTGCCGGCACACCCGGTGACGGCGGCGCAGGTGTACGAGATCCTGGAACTGACCGGAACCAACACGCAGAAGCGGGAAATGCTGGATGGGCTCCTGCCTCATCTCAGGGAAATGATGCCGTGGATACCGGAAGATGTGGTGGCCGACCTGCAGCGCACCCTGGGTACAGCGGATTTTGAGGGCGCGATGGTGCGGTCGTTCCAGCAGCATCTCTCCGCCGAAGAGGCCGCGCAGATCATCGCGTTTTACACGTCGCCCGCGGGCAAACACATGATTGCGGTGATGCCGGCGGTTCTGAATGAAGGCCAGGACGCTGTGGCGGATTTGGGCCAGCAGGTGATGCTCGCCGTGATGCAGCGCCATAAGGATGAGATTGACGCGGCAGCAAAGGTCTATCACGAGGAGCACCCGCAGAAGCCGCAACGATAAATGGAGCAGAGATGCGGAGCCCTGGCTCCGCATTTTCGCGCGTGCAGAGAGAAACTTACAGAGGAGATTTCGTGCCCGTTTCGAAAAGGCCTGTTGTTCTGACCATTCTGGATGGCTGGGGCTATCGACCGCAGATCGAAAATAACGCCATCGCACTGGCGCGCAAGCCGACGTATGACAAGCTGCTGCAGGAGTACCCGAACACGCTGCTGCACGCTTCGGATCACTTCGTCGGTCTGCCCGATGGCCAGATGGGCAACAGCGAGGTGGGCCATCTGAACATCGGCGCGGGGCGCATCGTGCAGATGGACATCACCCGCATCGATCGCGCTGATCGCGAGCGGGGAATTCTTCAGGCACCCGACAATCGTGGAGGCGATGCAGAAGGCGCGGAAGACGCAGCTGCATTTGTTTGGGCTGGTTTCGGACGGCGGGGTGCACTCGCACCAGGAGCATTTGTACGCGCTGCTGAAAGACCGCGAAGCAGCAGGGCGTCGGAGAAGGTGTTTGTCCACGCCTTTATGGATGGGCGCGACACGCTGCCGACCAGTGGGGCGGGGTATCTGGCGGCGCTCGAGCAGAAGATGCGGGAATACGGTGGGAAGCTGGCCAGCGTTTCGGGCCGCTACTATGCGATGGATCGCGACCGGCGCTGGGAGCGCGAGAGGAAAGCCTTCGACGCCATGGTGACGGGGAAGGCGGAAGGCGGGGCTTAGCAGCGACGCCGTTGCGCGCGTGTCAAGGAGTCGTACAACAACGGCGTGACAGACGAGTTTATTGTGCCGTTTGTTGTTACAGATGAGTACGGGAAGCCGAACGGGGTGATCCGCGACGAAGATGTGTGCCTGATGTTCAACTACCGCGCGGACCGGGCGCGGCAGATTACGCGGGTGCTGGCGCGCAACAGCGGGCTCAGCAAAGAATCCGGGCGAGAACTGCCTTCGTGGGAGGAACTGGACGCGACCATCCCGCGCGCGGAAATTCCCAGCAACCTGCACTACCTGTGCATGACGCGTTACGACAAAAATTTCACGCTGCCCGTGGTCATCCCGCCGGAGTCGATGGAGAACCTGCTGGCCAACCTGATGGCCCAGGCGAATCTACGCAACCTCCGCGTCGCGGAGACAGAAAAATACGCGCACGTGACCTACTTTTTCAATGGCGGGATCGAGAAGCCGTTTCCCGGCGAGGATCGCATCCTGATTCCGTCGCAGAAGGTTGCTACGTACGATCTCGCTCCGGAAATGTCCGCGGCCGGCATCGCCGATACCGTGATCAGCGCCATCAACGACACAGCGTTCGATGTGGTGGTGGTGAACTTCGCCAACGCGGACATGGTCGGCCACTCCGGCAAGCTGGAGCCGACCATCAAAGCGGTTGAAACCGTCGACGCTTGCCTCGGCCGCATCTACCAGGCGATGAAGCTGCACGGCGGCGGATCATGGCTCATCACCGCCGATCACGGCAATGCGGAGCTGATGGTCGATCCGGTCACCGGCGGCCCGCACACCGCGCACACCACCAACCCGGTGCCCTTCATCTTTGTCAGCGAAGACGCGCAGCACTACTCGCTGCGGCCGGATGGCTCACTGCGCGATATTTCACCGACCATTCTGGGCCTGCTCAACCTCGGCCAGCCGAAGGAAATGACCGGCGGCGATCTGCGCGTGCTGAAGAGCAAACAGTAGGCAACAGGGAGTCCAGCCAGAACCTGGCCGGGCTTTCCCTCATCGCTTCTGCATCTCGATCAGCTCCCGATACAGCTCGATCGTCCGATCCGCGATTGCGGTCCACGAGAACTTCTCTTCCACGCGCTTCCGTCCCGCCTCGCCGAAACGCCGCGCCTTGTCCGGGTCGGCCAGCAGAGCCGACAACTTCTGTGCAAGATCGCGCGAGAAGGCGTCCGGATGGAGCGGGAAGCTCGTCACGGGATCCTGATCGAAGGGCACCAGATAGCCCGTCACACCATCGACTACGACCTCGAGAATCCCGCCCGTTGCACTGGCCACCACCGGCGCCTGGCAGGCCATCGCCTCGAGGTTGATGATGCCGAACGGCTCGTAAACCGACGGGCAGCAGAAGACGCTGCAATTGCTGTAAAGCTGGATCATCTCCGGCTTGCTCAGCATCTTCTCGATCCAGATCACCCGCGGATTGACGGCTCGCGCGCGCTCAACCTTCTCGCGCATCTCCGCAGCGATCTCGGGCGTATCCGGCGCGCCGGCGCACAGCACCACCTGGGTCCTGGGCGGCAGGTGAGGAATCGCATCCACCAGATGCGTGACGCCTTTCTGGCGCGTGATGCGGCCGACGAACAACACGTAAGGCTGCGAGGGATCCACCCCGTACTCCAGCAGGGCTGTCGTGTCCGGTGTCTTCTGGTACTGGTTCAGATCGATGCCGTTGTAGATGACGTGGATCAACTCCGGATCGATCTCGGGATAAGCCCGAAGAATGTCGGCCTTCGTTCCCTGCGAGACGGCGATCACCGCGTCGGCGTCGAGGATCGCGGTCCGCTCCATCCACGAACTCATCGCGTACCCGCTGCCCAGCTGCTCAGACTTCCAGGCGCGCAATGGTTCGAGGCTATGCGTGGTCAGCACAAAGGGAATCCTGTAAAGCTTCTTCGCCAGGAAGCCGGCCATCGCGACGTACCAGGTGTGCGTGTGCACGATGTCGATCGAGGCGATCGACGTCATCTGCGCCAGGTTGAGACTGAAGGTCTCCAGAGCTGTTTTGAATTTTTCCTCTGTGCCCTGGCTGATCCTGGACCACGGCTGTTCGCCGCGGACGTGCAGCTTGCCTTCGTCGGAATATTGATCGCCCCAGCAGTGAACCTCGACTTCGATTTTCTTCGCCAGTTCGCGGCTCAGGTATTCAACGTGAACGCCTGCGCCGCCGTACACGTTCGGCGGATACTCCCGAGTCATCAAACCAACGCGCACGCCGGCCTCCTGAGACGAACCTTCATCTTAGCGCGGGCGCAACAG
>PMAM01000123.1 GCA_003152595.1 Acidobacterium sp.
GCGCAGTTCACGATTCCGGATCTGCTGGAGACGCGCTACAGCCAGACGGCGCGGGTGTTGGGCGTCATCGCAGTGCTGTTTGCATACACGGCCATCACCAGCTACCAGTTGATCGGCGGCGGAGACATTCTGCACCTCGTTTTTCCGGCGGCGATCACGGCCGACCTGGGCAAGTACATCGTGACCGCCTTCGTAATCGTGTTCACGGCAATCGCGGGCATGGCGTCCGTGGCCTATATGGACGTCGTGATCGGGATGCTGGCCACGATCACGATGTGCGTGGCGCTGCCGGTGCTGATCCACGAAGCCGGAGGATGGAGTGCGGTGCATCACGCGCTGCCGGCGACGCACTTTGAAGTGTTGGGCGATTTGAGCTTCACGCAGGCGATGGAACTGATGGTGCCAACCATGTTGCTGATGCTCGGCAACCAGGCGATGTATCAGAAGTTCTTCTCCGCGAAGTCAGAGAAGGATGCGCGGGTTGCGGTGGTGGGCTGGATCATCGGGACGGTGATTCTCGAAACGGTGATCGTGGCGCTGGCGGTGGTGGGATCGGTGATGTTTCCGAAGGGCGAGGTATCGCAGAGGCCGCGCGAGATCATCGCGTTTACTGCTCTGCATGGATTGCCGGCATGGCTGGGCGCGCTGCTGATGGGTGCAGTGTTCGCAAAGATTATGTCGACGGCGAACAACTTCCTGTTCTCGCCCGCGACCAACCTTATTAATGATGTCTTCGTGCGGTATATCTCGCCGGGCGCATCGAACAAGCGGATTCTGCTGGTGTCGCGACTGATGGTAGTGCTGCTGGGCATCTGGGCGTTGGCGCAGGCGCTGGGGACGCAGAGCGTGCTGCAGAAGACGATCTATGCGTACACAATTTATGCGGCGGCGCTGACGCCGGTGATCCTGGCGGCGTTCTACTCGAGGCGCGCGAATGCGGCTGGCGCGGCGACGGCGATTGCGGCAGGGACGTTCATCACGGTCTTTTGGGACACGGCGTTTGTGCGCGCGCACGTGCCGCCGTGGGCGGCAGAATCGGATTTCGCAATCTTCCCTGCCCTGGGCGCGGCGCTGCTGGGGCTGGTGGTAGTGAGCGCGGTGACGAGGCCTCCGGCACCGGAGCAGATTGCGGCATTTCATGGCGCGGGGGCGGCGACAGCGGATTGAGGCTTGGGTGTTTTATTTCAAGCTCGCCAGAATCGAACCCCTCTCGTTCTCCATAACGAGCCGACAACCTCCGGAATCTCGGAGATCAGTAGAGCGCGGAAGGCGTGGCGATCAGGAGAAGCAGCCCTGACACAGCAAACCGAACGATGGTGTGGTTCCTGGCAGAGAGCCATACGACGCTCTCAAAGCAAAGTGCTAGTGCGAGTGGAATTAGAGCCAAAAAGTAGATATCCCTTATTCGCCGTCGCCTATCGCTTGGGTGAAGGTAGTCCCATTCTGTGACTCCCGAGAGAAATTGTGCCCCACACGCACAATGGAATCTGGGCCGGCCAAGTGGCATGCGCACAGGCGCGCGGCCGCGATAAACCTGGTTTGTCAGATCTCGGCCACACCTATCGCACAGGTAGAGATCCGCCGGTTCTGGAAACTGGCTGGCGGGCGGACAGGTTCCCTCTGAAGTTCGGGCCGGATTCAGTTTGAGCGTGTCCATGGAGTACGATTATCCGCCGGTTTGCTGCCGAATCAGTTCCAACCCCTCTTCGCGAGTGTGGATCTTGCCCTCTAGTTGGGCATCTTCGGCTAACCGCAGCATCTCTTTGAATCGCGGGCCGGGCTGGTATCCCGCCGCGATGAGGTCGCGGCCGGTGACGAGCAGCTGCGGGCGGACTGCTTCTTCGGGTAGCTCTTCCCTTCTCCGCTTTGCGAAGTCGTAGAGCGAGAGGTCGCCGTGGCTCGACGCGACGTCAAGGCGGTGGAGCGCGAGGTGCTCGTCGAACTTCGGCAGCCTGAAGAAGCGCTTGAGCGTGGACTCCTTCATCTTCTCGACGTCGCCGAAACGCATGTGGTTTTCGACCAGCGCCAGGATCTGGTCGCAGTCTTCGTTGGAGAAGCGCAGGCGACGCAGAATTGCGTGCGCGATCTTGACGCCGACTTCGACGTGGCCGTTGAAGCGGATGCGGTCCGGCGGTTTGTGCGAAAACGTCGCGGGCTTGCCAATGTCGTGCAGCAGCGCGGCCCAGGCCAGCGTGGGCGAGATGCCGGGGGGGAGTTTCTCGAGCAGTAGAAGCGTGTGGATCCAGACGTCGCCCTCGGGGTGGTACTCCGGTGGCTGTTCTACGCCGTGCAGCTTCGTGACTTCGGGGAGGATTTCACGCAGGAGGCCGGTGGAGTCCAATAATTCAATCGCCCGGCGCGCGTGACCTTCGGTGAGCATTTTTGTCAGCTCGTCACGAACGCGCTCGCGGCTGACCTGCGCGATACCGGTGGCAAGCTGTCGGATGGCGCGCTCGGTTTCGGGCTCAATAGAGTACTCGAAGCGCGCGGCAAAGCGGATGGCGCGCAGCATGCGGAGTTTGTCCTCTTCGAAGCGGCGGTGGGGTTCGCCGATGGCGCGGACGATGCCGTCGCGGAGATCGTTGCGGCCGCCAACGTAGTCGAGAACGGCGGAGGTGAGGTTGCAGGTCTGGCGATTGAGGATGGGGTCGAACATCATGCCGTTGATGGTGAAGTCTCGACGGAGGACGTCTTCCTGGGGCATCGCGGAGAAGCGGACTTCAGTGGGGTGGCGGCCGTCGTGGTAGGCGACATCGGAGCGAAATGTAGCCACCTCGGTGACAATTTCGCGAGTCTGGCCGGGGTTGGCAGGGTCGTCGAGGTCCTGACAGACGAGAACGACGCCGAACTGGGCGCCGACGGCGAATGTCTTCGGGAAGATGGCGAGCACGACCTCAGGATGCGCGCTGGTGGCGACGTCGAAATCCTTGGGCTCGATGCCGAGGAGCATGTCGCGAACGCAGCCGCCGGCGAAATAGGCTTCGTAGCCAGCGGCGCGGAGGCGGACGACGATGTGCTCGGCGGCGAGTTGGGCGGAGAGTTGCATCGGCGGGATAGGCTTCCTTGCACGATGATAGAAGGGAGATGCTGCCCCAACCAAAGTGGGATTTCCGGCGCAGTGTCGAGACCCATACCCTGCCTGAGTGAGCACTGCGACGAGCGAGCCGACGACCATAGCGACTCCCGGTATGACGTGGGGCAGCCGTGTGTTGGGGAGCCGGGTGCTGTTTGGGCTGTTCCTTACGTATCTGCTCTTTTTCTTCGGTGCGCATGACGGGGTCAGCGATCCGGACATCTGGTGGCATCTGCGCAACGCAAGCCTGCTGGTACACAGTGGGCACTTCATTCATGCGGACACGCTGAGTTACACGGTTGCGGGTAAGCCGTGGGTGAATTTTGAGTGGCTGTCGGAACTCCCCTACTACTTCGCATATGTGTGGCTGGGCCTGAGCGGGCTGTATTTGACGATGATGCTCCTGGCGACGGCGATCATCCTGGGCGTCTATCGCCTGGCGCTGCTGCGTTCGCAGGATACGGTGGCGGCGTTCGTAGTGTCGTTTGTTGCTGTGCTGTTCGCCACGGTGTCGCTGGCGCCGCGCACGCTGTTATTTGGCTGGCTGTGCCTGGTGGTGGAACTGGAAATTCTGTGGGGACTGGAGAAGGGGCGAGATCACACAGCGTGGCTGCCGGTGCTGTTCTTGCTGTGGATCAATCTGCACGGGTCGTGGTTCCTGGGGCTGGGATTGATGCTGCTGTTCTTTGCGTGCGGGCTCATTGAGGGGGCGTGGGGCGCTCTTTACGCAACGCGGTGGAACGCTGCACAGAAGCGCAAGCTGGCCGTGGTGACGGTGGCGAGCGTGGCGGCGCTGTTCGTGAATCCATATGGGTGGCGGCTGGTGGCGTATCCGCTGGGCGCGCTGGTCCACGACAAGGTCGGCACGAAATATATTGCCGAATGGGCGAGCCTGGATTTTCACTCCATGCTGGGCAAGACGATGCTGGCCACGCTGCTGATGATGGCGCTCCTGCAACTGGTGCGGGGGCGGCGCTGGTCGCTGCAGGATTTTGTGCTGGCAGCGGTGGGTGTGTTTGGGGCTTTGACGTACGTGCGATTCGTGTTTCTTTGCGGGATCCTGGTGCTGCCTTTGCTGGCGCCGCTGCTGCGGCTGCCCACGCCGGAAAAGGAACGGCCCCACAAGCCCGGACGATGGCTGAACGCGGTTGCGATTGCGGTATTGCTGGTGCTGATCGCGAAAAGTTATCCGAAGAGTAGCCAGTTGCATGCCGGGATCGAGCAGAGCTTCCCGGAAAAAGCGCTCCCGTATGTGCGGGGACTGGCCGGGAAGGGCCGGCTGCTGAACGAGTATCGCTGGGGCGGGTATCTGGAATGGGAGGCGCCGGAGGTGAAGACTTTCATCGATCCGCGCTCGGATATTTTTGTTGAGAACGGGATCATGGCGGATTACGCCAAAGCGGCTCATATCGAGGACACCTTCGGCGTGCTGGACAAGTATCAGATTCAGTATGTGCTGATGCCGCGGCAGACTCCGCTTGCCTATGTGCTGGCGCACAACCCGGCGTGGACGACGGCCTATGAGGATGAACAGGCCGCAGTTTTTGAGCGAATCCGCTAGTTCCGCGAGAGAGCGGGATGGAGACTCCGCGTTCCTTACTATAAGGATATGGCGTCCGAGTCGGGGCTGATCCTCGGAATCGAAACATCGTGCGATGAGACGGCGGCCGCGGTGGTGCGGCGCGGGAGGGAGATCCTGTCGAACACGGTGGCATCGCAGATCGCGGTGCATTTGCCCTATGGGGGCGTGGTGCCGGAGCTGGCGTCGCGGGAACATCTGCGCAACATTCTGCCGGTGGTGCGAGAGTCGCTGCGGGCGGCGGGCGTGGGCTACGAAGAAATTGATGCAGTCGCGGTTACAGAAGGACCGGGGCTGGCCGGCGCGCTGCTGGTGGGGATCAGCTTTGCGAAGTCGCTGGCGATGGCGCTGGGCAAGCCGCTGATCGCGGTGAATCATCTGGAGGGGCACATCCACGCCGTCCTGCTGGAGGAAGCGCGGCGCGCCGCTGAACTGGATGGGGACGCGCCCGAAGGGCCGCTGCCTGGCCGGCCCGCTTTGGCGCTGGTGGTGAGTGGCGGGCACACGCACTTGTATCTGGCGGAGTTTGCGAAGGAGCAGGGGACGTGGACGTATCGCAACGTGGGACGAACGGTGGACGATGCTGCAGGTGAGGCGTTCGACAAGGTCGCGAAGCTGCTGGGGCTGGGGTATCCGGGAGGGCCGTGGATCGATGCGCTGGCGCCACACGGGAATCCAGAGGCGATGCCGTTCACGTTTTCGCAGATCAAGGCCAAGGTGCATCGGAAGGACAAGCCGGGCGCGCTGAATCCTGCGGAGGAGGTTTACTTTTCGTTCAGCGGGATCAAGACGGCGATGCTGCGGTACACCAAGGTGTACGAGATGGGCGCGTCGATTGAGGCGCGGCGCGCGGCGCTGGCGGGAATGGAGAATGCAGGGCCCGCGGATGCGCTCCCGCTTTGCGACAAGCGGACGTTGGATCTGATTGCGTCGTTCCAGCGGTCGGTGGTGGACGATCTGCGGCGGAAGACGTTTCGGGCAGCGGAGCGGTTTGGGGCGGAGCGGGTGATCGTGTCGGGTGGAGTGGCGGCGAATCGCGAGTTGCGGGTACGGTTCACGGCAGAAGCAGCGGAGCGTCATGTGCCGATCGCGTTTCCGTCGATGGCGCTGTCAACCGATAACGCAGCGATGATTGCGGCGGCGGCGTGGCCGAAGTTCGTGATGGGGGATTTTGCGGAAGAAGGGCTGACAGCGGAGCCGGGACTGGCGCTGGGGCGACGATAGTGCGCTGGTAGAATCCGAATTGGTCTCCATGAGTGTGACGAAGCAAAGTGGCGAGGAAGCGCGCGCCGTGGGCGGCGATGTGCCGGTGACGATGCGGCTGCACAACACGATGTCGGGACAGGTGGAGGAGCTCGCGCCGATCGATGGCAAGGCGCTGCGCATGTATGCGTGTGGGCCAACGGTATACGACTACGGACACATCGGGAACTTCAGGACGTTTCTGCAGGTGGATGTGCTGCGGCGGTCGCTGAAGCTGCTGGGGATGGATGTGCGCCACGTCATGAACATCACGGACGTGGACGACAAGATTATCCGCAATGCGACGGCCGCGGGCGTGGACATCGACGTCTACACGAAAAAGTATCAGGAGGCTTTTTTCGAGGACCTCGACGCACTGCGGGTGGAGCGGCCGGAGGTGATTGCGCGCGCGACGGAGCACATTCCGTCGATGGTGAAGCTGATTGAGCGGCTGGCTGCGGAGGACATCGCCTATCGCGCTGAGGATGGGTCGTGGTATTTCCGGATTGCGCGATTTCCGGAGTACGGGAAGCTGTCGAAGAAAGATTTTGCGGGGATCACGGATGGCGCGCGCGTAGATGTGGATGAGTACGAGAAGGACGCGGCGCGGGACTTTGCATTGTGGAAGGCGCCGAAGCCGGGCGAGCATAAGTGGGATACGCCGCTGGGTCCGGGACGGCCGGGGTGGCACATCGANNCTGCTCGACCTCCCCGACGAGGCGCTCGAGCTGCTCGAGCGCTTCGGCGTGCACGAGCTTGCGCTCTTCGAGCGCCGCGAGCGCCGCCTGGAGCCGCTCGGCTGATGGCGCTCAGGACGGGCATCGGCTACGACGTCCACCGCCTCGTCGCGGGGCGCGCGCTCATCGTCGGCGGCGTGCGCCTCGAGAGCGAGCTCGGGCTCGACGGGCACTCGGACGCCGACGTGCTCACCCACGCCGTGATGGACGCGCTGCTCGGCGCGGCCGGGCTGGGCGACATCGGCATGCACTTCCCGGACGGCGAGGAGCGCTACCGCGACGCCGACTCGATCGAGCTGCTCGGCGTCGTCGCCGGGCTCGTGCGCGCCGCGGGCTACGCGATCGTCAACGTCGACACGATGCTCCTGCTCGAGGCCCCCAAGCTCGGCGCTGCGCGCGAGCAGATGCGCGAGCGGCTCGCGCAGGCGCTCGAGCTCGCGCCGGACGCCGTCAACGTCAAGGCGACCACTGGCGAGGCGATCGGCTTCGTCGGTCGCGGTGAGGGCGCGGCCGCGCTCGCGATCGCGACGCTCGATGGCTGATCACATCAGCTTCTACGACACGCGCACGCGCGAGGTCCGCGCCTTCGAGCCCCGCGACGGCGGCCGCGTCGCGATCTACGTCTGCGGACCCACCGTCTACTCGCGCATCCACATCGGCAACGCGCGGCCGTTCGTCGTCTTCAGCCTGCTCAAGCGCTTCCTCGCGCACGCCGGCTTCGAGGTATTCCTGGTGATCAACGTGACCGACGTCAACGACAAGATCTACGCGGCCGCGGGCGAGCGGTCGAGCGTCGAGCTCGCCGCCGCGATGACCGAGGCCTACCGCTCAGACACCGACCGCCTCGCGCTCGGGCGTCCCGACGCCGAGCCGCTCGCGAGCGAATGGATCGAGGCGATCGTCGAGGAGATCGAGGCGCTGCTTGACGCCGGCTGCGCCTACGCCGCCGGCGGCGACGTCTACTTCCGCGTGCGCCGCGACAGCGCCTACGGCGCGCTCTCGCGGCGCGACGTCGACGCGATGGACCAGGGCGAGGACAACGATGGCGCCGACCTCAAGGAGGATCCGCTCGACTTCGCGCTCTGGAAGGCGCACAAGGCCGGCGAGGACAGCGCCTGGGATGCGCCGTGGGGGCGCGGGCGGCCGGGGTGGCACATCGAGTGCTCGGCGATGGCGATGGAGTATCTGGGGGAGAGCTTCGATCTGCATGGTGGCGGCGAGGACCTGATGTTTCCGCACCACGAAAACGAGATTGCGCAGTCGGAGTCGGCGACGCACCGGACGTTTGCGCGGCACTGGTTCCACGTGCGGTTTCTGCTGGTGGAAGGCCGGAAGATGTCGAAGTCGGAGGGAAATTTCTATACGCTGCGCGATCTGCTGCTGCGCGGGTATAAGACTTCGGCAATCCGGATGCTGCTGATCTCGGTTCCTTATAGGCGGCAGCTGAACTTCACGTTCGAGGGTCTGGCGGCCGAGACGGTTGCGGTGGAGAAGCTACGGACGTTCCGGGACCGGATAGCGAACACGAAGTGGGCGGCACGGCCGGATTCAGATGGGGTGGCGAGCGAAGTCGCGGAGATGGCGCGCGAGGCGCGGACGAACTTCCGTGCGGCGCTGGCCGATGATCTGAATACGGCGGATGCGCGGGCGCCGATTTTTGAGTTGGTGCGTGCGGTGAATGCGCGCGCGGATTCGGGGAAGTTCTTCGCGGAGGACGTGCTGCCGATTCTGGAGGCGCTGCGGGAGTTCGACCGGGTCTTCGCGGTGCTCGAGGATCACGATGCGGAGTGGACGACGTTCACTCTGGACTGGGCGGAGCGCGAGGGAAAACTGGGCCAGGCGGCTCCTGAGCTGCTGGCGACGCGGGGCGTGACGGATGAGAAAATCCAGGCGCTGGTTGAGGAGCGGGATCAGGCCAAGCGGCGGCGGGATTTCAAGCGGGCAGATGCGATCCGGAACGAGCTTGCGGGGATGGGGATTTTGCTGGAAGACTCGAAGGACGGGACCCGGTGGAAGCGAAAGTGACCGCCACCTCCAATCCATTTACCTTTTGGGGTTGACAATAATAATAAGTTGGTATTGAATTTTAATTGTTGAGATCTTCCTATGGCAAGCAATCGAGTCGCGGCGCTGGCAAAAGACGACATCCTTCGAGCAGCCGCGAGTTTCCGTCCTTCTCGGAAACTGCAGAAGTGGATCGTCATCATTGACGGAAAGGAGTTTCCGGCGCGACCGTTGCTGCTGCACGCTGCAGGAGTGGCACCCAACGACCCCACGAATTCGCATCAAGCCGTTGCAAAGCTTCAGGATCTTGGATTCAAAACCCGTTATGTAGCGGAGTCGAGTGAGTCTGGTACATCGCTGGAGATAAAGGCGAGCGCAGGAGACCAGTTCTCGAAAGAGTTGGAGTGGCTTGAGATTAATCGCGAAACCTACACCGGGCAGTGGGTCGCTCTGCAGGGAGATCGATTGCTCGCGGCCGGACCGGACGCCCGAGATGTGTTCGTCAAAGTACGCGACGTCTTCCCTCCTCCTTTGGTGGTTCGCGTTGAAGATGCGGGCCTGCCCTTCGCTGGGTGGTGAGGATTGCCGGTTCTTTCATTTCAAACCGAATATGCATACAAGGATCCACGACACGGAGGAATCCTGGTGCCGGTTGAGTTGGCAACCGACCGCTCGATACGGCTGGCTGCATACGTCGATACCGGAGCGGCGGAGTGCATTTTCGAGCGGGAGTATGGCGAAGCTCTCGGCGTGGAACTTCGCTCCGGGATGCTGAAGCGATTCTCGACTGCGAGTGGCGGGGTGCTAACCGCATACGGCCACAATGTGCGCCTGAGCACTCTGGGACATTCGGTCGATGCCCTCGTGTTCTTCGCCGACGACGCGCAGTTGCGTCGCAATGTGCTCGGACGACACGGCTGGCTCAATCGCCTGCGGATCGGGATTGTTCACTACGATTCGAAACTGTATGTCAACGAATACGACTAAGAACACACCGAGGCACACAAGCCCGCTAACGCGCAAAGGGCAAACCGGCCACCGGATCGGTTTCGGCGACCCTTTCGAAGACAGCGACCAGGGGTTTGACTCTGGGGATAACGGCCTGAACGGCGCGAAGGTTCAGGGATGCGTCGTGGGCGGCCTTGCTCTCCCAGACTTCGGTGACCCAGAGGATGTCTTCGCTGGCGGCATCTTTGGCGATGACGTAACTGAAACAGCCCGGCATGTTGGCGGAACTCTCGGCAAGGAGAGCGATGACTTCCTCGCGCTTGCCTGAATGGAGGGTCATCTTCGCGATGAGGCCGTACATGGGTCGATCTTAGTCCGCGGCGGTGGCGGTGGCGGCTCGTTTTTTTGGCGCACGCGCGGGGCGCGACTTAGGCGCTTCGGTCGTGGTTTGCTGGCGCCTGGGAATGTCGGCGATATCGGCTTTGCCCTCGGCAACGAGAATGAAGAAGTCCTGGACATCGAAGGCTGGCTGGCTTGCATCGCGGAGACGGACGTAGGAACCGTCGGGGCGAAGCTGGCGGGCCTTCACGTTGTCGGCGAGATAGGCGGCGAGGATTTCGTCGCGAACGCGGGCTTTGATCTGCGGGTCACGGATGGGGTAGATGACTTCGCAGCGCTCGAAGAGGTTGCGAGGCATCCAGTCGGCGCTGCCGCAGAAGATCTCCTCATCGCCGGCGTTCTGGAAGTAGAAGAGGCGGCTGTGTTCAAGGAAGCGTCCGACGATGGAGCGGACGCGGATGTTTTCGCTTAGATTTTTAAGGCCGGGACGAAGCGAGCAGATGCCGCGGACGATGAGGTCGATCTGGACGCCGGCGTGGGCCGCCGCATACAGAGCTTCGACCAAGCTCTGCTCAAGGAGCGAGTTCATCTTGGCGATGATGCGCGCGGGCTTGCCGGCTGCGGCGTGCTCGGCTTCGCGGTGGATGAGGCGGATGAAGCTCTCGGCCAGCGTGAGCGGCGCGACGAGGAGCGGGCGGTAGTCGTCGGACTCGGAATGCGCGGTGAGGTAGTTGAACACGCTGTGAACAGCGCTGGTGATTTCCTGATCGGCGGTGAGCAGGCTCAGATCGGTGTAGAAGCGCGCGGTGTCAGGGTTGTAGTTGCCGGTGCCGAGGTGCGCGTAGCGGCGCACGATGCCATCAGGGTCGCGGCGGACCTGGAGGGCGAGCTTGCAGTGGGTCTTGAGGCCGACAACGCCGTGGAAGACCTGGACGCCGGCATCTTCGAGGTCGCGGGCCCAGCGGATGTTGGAGGCCTCGTCGAAACGGGCCATGAGCTCAACGACGGCGGTGACCTCCTTCGTCTGGGCGGCTTCAGTCAGCGCCTTGAAGATGGGCGAGTCGGCGCTGGTGCGGTAGAGGGTCTGCTTCATGGAGACGACGTTAGGGTCGCGCGCGCCGGCTTCGATAAAGCCGACAACGCCGTCGTAGGAGTCGTAGGGGTGGTGGAGGAGGATGTCGCGGTGGCGGAGCTCATCGAAGAGGTCGACGGATTTGCGGTTGAGGCGCAGCTCATGCGGGACGAAGGGTTTGAACTTGAGGTCGGCGCGCGAGGATGAGCCATACAGAGTCATAATGCGCGAGAGGTTCACGGGGCCGTCGGTATGGTAAACGAGGGACTCGTCGAGCTCGAAGTTGGTGCGGAGGCGGTCGACGATTTCGGGGTCGGCCTGGCTGTCGATCTCGAGGCGGACAGCGTCGCCTTTGCGGCGATTGTGGAGCTCGGCGCGGACGGTTTCGAGCAGCGAGCGGGCTTCTTCTTCCTGGAAGTAGAGGTTGCTGTTGCGGGTGACGCGGAAAGCGGCGCGGGAGAGGATTTCGTAACCGCGGTACATGCCGCCGGCATTGCGCTCAATAAGATCGGCGAGGAAGATGTAGTCTTCCCTTCCGTTGGCGGTGGGAACGCGCACGAAACGGGGCAGGGCGCGCGGTACGGTGAGGACGCCGAGGACCGGACCGGCGGTGCCGCGGCGTTTGCGGCGAAGGAGGAGCGCCAGGCACATGGCCTTGTTCAGGACGCGGGGAAAGGGGTGCGAGGGGTCGATGGTGATGGGGGTGAGAAGCGGGTCGACCTCGCGCTGGTAGTAGTCGGTTGCGAACAGGCGGGCGTCCTCATCCATCTCGTCCCAGGAGAGGACACGGATGTGCTCGGCGCGGAGTGCGGGGAGGAGCTGATCGTTCCAGCAGCGGTACTGATCGGCGACGAAGCGCTGGGTCTCGGCCCTGATGGCGTCGAGGGATTCGCGCAGGGTGGCGCCGTCGGGAAGAGCTTCGTTGTAGCCGTCTTCAATGCGCTGCAGGACGCCGGCGATGCGGATCTCGAAGAACTCGTCTAGATTGCTGGCGGTGATGGCGAGGAACTTGACGCGCTCGAGGAGGGGGTTGGACGTGTCCTGGGCCTCTTCGAGGACACGGCGATTGAAGCCGAGCCAGGATTCGTCGCGGCTGAAGAAGAGGCTCTGCGCGCGCTGGGATGGTTTCCGCATAACGTTGAGCCGGCGGCCGAGGTATGCCTCGAAGCAGTTTACCGGAACGTTTCTATGGTAATGGATTGAGGAACGATGAATTTGGGGCCAAAAAACTCACCCTCGCGCGGAGGAGCCAGCCAGATGCGCAATGCGCCAGTCCCATAACGGCTCCCTTTCGCTATGCTACCATCCGGTAAACATCGTTCTGTGAGGCTGTAGTTTGCCGACAATCACCGCGCAGTGTGAAGGGCAGGACCGCAGGACGGCGCCTGGGGTCATCCTTTCCGATCTTTGGATTTACATCGCAATTGCGATTTGCTGCTTGAGTGCGGCCCTCTTCAATCCATATTTCAACACCGCCGATACAGTGTCTTATTTTGATATCTCGGATGCCATCCGGCACCACCTTTGGCATTCAGTCGTCAACGCTTATTTCTTTCCCGCCTATCCGGCATTGCTCCTGATCGGAAGAGCAATCTTCGGGTTTCGGATGAAGTACGAGTTCATGGCTGCGCGGATGACGGACGCGATCATCCAGATGTTCTTCATCGCGTCTTCCGTTGTGCTGGTCAACTCTGTGCGAGCGGTCATGTGTTCGCGCGGCATCAAGATCGAGGAACTCATTCCCACGCGGACGCTCTGTGTGTGGGCCGCAGTCTTCGCATATATCGTCGCAGCGCAGGACGTCTCCGATATACGACCGGACGCCCTGGTGTCGGCGTTCATGATTCTCACAGCGGCCTCATTCCTGTTTGCAGTCGCACAGAACAATCTGGCCGCATTTGCAGCCGCTGGTCTCTTTGGCGCACTGGGAGAGTGGACCAAAGCGTTTGCATTCCCGTTTTTTGTTCTCTGCCTGCTTTGCGTTCTGCTCGCGAATCTGCGCAGGCTTCGGCTGTTGAAGAGTCTTGCCATAACACTTCTTGTCTACGCAGCGGTCGCGGGCCCATGGATCGGTCTTGAGCTGCCCCCTCGGTTTAG
>PMAM01000306.1:0-6351 GCA_003152595.1 Acidobacterium sp.
CACACTACTGGGATCGCGGAGTTGAAGTTCAGCCGATGCGGTATGGGATTCGTCCGCGGCGCAGTGGCGGGGTGATCA
The DNA here is from genome assembly GCA_003152595.1 of Acidobacterium sp. GTDB lineage: Bacteria > Acidobacteriota > Terriglobia > Terriglobales > Acidobacteriaceae > Palsa-343. The sequence goes on from PMAM01000306.1 coordinate 79, forward strand.
CGTTTCGCGTTCCCGGTGCGGTGAAGCTCTCCATTACAAGGCCTGGCGATCATTTTGCCGAGTCTGACATGCTTTTTCTGTTGGGCAGCACGCCGGATGAGTCGGGGATCAAGGCGAGGACAGAGGGGGTTCGGTATTACGGGCCGGGAGTGCATCGGGAAGACATCGATGCACATTCCGGGGATCGGATTTACCTGGCGCCGGGGGCGGTGGTTTTTGGATCGCTGAATCTTTGGCAGGTGCACGATGTGCGGGTCGAGGGCCGAGGCATGATCATCTACGACGGGCCGCAGAGCCCTGCGGGGGATGAGGGGTGGATGCATAAGAGGGGCTGGCACTGCATCGTGATGGATCAGACGAGCAACGTCGAAATCGACGGGATCACGTGCGTTGTGCGCAGCCCGGAGCTGCGGGTTCAGGTTTGCGGGTCCTTCGGAGATGCGGTACAGCCGACGCGGTTGAGCACGGCGCTGTTGGCGGGGCTGCATCGGATCCGGATTGAGCTGGAGCCGGGAGTCGAGAATGAGCCTGACGGCAATTTGGGCGCGGGCGCTCCGTTGTTGATGTGGGAAGGGCCTGGCCTTTTGCCGGAGGCTGTTCCGGTGGCGGCGCTGGTTCACTAGGTGAGGGAACACCCTTTTTTATTGGCGGATGAACTTGTCTTTCGGGGGCTCGCGGGGCGCCATGGGGATTCCTTTTTCGGAGCCGGGGCTTTTGCGGGCCTGATTGTCGTTCAATGGCTGAAGGCCGTCGGGGCCGGCCGCGGTGGGCGAGCCGGGGACGGGGGGAATGCCGGTTGCGACGGAGGCGTATTTGGGATCCGGATGCGGCGTGGTGGTGATGTCGGAGACAAATTCAAAATGGGCGTGCAGCTTGTTCGTGCGGGTGGTTTCGCATCCGGCCAGAGCGAGACAGATGAGGGCGGCTGACAGGGCAAAGGTGGCTGATCTCATAATCCTCCGGAAGCGGTTCTATGTGGTTGCGATGCAAAAGTGGGCATGCGCGTTGATTTTACCCGCATCTGCTTCTTTCCCACATCTGCGAAAACCGCGCAGAGCCATTCGACTTCCTTCACTTCGTGGGTCGCTCAGGCCAGGTAATGGGGCACCCACATTGGTGGAGGCAATGTCATTCTTCCAGGCGGCCGCGGATGGCGGAGAGATAGGGCTCGGGCAGAGGACATTTCTGCATGTTGCGGTCGACGGAAACGTGGACGGTTTCGGCATCGGCGAGGAGAACCGGCTCGGGTTCGCCGTCGCGGGAGCAGAGGAGGCGATAGGAGAACTTGATGACCGAGGTGCGGAGGCCGGAGACGCGGGTTTCGATTGTGATGAGGTCGTCGTAGCGGGCCGGCGATTTGTAGCGGCAGGAGGCTTCGACGACGGGGAGATGGCAGTTGTGCTCGAGTTCCATCTGTTTGTACTCGAAGCCGAGCTGGCGGAGGAGTTCGACGCGGCCGATTTCACACCAGATGAAGTAATTCGCGTAATAGGCGACGCCCATCTGGTCGGTTTCCGCGTAGCGGACGCGGATGGTGGTGGTGGATGGAGGCATGGTTTGAGGGTAGCTAAAAAGCGGTCAGCAAAGAACCGGTCAGCCTAAGAAGCGGTCGGCGAAAAGCCGGTCAGCGACGAAGCGATCAGCCGAGGAGACGATCAACTGAGGACCAGCCGAAAAAGGGAGAGTGTGAATGGGGAGCAGCTACGCGTTTAATTCTGGATGGTATTGGTGGCGGCCAGGGTGCCGGCGGCAGCGTGCGAGGCGTCGAGGGTGGTCGCGGAGGGAATGACTGACGAACCGGCAGCCGATGTTTGGGCTGGTACGGGATTGGCCGCATCGGGCTGGGGGCCGAGGCCGAGCTTGATGAGGGCGCGCGAGTCCGGAGTGAGTTTCGTCTGCCAGCCGTGATCGGCCTGGTACTTCTGCATGGCAGTCTCGGTTGTCGCGTCCCACTGTCCGGAGGCGGGGGCAGTGAGGTAGTGCTCGCGGATGAGGGCGTTCTGAATTTCGGTGGCGCGTTCGGGCTCGATCTGACGCTGGCCAGGAACGAAGTGGTGCTTTTTGGCCTTGTGGTGGCTATGGCCGGAGGTCGCAGCACGGTGCGTCCGCGTGGCGAACGCAGGAGCAGTGGTCAGGAGCGCAGCCAAAACAATGACTTGCGAGGTTCTAAAGAGAACCATGCAACAGGTACCTCAGTGGGGAACAATTCGGCAATCTATCGGTCAGGGTAAAAGGGACTGCCCGAAATTGCAACAGAAACTACAGGGGCTCCCGAAACTTTCGTGGGGGAGCCCCTGTAGTGAAGTGGGATGCAGGGTTACGGCAGGGTGCCGCCCAGGATCGAGGTTCCTCCATTCGGTTTCTGCGGATCGACGATTTCAAGGGCGACGTCGTCCCCGGACTTCATGCCGGCGACGATGGTCTGGAATTCCTGGGCGTTGTGGATGGGATGCCGGTTGAGGGAGACGATGACGCCGCCCTGGAAGTTGCCGACGCCGATCTCATCGGCGAAGGAGCCGGGTTTCACGGACTGAATGAGAACGCCGTGCAGACTGGCAGGAGCGCCCTGGGGCAGATCCTGGACGGTGATGCCGAGCTTGGCGGGTGAAATGGTGCCAGGCGTGCGGTTCTGGCCTTCCTCACCCTCCTCGTTGCCGGCAGCATTGATGGCAGCCATCATCTTGTCGCGGTCGGCGATGCCGAGGGTGGCGTGCATCGTCTGGCCGTTGCGGAGATAGCCCACATCGATGGTCGATCCGGGCTTGCGGGCGGAGACAATAGCAACGAGGTCGTCACCATCCTTGACAGGCTTGCCGTCGAGGGTGGTGATGATGTCGCCGACCTTGAGGCCGGCTTTGGCGGCAGGCTGACCGGGGGTGATCTGGCTGATGATGACGCCGGATTTGAATCCGTAAACACGGGCGACGGCGCTGGGCAGATTGGGCTGGAAGCTGATGCCGATGCTGCCGCGGACGACCTTGTGCTCGGGGCCGATGAGCGCGTTGTAGACATCGACGATCGAATTGGAGGGCATGGCAAAGCCGATGCCTTCGTTGCCGGCGGACTGGGTATAGATGGCTGTGTTGACGCCGATGACCTGGCCGGCCATGTCAACNNTTGCCGGGGTTGATGGCGGCATCGGTCTGGAGGAAGTGCTGGAACTCGCCCGGGGTACCCGGTTCAACGGTGCGGTTCTTACTGGAGATGATGCCGGCGGTGACGGTTTTGGCCAGACCGAAGGGCTCGCCGATGGCCATGACCCAGTCGCCGACCTGGACGCCGTCGGAGTTGCCGACCTTGACGGTGGGCAGGGGAGAGTCGGTCTGGATCTTGAGGACGGCAATGTCGGTGGCCTTATCNNACGTGGTTGTTGGTGACGATGTAGCCGCGGGGATCGACGATGAAGCCGGAGCCGAGGGACTCGCGTTCCTGGCCGTCATCGCCGGGGCCCATGTCCGGACCCTGGCCGCCGAAGAAGCGGTTGAAGAAGTCCTGGAGGCCGCCCTGGCCGCCCTGGCCGCCCTGACCGCCCTGGCCACCCTGACCGCCGTCCGGTCCCTGATCGTCATCGTCGCCATCGGGCGGCTGCTGCTGTTGCGGCGCGGACCAGGGCTGCATGTANNTCTTTGGCGATGCGGCTGAAGTCGGTGGGCATTTCGTGCGGTGCAGGGACTTTGAGGGGCGTGGCGTCGGCGCTGTTGACCTGGGTCTCCTGGCCGCGAACCCGATGGGCCAGGAAGGAGCCGGCCAGGATACCAGCAGAGAGGGTGGTCAGGATGGTGAAGGTCGAAGCCAGACGGTTGTAGTGGAACCGCCCCAGAAGGGATTTCATTCGAATCGTACCTCGTAGTCGTATGACGGTCGGCGCGGAAGCGTCGTCGCACGTTCAGTATAGAACCCGGAAAAGAGGGCAGGCACGCGCCACGGGCGCAGCCTGTGACGTTTCTTTAGACGTTTTGCTGTCGGTCGGGGTTACAGGACGGGATGCGTTGAGACTCCACAGGTAGTGGGACGCGAGTGGAGGGTCAGCGGTTGGCAGTGGAAGTCAGAAGAGAAGCGAGTGGAGAAGCGAGCGCAACTACGAGCGAAAAAACGCGAGCGCAGGGAGATCACGGGGCTCAGGATCAGCTGTTCAGGGGGACGCCTTCGTGGGCGCTGGGCTGCACAGGCTGGGGAAGGAGTTCGGTAAGCGCAATGCCGGCGAGAATCAACAGGGCGCCCAAGGCGCCGCGGCGGCTGAGGCGTTCACCCAGGAAGAAGAAGGACGTGAGCCAGGCGAAAACCGGCTCGAGCGCGAGGATGAGCGCGGTGTGCGTGGCGGGGAGGTGTTTCTGGGCCCAGGACTGCACGGTGAAGGCGGTGGCGGTGGCGAGGACGGCGGTGACGAGCAGAGCGATGACGACACGGGGGGACCAGTGGATCCATGGGTGTTCGAGCAACGGCATGCTGGCCGCCATAAAGAGGGCACAGAAGCCGACCTGGAGGATGGCGAGCTGTTCGAAAGGCACACGCGGCGATAGGTGGGCGAGAGCGAGGACGTGCAGGGAGAAGCCCAGCGCACAGCCGAGGGTGAGCAGGTCGCCGATGCCGATGGAGCGGAAGTCGAAACCAGCACCGGCCGGGGTGGTGAGGAGAACGATGCCGATGAAGGCAACCACGGCTCCCGTCCATGCATTCCAGTGGGGGGCACGTGAGCCTGGCGGGCGGAGGAAGGGAATGGCGGTGAGCACTGGGACAAGGACAACGACCATGCCGGTGATGAAGGCGGATTTGGAGGGCGTGGTGAGACGGAGGCCGGCGGTCTGAAACTGGTAGCCCATGGCGAGGCAAAAGCCGACGGCAGCGCCGGCGAGGAGGGAGCGGCGAGTCATGCGTCCAAAATGGCCCCGGTAGAAGAGGGCCAGGCAGAGGAAGGCCAGGGTCATGCGGATGAGATTGAAGAGCAGGGGAGAGACGCCGGCGAGAGCATCCTTGACGACGACGAAGGTGGAGCCCCAGATGGCGACGACACCGATGAGAAGGACGTGGGCGCGCAGCGAGAGGGATCGCGAGGATGGGGCGCCCGGCATGGGGGAAGAGTAGCAAAGGGACAGCCTGTAGCCTTGCGGTTAGCGAAGGACTGGTCAGCGAGAAAGCGGTCAGCTAAGGAGCGGTCAGCGTAAGGCCGGTCGGCGCGCAGAGTCACTGAAGTCATGAAGAACGCGGCGGGCGTCGCAAGGGATGGTGGCGATTACGGAAGATTTGGTGGTATTCCTGGGATCCGTGATTGATCCTGTCCGATATCCGTCGTACTCTCAACCGGAACGGTTCACGCGCCGGTACTTCTGAGAGTCGAGCGCCGGAAAAATCCGCCTCAATGCAGAACACACTTGTGGACATACTGATCATCGGCCTGCTGGTCGTGCTCTTTGCTTCGATCTATCGCAGGCACGCGACGGTGCGAGTGCGGTTCTGGCTGCTGGGGTGGTTCTTCATTCTGATTCATTTTGGTTTGCTGCTGCTGAACCCGGCGGATGCGTGGGGGCAGAAACTGGTGGTGGCCGTGTCGGAGAGCGCTCTGCTGCTGTGCGGAGCGGCCTTTGCGCTGTCGTCGGGACTGGTTCGGCAGACCGGGTGGCACTATGCGGTGCCGGCGCTGCTGCTGAGTGTTCCGCCGGTTGCTTACGTCTCGGTAGTGACGCTTTGGAACGCGCCCGTGGCATTGCTATTGGGTCTGGCCGCCGCGGCGCAGGCTGCCTATGTAGCGGTGGCGGTGCGTTTGGGGCGGGGGCGGAAGGGCGCCGCAGACGACCGCGCCAAAGCGGCGCAGCGCTGGGCGGCGGCGATTCTGGCAGGCGGCACGGTGTGGCTGGTCGTGCTGTTGCTGCGGGGCCATGCAGACCTCAGCATCTATCCACTGCTGTCGGAGATTTTTCTTCTGAATGCGGTGTTGTATTGGGAAGATTTCCGGCGGACGACAGCGGGAGTTCTGGTTTCGGTGTCGGGTCTGGCGGCATGGGGAGGCGTTTTTCCGTGTGCGGTGCTGATGGCGGCATTTCTTCCGCGGGTGAGCGTGATTGGAGAAATGTGGAATGTGCCGAAGTATTTTGTCGCATTCGGCATGATCCTGACGCTGCTGGAGGAGCAGAAGCGGGCAGCGGACGCACGCAGCCAGGAGTATCGGGTTCTGTTTGAAAACAATCCCCATCCGATGTGGATCTTCGACACGGAGACGCTGCGGTTCCTCGCGGTGAACGATGCGGCGGTGGCGCGCTATGGGTACAGCGCTGAGGA
>PMAM01000306.1:6362-34230 GCA_003152595.1 Acidobacterium sp.
GCACACGATTCGATTTGAGGGGAGACCGGCGCGGTTCTCTCTGGTGCAGGACGTAACGGAGCGGCAGCTGCTGCACCAGAAGCTGGTGCAGCAGGCGCATCACGACACGCTGACGGGCCTGCCGAATCGTCTGCTGCTGCTGGACCGGATGGAGCAGGCGCTGGCATCGGCAGCGCGCCGCGGGAAAAAGGCGGCGGTGATTTGCCTGGACATCGACCGGTTCAAGCAGATCAACGACACGTATGGCCACGCCATGGGAGATGTTTGTCTGAAGCAGGTGGCAGAGCGGCTGAAGAGCCGCCTGCGCGCGGACGACACAGTGGCGCGATCGGGTGGAGAGGAGTTCACGGTGATCGTGGGCGATCTGGTTTCCGCCGAGGATGCCACCCGCGTGGTGGAGGATCTGTTGTCGGCACTGCGCAAGCCGCTGGCGGTGGAGGAGTATCCCATTGACGTGACGGCAAGCTTTGGGATCGCGATGTACCCGGACCACGGCCTGGAAGCGGCCGCGTTGTGGAAGAGCGCGGACGCCGCCATGTACCGGGTGAAGCGGTCCGGGGGCAATGACTATGTACTGGTGTCGCAGGAGATCAGCCAGTCGACGACGGAAGCCAATGAGCTGGAACTGTTCATGCGGCGGGCGCTGAAAGAGGGCGGGCTGGAGATCTTCTACCAGCCGGAGTACTGGGCCGACGGAAGGCTCTGCGGGCTGGAGGCATTGCTGCGACTGCAGCATCCGAAATTTGGCGTTGTGCACCCGGATCGCTTTATTCCCATCGCGGAGGAGAGCGGCCTGATCGTGCCGGTGGGGAACTGGGTATTGCGCGAGGTGTGCCGGCAGAGCGTGGAATGGCGCCGCGGGGGACTGAATGTTCCGCGGATCGCGATCAATGTTTCGCCTTTGCAGTTCATGCGGGTGGACTTTTCGCGCCAGGTACGGCAGGCGGTGCTGGACACCGGGATCGCGCCGAATACGCTGGAGATCGAGATGACGGAGACGACGGTGATGCGGAATCTGGATGAATTGGCGCGGCAGATGCGGGATCTGGCGGATCTGGGAGTGCATTTCTCGGTGGACGATTTCGGGACCGGCTACTCGTCGCTGCAGCACCTGCACCAGCTACCGATTGAGAGGCTGAAGATCGACCGGTCGTTCATCGAGCGAATCGGGGAGGAGTTTGGCGGCACGCGGGCGCTGGTGCGGGCGATCCTGTCCCTGGCGCACAGCCTGGGCCTGCAGGTGGTCGCCGAGGGCGTGGAGCGGGAGGAACAGGCTGAGGCTCTGGTGAGTATGCGATGCGACATGATGCAGGGCTACCTGTTTGCTCCTCCCCGAGCGGCGCAGGACATTCCGGCGCTGATCCGGCTGGGACACGCCCCGATGAGCTGGAGACCGATCCCGGTGCGGACCGTGTTTTGAGGGCGGAATCGGCACAGGGACCGTTTGCGGGGGCCGGAGCCGCGGAGAACCAGGGGGGCAAACCAGGGGGGTTCAAAAGAAGACACCGCCGGGGGCCAGGTTGGATTGACCGCTAAAGAAACCGGGCTGTACACTTAGATAACGCTTTTGCAACAGAGCGAAATACCTGGGCGAAATGCATGGCGCACCGCCAGCCCCTGTTTCTGTGGATTGACCGGAAGCAAGCCCTTCTTTTTCCTGTACGGCCGCACGCCGGATCCAGGAGCGGCAGCAATTCACAACCAGGGCCGTCAGTTCAGGGATGCCGGGCAGCGTTCGGCACACTGAGAGGTTAAGTGCAACAGTTGATGCGCAGCAAGCAGATCTCCGCAGCTCCGGAGAGCAAAGATGTATCACTCACCGACCTCTGGCTGGTCGTGCGCAAGAGGCGAATGCTTCTGGCGGCGATGGCCCTTGGAGTGGGATTGCTGGCGGCAGGCCGGGGCTTCCTGTACGGGAAGTGGTATACGGCCACGGGCGAGGTTCGAATCCAGCCCGGCTCGGGCTCGGAATTCAAGGAATCGATGTCGGCTTATCTGGGTTCGTCCAGTACGATCGACGTGACGATTGAGAGCGACATTCGGATTCTGGAGAGCACGAAGCTGCTGACAGCGGTCGCGGAAAAGCTGGACCTGCAGGACAATCCGGTTTTCATGAACGGAGGGGGGCGCCATTTGCTTCCCACGCCGTCGTTTCTTACGAACAAGGCGCCGGCGCCGGTGCATCGCAGTCTGGACGACCCGGTCGTGCGCAACGCGGTGGTAGGGACTTTGCGCAGCCATCTGACGGTGGTTCGCGTTCCGCGCACGCAGATGATTACGATTTCTTACACCAGCCCGTCTGCGAAGCTCTCCTCCGAAGTCGTGAATGCGCTGGAAACGGAGTTCATCGAGAATAACTTTTCGACGCACTACGACACTACGCAGGAGGTGAGCAAATGGCTTACCAGCCGAATGGACGACCTGCGTTCGGTGGTGCAGGACTCGCAGAACAAGATGGTGGATCTGCAGCGCAAGCTGGGGGTGATGGCGCTGGATCCGGAACACAGTCTGATGGTTCAGGACATCGGCTCGCTGCAGAAGAACCTGGCGGATGCGACCGAGCAGCGCGTGGTTACAGAAGCGCGTTACCGGATTCTGAAATCGCTGCCGCCGGATCAGATTCAGGAGAATGGTGGAACTGCGGGAATGGCGGGAATGGCAGGCACCGAAGGTCTGCTGGGGAATCTGCGCGCGCAGCGGGCGGGGATCGAGGCGGAATTGGCGCACCTGCAGCCGGTGTACGGTCCAAACTATCCGCAGGTCAAGCAGCTAAGAGCCCAGGACGACTCGATCAATACTCAAATCGAGGCGGAGGAACACCGCGTGGTGGAGCAGGCCAACGATTCGCTGGAAATGACCGAGGCTGCCGAGGCCAAGGCCCAGGGCCTGCTGAACGACAAGATTCATGAGGTGTATGGGCAGCGAGACGACCTTGTGCAGTACATGCTGCTGAGCCAGGAATACGACTCCAACCGCAAAATGTACGAGAGCATCGTGGGCCGGTTGCGGGAAGCTGCCGTGGATGCGGGTCTGGATGCGGCTGACATCAGCGTGGTGGATTTTGCCTCGCAGCCGCTGGGGCCTTCGAGTTCCTCTCCGATGAAACTCGGCCTTATCGGCATGATCTTCGGGCTCTTCGGAGGGTTCACGCTGGCGCTGCTGCTGGAGAAGATGGACACCCGGTTGCGGGATGCGCACGAGATCCAGGAAATGCTGGGCCTGCCATCGCTGGCGATGATTCCGCAGAGCCACTGGAAGAGCAAGGGCTCGGAGCTGGAGTGGGTGGTGGGGCCGGAGCTGCTGCGGGATCCGCGGTCGCCCTTCTCGGAGTCGTTCCGGGCGCTGCGTACATCGATGCGGCTGTCCACCACTTCGCGAGAGTCGAAGGCCATTGCGGTAACCAGCTGCCAGCCTGGAGAGGGAAAGTCGACGGTATCGGTCAATATGGCTGCCGTACTGGCTCAGGGGGGCAAGAAGGTGGCGCTGGTGGACACGGATATGCGGCGTCCGTCGGTGTACAAACGGCTTCGACTGGAAGGCGGGAAGGGATTATCGGAAGTCCTGACCGGCTATTACACGCTGGATGAGGTCACACAGACGCATGAAACGCTGACCACACTGGATGTGATTCCGTCGGGTACGGTTCCACCGTTGCCGGCGGACTTGCTGGCATCGGACCAGATGAGCGAAGTGGTGCGCCAGCTGCGCGAGCGCTATGACTACGTCATTTTCGATACGCCGCCCTTGTTGTCTGTAACCGATCCTGCCATTGTGGCTGCCCAGGCCGATGGAATGGTGCTGGTGATCCGGCAGGGATATTGCACCCGCCGGATGCTGGCGCGGGCCTCTGAAATTCTGCACGAGCTTGACGTGAAGGTGTACGGCTTCGTCTTCAACGGAGTGGACGCTTCGCTGCCGGAGTATTACGGCTATCTGGGCTATTACACCTATGAATATGGCAAGTAACTCGCCGGTCGTGGGATGGGAGTTATCAGAATGAGAGCAGGGTTCCTCGGCTTCGCGGCGGGTCTGGCGGTTTGTGGGGTCATGTTGTTCGGCGGTCAGGGCGCGCTGGCTCAGTTTGCCGGACCGGCCGTCGGCGGAATATCGAATGGCCCTTCTGCTCCGCCTGCAGCCATGACCGTGCAGCTGCAGGATGTGAAGATCGTGCCGGGGGATGTGATTTCGATCGCGACCTACGGCGCGCCGGAGCTGACGACCACCACCTCGACCAGCTACGACTCGCCGACTGGGAGTGTGGGATCGAGCGGCATCAAGGTGGGGACGCAGGGAGAGATCATTCTGCCCTACCTGGGGGTCGTTAAGGTCGCCGGTATGACGCCTCCGGAAGTGGCGCTCTATCTTGAGAAAGAGCTGAAGGAGAAGGGGATTTTGGTGGATCCTCAGGTAAGTGTCTCGCTGGTGGCTTCGCCGACTCGCGTGATTACAGTGGTGGGCGAGGTGCAGAAGCCGGAGCCGGTCCCGGCGTTCGGAACCCTGCGCCTGCTCGATGTTATCTCTGCCTGTGGTGGATTTACCGCGCTGGCAAGCCATACCATTACGGTCCGGCGGCCGGGCGATCCTCAGCCGATTACGGTCATTATGGGAACCGATCCCAAGACGACCGATGAAACCAATATTCCGCTGATGGCGGGAGACACGGTGATTGTTCCGAAAGTCGGAAACGTATTTGTCATCGGCCAGGTGAAGACGCCATCGGCGATTCCTTTGTCCAGCAACGCCCCGATTACGGTGATGCGCGCCATTGCCCTGTCCGGCGGGGTGAATTTCGGCGCGGCTCTTTCGAAGGTGGTGGTTATCCGGCAGACGCCGAATGACCAGCANNGACGTGCTGCTGGTGCCGGGCAATGGGTTCAAGCAGGGATTTGCGGCGGGCGGCGCAGGATTGGCCATTGGCGTTACGGACGCCCTGGTTTATCGGGTTCCGTGAGGTGACGCGCGGCTGCGGGTGGTCTGCCGGAAGCCAGGACCCGACGGGGCGGATCGGGCCCGAAGCGGGCTGCCGGCTGGAGATATTTGAAGCGCGGCTTTCGCTGCACCTTCCAGGAGAGCGAGGACACCGATGACTCGGACATGGACGCTCCCTCCTCTGGCGGTATTTGCTGTCGTCGTCTTTGTGTTTGCAGGGGAGTTGCTATCCGGGACGAATCTGTATTTTGCATCCATGGCATCGCTGAGCATCGTTTGCGCCTGCGTGACGTACAACATCCTCCGCGGTTTGGGGAGCATCAGCGGAATCGCATTCACCCGATTTGCACTGAGTACGCTGGTCATCTCGCAGGTTGGCAAAGTACTCGTGCTGGAAAGGGCGGACCAGAACCTCGACACCCCGAATGTTGTGATTTCGGTCTACGCGCTGTATTTCTTTTCGGCGATGCTGGGCACGATGGTATTTTCCCGTCTCCGGCTGCCGCTGCCTAAGCCCGCGGAGCCGGAGACGGCGACTCAATCGCGGTATTTGTATTTCGTGTCTCTCATCGGAGGACTGGCGGGCACAGCCCTGGAGTTCCAGGCCGCGTTTCGCGGTGAGGCGGGGGCGACTTCTCTGGCGCACGGAATCGGCCTGATTCTCGGTTATTTTCTGCCTTTTTCTCTGGTATTGGCCGTGGACCACCGGCTTCGAACCACCGACGGGAGGCATATCTTCGGCTGGATGGCATTTTGGCCGACCATGGTGATGGAACTGAGCGGATTCGTGGGGGGGAGCCGACAAGGATTTGTCGAGCCGTTTGCCATCATTTTCCTGACCTGCTACCTGCGGAACTTCAGGTTCAGGAGGAGACATCTTGCGATTGCGATGGGGTTGGCTGCAGGATTCGTCCTTTTCGTGTCGCCTTTTTATCTGTATGCGCGCAGCGCGAGAGAAAATCCAACGCTCGGTGAACAACTAAGTACGATGATTCGCACCCTGGAACAGGCGCCGTCGGAGTGGTCCACAATCAAATACCAGGTCGGCAGCGAAGCGGTGGAAGACACTCGCGCCGTGAACTATTTTTCGACCCCGAGCGCCGTGACTCTGAACCGATTCGCCTTGATCGGCCCGGACAGCACCCTGATCAGTGCGTGCGCCGCAGGATATCACTACGCATTTACGTCCCTTAAGCTGGACCTGATGTCCCAAATTCCACGAGTTCTCTATCGCGACAAGCCGGATGCGGGTTCCGGGCAATTCCTCGGTCAACTGGACGGGCAGGAAGAAGGCTGGGAAGGAACAACTACCAATTCAGTGATTACAACCATTGCCGATAGCTACGGCGGCTTTGGCTGGCTCGGTGTGATTGTGTTCCCGTTCTTTGTGCTGCCTGCGATATTTGTCGTTTACGAGAGCATGTTCGATATGCGGAAGCCCTGGGGGACGGTGGCGACAGTCTATCTGCTGATCGGGTTGACGGAAGGAAGTATGGGGCAAATCATGGTGAACGGCATAATCAAGAATCCGCTCTATGTGCTTGTTCTCTCGTGGGGCGCTGCGTGGATCGTTCGGATGATTCCGGCCACAGGAGATCGTCTTGTGACGACGAGAGTGCTTCAAAGAGCCGGCACCCTTCCAGAGAATGCCGGGTGATTGTCTGTGCCCTTGTAGTTCAGCTGAAACACGTTATTTGTGCGACATGAAGAGTCAGACGTCTGCCCCGTCGAGGCGATTGAGGATGCGGGCGAGCTGCGTGTCATTGTCGTAGCCGCAGCGAACAGCGCGTTCGCGCCCGCGGCGGGCAATGGCGTCCCGAAGATCGGGGCGGCTCAGATAAAAGCGGCATTTGTCGGCGCACTCTTCGACTGAGGAAAAGAAGACGGCTTCTTTGTCTTCTTCGAAGATGGCCTGGTGGCCTTCACAGCGGAGGGCGAGGAGAAAGCCCTGGCATGCGGCGATTTCAACGCTTTTATGGGCGATGTCCTCTTCGTTCAGGCGGGTCAGGAAGCTAAGATTAATGCGAGATTTCCAAATGCCCTCGCGATAATCGTTGCCGAGAAGAGCTCCGCCGGCGAACGATCGCCCGAAAATATCAGGACGTAGTGACTTCTTCCAGACGGAGGCAGAGCCGGAAATGACCACGGGCAGGCTCTGCTTTTCAGCCAGGTCGGTGAGGAAGGCCGGGCGTTCCTCATAGGGGGTGCCGATGAAGGATACCTGGCGCGAGCGGTCAGCGTCGGACCAGGAGGGCGGCGGCGGGAAGTGTATCGACGGCTCGTAGCTGAGGAGAACCTTGACGAAATTCAGGCCCCAGGTGCGGTAGCGAACTATGTCCACTGTGCGCGGAACGCAATGCAGATCAAAGAGGCGAAAGACCTTCATGAACTGGTACCAGATGCCATCGTTGCGCGGGCCGAAAGGGTTGTCGAGGTTATAACAGACGGTCTGTGCGCCACTTTGTTTGATCGTCTGGACTGTATTTCTGGTAAAGCAGGTGGGCTTCTCAAACCAGACAACATCGGGCTTGTGAGCCCGGACCGTTGCCAGCAGATCTCGATTCACGCGATAGATCAGCGGGCCAACCGGAAAGCGGCACCGGGCCCAGGCCAGAGGTTTCCATCGCGGCTGGTAGGAGGGAACGTCAAAAACGATCACTTCCTGACCGAGGCGCTTGAGACTCATCACCCGGTGGGCCGATGTGGAACCGGGATGCGTATCGGAGAGGCAGAGGATGCGGCGTTTGCGAGGAAGGTTCATCGTTCACACACGGGTCCAGCCTTGCAGAGTAAAGAGCCGTGAGCCCGAAACGGAATTGTCGACGGTGACGTTGATCGCCTCAAAATTCGCATGACTGAACTCGCACTGGTGGCGCACATCGGATTCGTTCCCGAATTTCATCTTCGTTGCGTAGAAAGAGGGTGTTACCGGAGGCAGTGTTTTTTCCTGGAAGTCGGCGAAGCTGTCTGGTGAAAGGGGAGTATTCGTAGGGCGAAAAGCCCTGGGCGCGCAACAACTTCAGAATCCGATCTTCATCAAAGCCGTAGCGGGTTCCCGAGCCATTGAGTTCGATCAGAATGGAGTGGAGAGATGGATTAGCCAGCGTTTCGTGAGCACCATCGAGGACCGATGTTTCAAAACCCTCCACATCAATCTTCATCAGGGAAGGTGATTCGCCGCGCAGAACAGAATCAAGCGTCTTTACCGGAACTGTGACCGACTCCGTGTGACGCGCGCCGTTCATAATGACGTGGTTCATGCAGTTCTCCACGGTGCTGAATGCGAGTTCCCCATCTTCGCTGGCCAATCCGATGTTGAGGGCTCTGACTCTTGACGTGAGGTTGTTAAGAACCAGATTGTCCAGGAGACGCCGATAGGTCGAGGGTACCGGCTCGAAGCAAAAACCGCGCGCTCCTTTTCCGGCGCATGCGAGCAAGGTATACGATCCCACGTTGGCGCCCACGTCAACAAACAAATCCTGCGGTGTCATAACGTGAAGCACGTATGCCATGTCCTCAAAGTCCTGCAGACCGCAGTACACGTTCTGCGTCATTCCGGTTTCTCCAGGTCGCACGATTACGCGTGTTCCAGGAACCCAATCTACAACTACCGCCCCGGGGACGAGCCGGCTACCGATCTGCCATTTTAGGAATCTCGCCAATGCGCGAGCCTTATGCTCTCGGTTCAGGGGATGATGGACGATGAACTGTAGTGTTTGTCTTAGGGACATCGGCGGCGTTTCCTTAACGACTTGCGCGGCACGGATTGGGCCTCGCATGAACTACGTCGGATTTACGCTTCAAACTCCGGTACTGCGTGAGCCAGAGCGCTGCGCAGTGCGACGACATCCTGTTCGAAGCTGTACTGGCGGATGATGCGGAGGCTGTTCTCGCCCATCGTAGCGCGGAGGTCCGGGTCTTCGATCAGGCGGCGAAGGCATTGGGACAGAGCATCGACATTGAAGGCCGGGTAGACGAAACCGTTGACTCCATCGTGCACCAGATCCGGCTGGCAGCCGACCTGGTCGGTGACCACGACGGGCCGTCCGGCATTCATCACTTCGTTGACAATGAGTCCCCAGGTTTCATTGTAAGAGGGGAGAACGAAGACGTCGCAGAGATCGTAGATCCGGGGCAGTTCGCTCTGATTACGGAAGCCCAGGAAACGGATGCTGGAGAGGCCCGATTCGCGGACTCGGGCTTCGAGGTTGGCGCGTTCCTCGCCGTCGCCGACGATGAGGAGGTAAGCGGACGGGTCCACTCCAGGTGCGGGCGCGAGGCGGATGTACGCGTCGACGAGATCGATGCAGCGTTTCCGGGTCTGGAGCTTGGAGGCGTACAGAACCACGGGCCGTCCGGATTCGAGCCCAAGTTCGCGGCGAAAGCTCTCACGCTGGGGAGCCGCTTCGCGCGCCCGGCGCTGAAAGAAATCGTTGTCCACGGCATAGGGCATGGTAAAGGACGGGAAATCCTTTCCGAAATAATGCTCCCAGTAGGTCCGATTCTTTTTGCCGATGGGGACGACACACGCGACTGAATTATGGAGAAAGGCGAAGAGGGCCCGTTTGGCAGCGTGGACGGCGCGTGAGCGAATGTGGTCGTGAAGATTGGACTCCGCGCGCAGGATGACGGGGATGCGAAGAAGCCTGGCGGCGACGATCGCCTGGAGGCTCGCGAGGCTCCTGTAGCCGAACACCCACACTGCGTCGAAGCGGCCTTTGCGGAGGCGATCGAAAATGCCCCAGTTCAGCGGCTTCGCGAAACCGATGTGGTCTCCGTCCGCAATGCGGGGGAGAAATTCGTATTTGTAGCCTTCGAGGAGAGGGACATCCCACTGAACGTGGACGCCGAAACCGCTGTCTTTGTAACCGCGGACGGAGAGGTCGCTCGAGAAGAAGACGGTGAGGTCGATATCCGGCTCCTGCGCTATACGGCGGAGGAGCGGCGCCTGGTACTGGATGGGATGGCTAACAAAGTAGGCGAGGCGGATTTTTGGGGCTGGTGTCGAGCTTGCAGGCTTCGTTTCGGCGTTGCTGCTGATCGAAGTCGGTTGCATGATCGTCGTTAGCCAAGGGAGAACGCCAGCGTCGCAGTACCTTCATGCTAACATCGGGGTCGAGGCCGATCAATCAGCGCCTCGCGAACCGGATTCCGTTCGGCTGCCGCTGATCCATGGAACTGAGATGAAGACGAAGCGCTGGCGTTGGGAGGAATTTCCTGTCCGTGCTTAATGGGAAAGGAACCGGATCGACTCGCGTTCTGGTGACTGGTGCCGCGGGCTTTCTTGGGTCGCATCTGTGCGATGCGCTTCTGGCCGAGGGTCATCGGGTTACGGGAATCGACAACTTCAGCACCGGCAATTCGGCCAACCTCGAACATCTGAAAAATGAATCCCGATTCGAGCTGATCGAGCGCGATATCTGCGAGCCGTTCGATTGCGGGCCCGTCGATTATGTGTTCAACTTCGCGTCGCCGGCCAGTCCGGTCGACTACCTGCGGATCGGCATCGAGACGCTGCGGGTGGGCTCGGACGGGACGAGGAATGCGCTGGAGGTGGCGAAGAAGTATGGGGCGCGTTTCCTGCACGCGTCGACCTCGGAGTGCTATGGCGACCCGAGCGTGCATCCGCAGCCGGAGAGCTACTGGGGCAATGTGAATCCGGTGGGNNTATGGGCCGCGGCTCCACGGGAGCGACGGCAGGGTCATATCGAACCTGATGATGCAGGCTTTGCAGGGGCAGGATCTGACGGTGTACGGCGAAGGAAAGCAGACGCGGAGTTTTTGCTACGTATCCGATGAGGTCGAAGGCATTCTGCGGCTGTCGCGATCGGAGGAGCATCTGCCGGTGAACATCGGCAATCCGGAGGAGTGGACGATTCTGGAATGCGCGCGGGTGGTGCTGGAGGTGACGGGATCGTCCAGCAGGATTCGCTTTGCGCCGTTGCCGGAAGACGACCCGGTGCAGCGGCGGCCTGACATCACCAAGGCGAAGCAGTTGCTGGGGTGGGAGCCGAAGATCGACCTGAAGACCGGCCTGCAGCTCTGNNGGCGGTCCCGCGGATTCGGAGGGTTCGTATGGGTCCATCCGGTGGTCTGACCGGCGCGCGGCGCGTGGAAGTCCCTGCTATATTAAGAAGCTGGATTCTCGGTCTGCCCGGACTCGTGCCGTGATTCGAAAAGCTCCGGGTTGCCGAACTGGAAAGGACACTCGATTGTGTTGATGATTCGCCTGGCGCGCGTGGGCGCGCGCAAACAACCTTATTACCGTGTCGTCGTGATTGAAAAGGACCGCGCGCGGAACGGACGGTCGGTGGAGGTGGTGGGGACCTACAACCCGCGCACCAGTCCGGCATCCGTCGAACTGAAGCTTGAGCGCATCGAATACTGGAAGGGCAAGGGAGCGCAGCCGTCGGACCGGGTGGCGAAGCTGCTGCGTTCGGGTCCTTCGTCGGCTGGTCATTCTCCTGCGCCGAAGAAGGGTGCGGAAGAGAGCACGGACGCCTCGACGGCGGCCTAGATCGGCTTCGTTACGGAGGGGTCGACCGCTCGCCTGCTCCAGATACCTCCCAAAAGTTACTTTTGCACTTCCGGGGTAAGAAAGTCTGCGGATTGTTCTTTGGACCGTAGCAGTCTTTACGGTAGTATCCGCGATAACCCCGGAAGATGAACGACCTGTGTCTTCCCGATGGGGGGTGGGATGAAGCAGACAACAGACAAACCCGACAACATGCAGGAATTGGTAACCCAGATTGCGCGAGCGTTGGTGGATCTTCCCGAGGCTGTGATCGTTGAGGCAGTGGAACGAGAGGAAAGCACGGTGTTGCGGCTCAGGGTTGCGCCGACCGACGTGGGCAAGGTGATCGGGAAGCAGGGCCGGACGGCGCGGTCGATGCGAACGATCCTCGGTGCGGTGAGCATGAAGCACCAGCACCGGTACACGCTGGATATCCTGGAAGAGGACCACCAGGAAGGCGCAGAGAGCGAGGAGTAGCAGGGTTCAGAAGTCGCAGCGTACCGCTCCATCGGTTACGCGCGAACTGCGGAGACCTGCGACTGCCGGACGGAAACGCGTGGCCCTGGTTGCGCGCGTCGATACCGGCTCAGCGGAGGGCGGTGGTGGCAGACCACGCAGATCCGAAATGGATCCTTGTGGCGAAGCTGGTCCGGCCACACGGCCGGCGAGGCGAACTGGTTGCCGAAATCCTGACGGATTTCCCGGAGCGCTTCCATGAACGGACGCGGCTGGTTCTGATTCCGCCGGAGCGTATAGCGACACGTCCGCGCGAAATGGAGCTGGAGAACTTCTGGTTCCTGCGCAGCCGGATTGTGATGAAATTCCGGGGAGTCGATTCCATCAACGAAGCCGAGGCGCTGCGAGGATTTTCGGTTGCGATCCCCTTTGCGGAGCGCGCGCCTCTGGAAGCCGGGTCGGTCTACGTGAGCGATCTGACCGGCTGCCGGATCATCGATCTGAATCGCGGCGGGGCGGAAGTGGGCACCGTGGTGGCTGTGGATCGCGAGTCATCCAATACCGAACTGCTGGTGGTGCGCCCCGCCGTGCGCAAAGCAGGCGAGGAAGTATTGATCCCGTTCGTGAGGGAATATCTGGTGCGGCTGGATGCCGACAACCGGCGGCTGGAAATGCGATTGCCCGAGGGTCTGCTGGAGATCAACGCACCGATGACCGAGGAAGAGAAACGGGAAGCGGCGAAAAGCTCGTAGTGCTCCTGAGCCGCTACTTCTCCTTCTGAATTTTTTTCAGAATGGCGTCCGCGAATTTCGGATAAGCAGAGTCGTCGTCGCCTTCGCCGTGAGCGACAGGCTTATGGCTGTCCGCCTTGCGCAGCGAGTATTCAACCAGCGTATTGGCGCCGATTTTCGTGCCTTTTACCATGAGGCTGACGCCCTGACTCGCACTGGTCTGGGTTCCGCCCAGGGTGCCGGCGAAGTTAGGACTGCCAGGACCGAGTTCTTCTCTCCAAAGCGTCACCACCCATGTGCAGTTGCGGCGCTGGGCTTCGGCATCGATCTCCTTCGAGGTAAAGCCGGAGATGGGGACAACGTCAAAGGCGGGCGCAGGCGTACGCGTGGTGAGTTGCTTTGCAATGATACCGGCGTCGGCTCCGGCATCGATCTCTGCAGAATGACCTTTGTTTCTGCTGGAAGACGCAGACGGTGGGTTCTGGGCGAAGAGCGTGGGTGCGAGGATCGTAGAAACTCCGGCGAGCAGCGCGATGGCTCGGAACATGGTCAGGAGCCCTCCTGGAAATAGGGGAAGTATAGCGCAGCAGTTTGTTGCAGTCGCCGGTTTTTTTGTCGGAGTTAAGGCGACGGAAGAGGGTGACGCAATCCTGTGCAGGTCGTCTATGGAGTGCCTGAACGAGCGGGAAGATTGGTCCCGTGCGGGGGCCTTCCCGTCAACGATACAATCGGTTGCCGTAGGCAGCGGTAAGTCGTTCTGCCGGATGGAGCCACGGATGAGAAACGGCGTGCTGCTGGTGGCTGTGGTGCTGGGCGGAGTGGCAGCGGCGGCTCCCGCAAAGACGAAAAAAGAGGAAGTGATCCCGAAGCTGTTCTGNNCTGGCACGCGACTATCCGTCGGACTACGACGCGGCGGTTGGCGTTCAGAACAGGATCGAGGGATGGGGGCGGTACCGGCTGGTGTACGCATCATCCATCACGCAGTCTGTGGATCTGATCTTCGTGGTGTGGAAGGAGCGGGCAACGGGGAACCGGCTTCCCGGTCAACCAACCGAAATGCCGCCGGTGGGTGGACCCCGCGAACCGGGTCCGGGAACGGGCGCGCCAGGGCAGAATCCTGGGCAACCGGGCCAGCCGCAGCGCCCCGGACAAGTTCCCGGCGTGGATGACGGACCGGGAGATGTGGGAGCCTCGGGTGGTGGCGGGCCGGGCGTGGGCGGAGTCTTTCCCGTGGACGATCAGCTGGCGGTCTATACGATGTTTGACGACCAGCATACGAGCGCGCCGCTTTGGAAGCATTCCCTGAAGGATGGGCTGAAGGAGCCGAACATGCCGCTGTTCCGCAAATTTGCAGATGCAGTGGACGACGCCTGTTCGGATTCGAAGTAAAGAGCGGATTCAGCCTTCGACAAAGGATTGCAGCCGGGCCAGGGCCCGATTCCACTCAGCGGAAATGCGGTCGAGATAATCGCGGACCTCGTGGACGGGCTCGGGGTCCATTTCGAATAAGCTGTGGCGGCCGGAACGGACGCAGCGGACGATCCGGGCGCGCTCGAGCACGCGCAGGTGCTTGGTGATGGCCTGGCGTGTGAGATGAGAGCCATGCGTCAACTGCGAGATGGACCAGGGGCCATCTCGGCTGAGCCTGGAGAGCAGCGAAAGCCGGGTGCGGTCGCCGAGCGCGGCAAACGTGCTCGCCGTACGGGCGGACGCCGGAGGCGACGAGGCACGGTGAGAGGCGCGCGCGGGGGCGCGGCCGCGGGAGGCGGGTTTCCCGCGGCGCGCGGTGCGGCTGCGTGGGCCGGATTCAGGGGTGCTGGGCGACATAGTCCTCGATGTTCTTTATCTGGATGGCCCAGCCTTCGCTGTTGCGGAGGAAGGCCTCGTTGCGGCGCTCGTCGGGGATGTCGCTGAAGCCGGACTCGGTGACTTTGAGCAGAGTGCCGGTGGCGGATTTTTCCAGGTGGAACTCGACCAGCGTGGGGGTTTCACTGGAGTAGTCGACCGCGGGGTCGACAGCGTAGGGATGCCAGGTGAAGGCGAAGTACTGCTCGGGATCGATGGCCTGGATGGTTGCGCGCCAGGTGAGCTGTTCGAAGCCCGGATGGAGGACTTTGCCGGTTGCAACTTCGCCGGCCCGGAAGGGGCCGTCGAGCTGAACGCGAAACCATGCGCCGAATTCGTGGTGATCGGTGAGAGCGCGCCAGACGCGGGAGATGGGAGCCTTCAGTTCGATGGATTTCTCGATGCGATCGGCGGCGGGGTTCTGGGTGCGGGTAGCGGTGGGCATAGGCAACCTCCCGGTTGCATATTACGCCGCGGGTTGTGGAAATGCAACCGGACGGTTGCGCAATGCGGGCGGGGAGCTGACCCTTTCCGGACGGAACTCCGGGTGATGAAACTGAAGGCGCACTCAGGCAGCGGCGGTCAGCAGTACCGGCGCATCTTTGGTGATGACGATGGTGTGTTCGTAATGCGCGGCGAGGCCGCGGTCGGCGGTGCGAACCGTCCAGCCGTCTCTGGCGAGGACCGACTTGCCGGAGCGGCTGGCGATGATGGGCTCGACGGTGATGACCAGGCCTTCGGTCAGGAAGTCCGAGGCCGAAGGGTCGGGCCAGTTAGGCACGCTGGGCTTCTCGTGGATGGTGCGGCCGATGCCGTGGCCGCACAGGTCGCGGATGACGTAAAAGCCGGAGGCGCTTACTTCTTTTTCGACGACACGGCCGATGTCGCGCACGCGATGGCCGGCCCGGGCGACCTGCATGGCTTCGTGGAAGGCGCGCCGGGCGCAGACCGCGAGCCG
This sequence comes from Acidobacterium sp., assembly GCA_003152595.1. Lineage (GTDB taxonomy): Bacteria > Acidobacteriota > Terriglobia > Terriglobales > Acidobacteriaceae > Palsa-343. Next base: position 21,796 of record PMAM01000306.1, read on the forward strand.
GTTGCCGATGGAGGACTCGGTGGTGGGCGGTCCGACGATGACCGTCTCNNAGGTCGCCGTTGCGCAGCCGGCGGTCGGAGGGGATGCCGTGGACGATCTCGTCGTTCACGCTGATACAGCTGATGCCGGGAAACTGGTACACGGTCGTGGGTCCGGAGACGGCGCCGTTCCGGCGCATGACCTCGCCGCCGATTTCGTCGAGCTGCCCGGTGGTGATGCCGGAGCGCGTGGCGGCTTTCATGGTTTCGAGCATGAGGCGGACGATGCGGCCGGATTCACGCATGGCGGCCAGTTCTTCGGGCGTGTGGATGGACAATCGAGTTTCCCCTGTTGATATTGTCTCAGGCACTGTGACCAGAGTGAAATGAGATCTTGTGCCAGACGACTACTCGCCGAGGAGCAACCGTTCGGCTGAGAGAGCATGGCCGGTCTCGGGGTCGCATTCGATGAGCAGCGCGGCCATGCGCGGGTCACCCCTGGCGGCTTCGAATTTCGACGGCATAGACGTGAGGAACCGCTCGAGGACCATCTCTTTCTCTACACCGATGATCGAGTCATAGGGACCGCTCATGCCGACGTCGGTCTGATAGGCGGTGCCGCCGGTGAGAACGCGATTGTCGGCGGTGGGGATGTGGGTGTGGGTGCCGATCACCGCAGTCACGCGGCCATCGAGGTACCAGCCCATTGCGCATTTTTCCGAGGTGGCCTCGGCGTGGAAGTCGACGACGATGACCTTTGCGGTAATTGCAGAGAGCAATTTGTCAGCGGTGCGGAAGGGGTCCTCGTTGTTCGCCATGAAGACGCGGCCCTGAAGCGACAGAACGGCATAAGCCTGGCCCGACGGCAGCGACCCCTGATAAACGCCATAGCCAGGGGTATTGGGTGCGTAGTTCGCGGGCCGCAGGATACGGCGTGGGCGATCATGGCTGTCGGGCGAGGCGGACTTCAGGTAGTCGATGATCTCCTTCTTGTCCCACACATGGTTTCCAGTCGTGAGGACGTGCGCGCCGAGATCGAAGAGCTCGTCGGCGATGGTGGGCGTAAGACCGAATCCGCCGGCGGCGTTTTCTCCGTTGATAATGACGAGGTCAACACCGCGACCAGCGATGACGTGACCGATATGTTCTCGTACGATGCGACGGCCGGCGCTGCCGAAGACATCGCCGACGAAGAGGATGCGCATGAGGTACAGGGTACAGGCTGAAGGGAGCAGGGTACAGAGCCGGCGGACCAGGCTCCCATGTCCGCGGACGGACAGGCGTTCGGGTTGTTACAGATTTCATGTTGTGCCGAAGAAGCTGTGATAGGTTGGGATGCATGGCCGCAAATACCCGATTCGCAACCGGCGTTCATGCGCTGGTTCTGCTCGCTGCTGAACCGGATGGACTGCAGACCTCAGAAGAGGTAGCCGGCAAGCTGAACATCAATCCCGTCGTCATTCGACGCGTGTTTTCGCTGCTGCATCGCGCAGGGCTGCTGCTGAGCCAGAAGGGTCCGCATGGCGGATCGAAGCTGGCGCGTTCGCCCAAGGCGATTACGCTGGCGGACATCTACGCGGCTCTGGACGGCGGCGATCTTTTTCACACGGCATCGCTGTCGGCGCAGACCGCGAAGGTGGGCGGGGCACTGAAGAAGGTGTTTGTGAGCGCCGAGAGCGCGATGCGCGAGGAGCTGGAAAAGACGACGCTGAACGATCTGGCCAAGAAGGCTGGGAAAAAGGGAAAGAAGTAGGGCCGGGCCGGCACTTCAACTTCTGTGCCCTGCTTGGACGACCAGCGACCTCCCTGAATCCGCTATCCATCTTGCACTCAACACGACCGCAATCAAAATTAGAGACACGGTGAGTCCGGTCCACAACCCGGAGAGTCCCCAGTGCAGGCGGAAGCAGAGCAGCGCCCCAAACGGCAGTCCAAGGATCCAGTAGCCCGCGAAATTCATGAGCATGGGGAAGCGCGTTTCGCCGAGCCCGCGGAGCGCTCCGGTGGAGACGGTCTGAATCCCATCGAAGATCTGAAATCCTGCAACAATCGCCAGGATGTGCGCGCCCAGGGCGACGACACTCCGGTCGCGCGTCCAGATATGGATGATCGGCGCGGGAACCACAAGGAAGAGCACCGCCATGAGCGCCATAAATCCTGCGCCCAGGCCGATGGCGAGCAGGCCAGCACGGCGCGCGCGGGCGGGATTGCCGGCTCCGATGGCATGGCCGACGGCGACCGCGGCTGCCGCAGAAATTCCCAGCGGAACCATATAGGTGTAGGCCGCGCAGCTCAGGACAATTTCGTGCGTGGCGAGCGCGATGGGCGTGAGGTGCGACGCCATGACGGTCGCCGCGCCGAAAGCGGCGACTTCGAGCACCACCTGCGAGGCGGCGGGCAGGCCGAGTTGCAGCAGAGCGCGAATGCGGATCCAGTCCGGCCTTGGCCAGCGCGCGAACAGAGGATGGCCGCGGCCATTTTCATGGGCCCACGCGGCGTAGACCAGCACGGCAGCCATGTAGATGCGGGCGAAGACCGTCGAAAGCGCGGAGCCAGCGACGCCGAGGGCAGGGAAGCCGAAGTGGCCGTAGATGAAGATCCAGTTGAAGACGAGGTTGACGAGGTTCGCGCTGACCAGCGCGAAGGTGACGGGCCGCACGCGCGCGACGCCCTGGAGGTAGCGGCGGAATCCACCGTAGACGAGCAGCGGGAAGGTTCCCCAGTTGAGGATGGAGACGTAGGAGCGCGTGAGCGTGGCGACGGTGGGATCGACGCCGCGGCCGGTGAAGATGCGCTCGGCCGCGAGCATCGCGATCATCAGCACGGGAGTGAAGGCCAGCGCGATGTAGATGGCCTGAGCGAGGGAGCGGTGGCAGTCGTCGAAGCGGCCCGCGCCCCACGACTGCGAGACCAGCGTGTCGAGGCCGAGCAGCACGCCGATGCCGAACAGAGAGGGCGCGTAGTAGATGGCGTTGCCCAGGCCCACGGCGCCGATGGCATCGGGTCCGAGGCGGCCGACCATGATGAGGTCGACGATGGTCATCGTCATCCAGCCGAGTTCGGAGAGAACGACGGGGATGGCGAGCGCGAGCAGGGCGCGGAATTCTTCGCCGAGATGCGGCGGGCGCACATGCCGCTCGAAGACCTCGACCTGGGGCGAGGCGCCGTTGCTCGTCCGGCTTTCCGGGTCCTCGATTTGGCCTTCGGCAGACATAAAGGGAGACGGGGGCTCGCCTATTGTAGACGGGCCTCACCCCCGGGCCGGCGCGTCTCCGCTCTGCTCCCTGCGCCCTGCAACCTGTAACCTGCAACCTGTACGCTGGGTGTTAGATTAGAGGGAGCGTGCAAGGCGCGACCGGCGCGGTGAACGACTGCGCCGAGGATGCGGAGAGATGGCCGAGTGGCTGAAGGCGCACGCTTGGAAAGCGTGTATGCTCGAAAGGGCATCCAGGGTTCGAATCCCTGTCTCTCCGCCATATACTTTGTTATCAGTAGTTTAGCTCTTATTTCCCACCTTACGGACCTGAACAAACCTTACAACTGCACACTTTTGGGCCGGATCAGGACTGCCGCGTCGGGGTTCTCTTCGAGGATGAACGCTGCCTCGTCAAGTGTTTCAACGATGGTGGGTTCAGCGTTTGCGCTGGTGCTGGCAGAGAGTGGTGCAGACGTGCTCGTGCTCATTCGTTCTCCGCTCTGAATTTGTAACTGCTATGGGCACATATCAGCGCGGGGAATCCGCAAAGTCACTCCCACAATCGGCGACGAAGAGAAGGAGGCCGCATGGATCATGCGACTCTGGGTCATAGCCGGTGGTGGACTACTTTCAATCTCTGCGCAGGATCAGGCCGAACGCCAGGGACACTACTCCGACCACGATCTCGATCTGGTTATTGAGGGACCATCCGAGCGAACCAGACAGCCCACCATTGGGGTAGCGGAGTAAGTCGGGAGAGAAACTCCCTCCAAATCCGGAAATGCCGAAAGCTGCTAATCCGCTGCCAAATACGATGAGGAAATTCGCCATCTTTTTCATGAAGGTATAACCGAGGCGGGTTTTAGGACCGCATACTCATTGGGTGTTTCCTTTGAGTGTGCGGCCCCTTAACGACGGGTTCCAGTCAATCCCGTGATCATCGGAACGACCTTCCCTACGAACGAGTTTGTCAGATGGTCCCTCTGATGCAAATCCCTCACCTTTTTTAGCGTGGAGGGTACCACGTTTAGGACTTGCAACAGGACAGCGGATGCATCGTTCATGACCAATGGCAGGTAGCAAATGCCGTAGCTCGCCGGCGGCTCACTAATTCCCGTTCGCTATCCGCACACCTGACTGCGGGATTCTTTCACGAGGAAAAAGGCTAGCTTTTTCAAGGTTCACCTCCAACCGGGAAATATCCCTCGGCAACATTCTACTCCGGTTTGGACCGCTGCCAGTTCCTGGTGAGATACCAACTCTGTCGAAAGTGATTGGTGACGTTGCCGTCGTGCAGGCCGCGCGCCTTCCACTTTGTCTCCCGCTCTTGGCAGGGTCCCAGAGATGGGAGCGCCCTATGCGTGCACCGATTCTCTGGCTGTGCGCTTCGCTGATTTTCGGGTCGCACTGGCCGGTGGATGCAGTTCGATGCTGCTCTGCATCCGGAGCCGGTCCGCGTAGGTCAGGAGCTTTTCGATGCTCACCTTACTGATCCTGCCATGCAGGAGATTGCTGACGTTCGGCTGATACTCGTCCAGCACATCGATAAGCTGCCGCTGCGTAAAGCCGCGCCGGTCGATTTCGGCAAGGATTGCCTCCAGGATCGAGGCCTTGATCTTCAGAGCCGACGCTTCGGACCTGGAGAACCCCAGGTCGTCCAGAACATCTCCAGTGGTGATGTGACTTGATCTAATCATTGTTTGACCACTCCATTGGTCAATGGGCTCGCTGTCTTACCCGCCCAGCAATTTCCTCCGGACTTCCTTTAACCGCTCCCTGGCCACTTCCAGATCGCGCCGGTCAGTTTTTCTGCTGTGCTTTTCAAAGCAATGCAGGACGTGGAGGGTATCCCCGATCTTTGTCAGGTAGATCAGCCGATACCACGTCCGTTCGTCACCATCCTTCAATTCCCATACCCCTTTGCCGACCGAGGTCATCGAACGGTGAGCGCACCGGGGCGACCTTGCCGGCTGGATCGGTGACGACGCCGGCAATCGAGCCGCTATCCAGCTGAGCGCGGGCCGGCAGGGCCAGTCCGGTAAATTCGGCTGCCAGAAGCCACGTGGCCCAGCCTGTAGGAAACGGCTTCGCCAATTCAACCTCCGGCAACCTCTACTCCGCCTCGTCCTCGCCCCTGGCCCCGATGAATCCCGCAGCCGTTTCCATGTTCGGGAGCGGCCAGCCGCACAATAACCTGATGCCGTTCCTCGGCCTCTATTGGATCATTGCCATGCAGGGCGTATATCCCCCGCGCAACTAGAGAACTTCCGCACTGAGGGACCGGTCCCTGGACTGGTCCCCGGGACCCTTAGCCATGTCGACCCTTGCCGTTCGCCCCGCACTGCCCCAGGACGAAATCTTCCTCTATGACCTCTACTCCGCCGTCCGCGGCCCTGAGTTTGCCCTCGCGCCTGTAACTCCTGCGCAGAGAGAGCATCTCATCCGGATGCAGTTTCGCGCCCAGATGTCCGCCTACACTTACTCGTATCCAAATTCCTGCTACCACGTCGTGCTTTTGGATAGTAAGCCGGTCGGCCGGTTATGGGTCGCTCCCCAAAACGACGAACTCCACTTGGTTGACATAGCCGTTCACCCCAGCCTGCAGCGCAAAGGCATAGGAACCGTGCTGATCCGCCGCCTCCAGGAAGAAGCCGCGAAGGCCAGGCTCCCGATCCGCTGCTGTGTCTTCCGCTTCAATCCAGGCTCACTGATCTTCCATCAGCGGCTCGGGTTCACCATTGTGCGCGAGGATCAGCTGCACTACTACATGGAATGGCGCTCCGTGGCCATTTTTTAGCCGCCGTCGCGAACCCCTATGCGCCGGTGGGCTCCGCTGGGCCGGCGGCCGCGGCTTTCGTCGCTTCGATCAGGTTCCGCGCCCATCCGTTACAGACCCCGGTCAAGTGTTCTCTGAGCGCATCGATGCTGCTGTAGCGGAAAAGACGAACATCCTGGCGCTCCTCCAGTTCCCTGCGAAACCCCAGAATCTCCGTATTGGTCTCGCCCGGCGCGTCCTTCAGACAGACCACCACCTCACGCATCGGCATGGTCGCGTCGTCCCGGCACTCGGCCGCCAGCAGAAAAAGCTTACGGAACAGGTCGCGGGGACCCCAGTCATCTTCGAAAAGCTGGACGAAATAACTACTCCAGCGGACATTATCGGAGACGATACCGCGATTACTGTCAATGTGGCCGTTCTCCCGCAGTCCTACCTCAACCAGCAGGACCTTGGCCGGCATCGCCGTGGCTTCATTCACCTGCGCGATAGCTTCGTGACATGTCTGGCGATCTCGTTCGAGGTCGCCCGGCGCCGAAATAAACACGCGGTACGCGTCGAATCCATGGGGCATAGGGCTAACTCATCATAGTGTAACCGGGTTGGAGTCGGCGCCGAATCCCTGTCTCCGCCAGTCGAACTCAGTCCGGATACAGCAGAGCGGCCTGTCGGTGCCGGTTGAATTCTGCCAGACTCTGCCCCCAGCTCGCAGCGATCTGTCGCGGGTCGTCTCCAGACTCAACCGCATCGAGTGTGGCACGATTGGCCAGCAGCGTATTCATCTTTTGTAACTGAAACGGATCGGAATAGAGACGATGGAGTGCGGAGGCAATCTCCACGCCGAGTTCCGGCGCGTCGAAGAGGTTGCGGTTCGTCACTAGGATACGAACGCCGTGACAGACCTGGCCTGCATAGGGGTAAGGCTTGGCAGGCGTGAAGTCTACTGGATAAAAGCGGACGGCGGGCAGAGCGCGCTCATTGAGGAGATCCGCGACTGCGCGGCCGTCGATCCAGGGCGCACCAAAAAGTTCGAAGGGCGTGTCCGTTCCTCGGCCCACGGAGATATTCGTGCCTTCGACGAGGCCGAGAGCGGGGTAGATCGTCGCTTCTTCGAGGTCGCGGAGGTTAGGCGACGGATTGACCCAGGCGAGACCGGTGGAGTCGTACCAGTCGCCGCGATGCCAGCCCCGCATACGGACGATGGTGAGCGGCACGTTGAGATGAAGCTGTTCTTTGTCGTAGCGAGCCAGCTCGCCGAGCGTCAAGCCGTGGCGCACGGGAATGGGTATGGAGTTGACGTAGCTCTCCGAGCCGGGGTCGGAAACCGGACCCTGGACGAGCGCGCCGCCGATGGGATCGGGCCGATCGAGCACGACAATGCAGGCGCCGGTTTGCGCTGCCGCTTCGAGAAAATACCGCACCACCGCTTCGTAAGTGTAGAAGCGCACGCCGGCATCCTGCAGGTCGATGACCACGGCGTCCAGATTGCGAAGCGCGTCGACTGAAGGCCGCCGTTGCTCGTCTTGCGAGCCATACAGGCTGATCACAGGCAGCCCGGAAACAGCGTCGGTGGAGTTAGGCACTCCGGGTTGGTCGTACGATCCACTGATGCCGTGTTCAGGGCTGAACAAGGTAGTTAAGGTCAGGCCAGGAATGGCTGCGGCGGCGTCGTGTTGCAACACGTCGATGGTGCGGCGGCCTGTGGCGTCGAGCCCGGTTTGATTGGTGAGGAGGCCGAGGCGCAGGCGGTCCTGGTGGCTTTTTGCGAGGGCGGCCAACTCAGCAAAGTGGTCCTTCTCCAACACGTCGATGCCGGTTGCGACGTGATCCTGATGCGGGGGCGTGGGCTGAGCCAGCGGCTCGCTCGGGGTGGGCGTGGTTGTTGATTGCGTGATGCCGATGTCCTGTGGCGCAGGCAAGATATGGGTCTGTTGCCATTGCGTTCGCGCCGCAGCGATTTTCGTCCCACGCTCCACCCACAGGCGCGCGGCATCGTCGTAACGGGAGGTGACGTTGTTGAGCCAATACGGGCGATTCTCCGCAAGCCAGACATCGCTGAAACGAGTGCGGAGGTAGTCGTATCCGTCGCGCAAATCCTGGCAGAGGCCGTTAACGCCGGAAAGCTCCCAGAGGTCACGCGATGTGTGGATCGCGATGTCGGGATCCTGCTGGCCGTTGTAGAGGCGCAGATACGAATCGGCGATCTGATCGGCGACCTGAAATTTGAAGGCGAGGAAATCGATGCGGCGCGCACCAAGGTCCATCGCGTCGAGCGCTTCGGGGTTTCGGAGATTGCCCGCGGCTCGCGTCCGGGCCAGCAGAGTGAGAGCGCGCTCGGCGTCGATGCGGACTTCGGCAGCGACCGGGCGAATCTTCGCGTCGATCGTCTGTCCTTCCGGGCTCCACGGGTCGGCCCAGAAGTACGCGTCGCGCGCGTCGTCGAGCCCGACCCCGGCAAGGGCCTGATGGGCGGCAATGAGCGCGAGCTGGGCCAGATTGACAGCGTCGCTCTGGTCACCATGCAAGACCGGGCCGTAATCCTGCTGGAAGCGGGCGATATCGGTGGCGCCGGGCTGCCAGGCCGCGGCCGCGCCGAAGAGAATCGCATACCAGTCCTCAGCGAAGAGTCCCTCGCCATCGTCGTCCCAGACGGTGTTCAGCATGCCGGTGCTGCCGGCCTTTTGTCCATCGGCGACAAAGCCCTGGATGTTCCGCAGCGCCATATCGAAGTTCGGCCATACGCGATTCCAGTTGTTCACGCCGGGCGCAACCCAGGTATCCATGCCGGCGTGCGTGTAGGGGTCGAGCCAGCGCGCAAAGCCCTGGGGTTCGGGCTCGTAGTGCCAGGCGACCGCGATCATGTCGTGCGGCAGGCGCGGGACCTGATCGGGGCTGTTCATCGCCATATCGCCCCAGAAGAGCAGCCGCCGGTGCAGGGGTGTGAGCGCGGCGTGAATCTTCGACAGCAGGTCGACGTAGACGGCGCCGAGGCCACGCTGCTTCACTTCCTCGGCGGTCTGGCCGCGGCCCAGCTCGAAGGTTTCGTCGGCGCCGATGTGGAGGAACGGGCCAGGGTAGATTTCCGCCAACTCATCGAACCATTGTGTGATNNAGCGGAGCGTACTGCTGCCAGAGGAGGACCTTGTGGAGGTGACCGAAGGCTTCCTGCTCCGGAATGATGGTGATGTGATAGGGCCGCGCATATTCGACCAGTGCTTTTGCGTCCGCAGCCGACAGCGAACCGCCCGGCAGAGCCGGCAGCGGATTGGACGTGTACTGCATCGTGTTCTCGAAGTAGGGCGAGTACACGTTGAGCTTGTAAGCCGCAAATGTCCGGATTTGCTGCTCCTGGTAGGCCAGCGTGGGGACGGGTCCGCGCGAAAGGTCGTCGTGCACGCCGCGCCAGCGCATCGCCGGCCAGTCGCGAATGGCCGCGCCCTGGAGGATGGGGCCGGCGCCGCCGCGACGCTCGAGCTGGGTGAGGGTCTGCACGCCGTAGAAGACGCCCGAAGCCGTGTGCCCGATGACGAAGACTTCATGCGGGCCGGTGATGAGAACGTAGCCTTCCGGCTGCATCGCTGGATCGAAGCTCATCTTCTCGCGGTGTAGCACGCGGCGTGCTGACGCCATTTCGTCGCGCAACAGCCAGATGCGAACGGCAGACGCCGTGCCTGGCAGACGAACGCCGCGAACCTTCAGCTCGTCGGCCAACGTCTTCGCAGCGAAGCGATCGCCGGGGTCGCCGCCGGGAACGAGAATGCGCGCACCGCCGGAGAGAGAAAGGTCGGCCCGGGATGTGAACTCGCGCGGCTGAGGGATGAGCGGTGGCCGCGCTGCGGCGGTCTGAGCGCTGGCCGCTACAAGAGCAAAAGTGATGAGGGCAAAATTGAGGACGAGATTCAGGACAATATCGGCAGAGGAACGCTTCACCGGTCGATTCTCACACATGGCGTAACGTGGCATACGGCGGAAGGGAAGCGGTCGCGCGGGACAGGCCGGGTTTGTGAATCTGCTCTGCGCCGGCCTCAGGAAAAGCGGCCGGGACCTTACGGATATCCCGGCCCGTTGATCGCGACGGAGCCTGGAAATCCAGTTTCCCGCCGAGCTGGAACCGTCCGGGAAAAACAGATCGGCCGCATATCCAGGGTATGCAGGAAATGCGGGGTATCGGACTTTCAGGTCGTGGGANNAAGAAGGAGCCGAAATGGCGGAGCGATTTCGAGACAAAGTTGTGTTCATTGCCGGAGGCACGGGTGGGCTGGGCCGGGCGGTGAGCCTCGCGTTTCTCCAGGAGTCCGCGCGGGTGATGGTGACGTATCGACGCAAGGAGGAAGTTGCCGCTGTGGTCCGCGATGCCAGCGGCTTGCCAGGCTCGCTGTCGGGGCTGGAACTGGATGTGACCGACGAAACCGCCACACAGCAGTGCATCGAGTCGGTGACCGCCGATAGCGGCGGGATCGACATTCTGGTGAACGCCGTTGGCGGATACGCCGGAGGGACGCCGCTGTGGTCGACGCCGCCCGATGTGTGGGAGCGGATGATGGCGCTGAATCTGCGTTCGGGCTATGCGCTCTGCCGCGCCGTGGTGCCTTCCATGCTGAACCGGGGCAGTGGCTGGATCGTGAACGTCGCCTCGCGCGCGGCTTTCGATCATGCAGCTGGAGCGGCAGCGTACGCCGCATCGAAGGCAGCGGCCGTGGCGATGATGGATTCGCTCGCCGCCGATGTGCGCGGCAAGGGCATCCGCGTGAATTCCGTGATCCCGAGCATCATCGATACGGAGGCGAACCGAAAAGCCATGCCAGGCGCTGATTTCGCGAAGTGGCCCAGGCCCGAGGAGATCGCAAAGGTGATTCTGTTTCTGTGCAGCGACGATGCGAGGCTCATTCACGGAGCTTCGGTACCCGTTTACGGCGACACATAACCGGGCGCAAAGGTATGGATCCTCGCAAGCTGAGGAGCTTGCTGCCGGCCTGTCCGCCCTCGGCAAAACAATCGCTGCCAGAATACGAAGAGGACGCCGCCGACAGAATTCCGTCGACCGGGCGTCCTCGTTTTGCCTGCGGCTGAGCAGCTGCTCAGGCTACCTGTGAGGGGCGAACCGCCTTAAAGGACTGGAGAATGCGGGCGTGATAGCTGCGGCTCATGGGGATCTTTTGCCCATTGACCAGCAGTACCGCGAAATCGCGGCGCGATTCGGTGCGGACTTCCTTCACGTACTGCAGATTCACAATCGCCGAACGATGGACCCGCGCGAACATTTCCGGATCCAGTTTTCCTTCGAGGTCGGTCATGGTCTGGCGGAGCAAATGCGTCTCCGTTTTTGTGCAGATGCGCACGTAATTCTCCTCCGCACCGATCCAGCGAATGTCGGAGACGGGGAGAAACAGGATCCGGCCGCGAGACTTGAAGACGATGCGGCGGGTATAGTGGCTTCCGTTTTGACTCGTTCCCTCGTGGTGGCCGGCGACTTTACCGGCGGTGCGGATTTCATCGCGGGCGCGATCCACGGCCGTACGCAGCCTGTCGGTCGTGAAGGGTTTGAGGAGATAATCCACCGCATTCATATCGAATGCCCGCAGGGCATAGGTGTCATAGGCGGTAGTGAAGATGATGCGTGGCAGAGTCATGCCGGAGAGCGCGTTGAGCTGGTCGATCAGAGCGAAGCCATCCGAGCCCGGCATGCAGATATCGAGGAGAAGCAGCTGCGGTGCGGTTTCGCGCACGACTTCCAGCACCTCAGCGGCTGAGGCGCCTTCCCCCACCACTTCCACTCCCTGAATCTCTGCGAGCATTTGGCGAAGTTTCAATCGCGCCAGCGGTTCGTCATCGGCCAGTACCGTCTGGAGTATCATCAAGCCTCCCAAAGCCTGGGAGCGTGTGAACAACCTGAAGTCCAGCTGCTCCGCACCAGGTCTTGTGCGATGATCTTGCCCGTTCGTGACCAAACGGCGGTCGCCTGCATCCTGTTGAAAAATATGTGAGCTGTCGACGAGCTCACAGGGCGAGTGGCCTTCCAAGGTGCCCGAAACCGGACTCAATTGTCCGGGATCGAACACTGGCGTGACCCCGCAAAGAGAAGCGAAAAGTTATCCCGTTGCGCTGGTCATACCCGATTCCCGGTCAGGTCACAAAACCGGCTATGCATGCATTTGTGACGAACCGCGGTTTGCCGAACCCTGTACCGCCGATCGGCGCCCGTCGGCGCGTCAGCTCTTGTCTTCCCGCGGGCGCAACCAGTCAAAGGAATGTTGCTCGATTGCGATTCTCACCAGCTGGCTGCGTGTCCTCACCCCGGCTTTATGAAAAAGCTCCTGCACAGCGGCCTTGACCGCGGTTTCCGATGTATTGAGTTTCCAGGCGATCTCTTTGTTGGCAAGACCGTCGAGGATGCCCCGCAGGACCTCGCTCTGTCGCGCTGTCAGTGGCCGGGCGCGTTCCAGGTGCTCCGTGCGGTTCCGCCTCTCGGCGAGCAGGCTGCGGAG